>JBIPLF010000076.1:0-3018 GCA_044368015.1 Rickettsiales bacterium
ATACAATAAACATGAACACACACATTTTATTAATAAAATTGATGGAAACGCGAACACATATTTTGATTCTTTTGATATGCAAATCATCCCAACCACATTTTGCGTATTTGTGATCAATGATCCACTTAAACCATTTAATTTTATTTCGTTTTCATACAACGCAAATTTATAAAATGGAATTTTGTATCCGGTGATAAAATCCGAAATAAAATTTATTTCCTCTACACACACAAAATCAAAATTTAAAGTATACGACTCCAAATGTTCATTCATAAAATTAATTGTGAATTTATCATTTTTTGCTATTGTATCAATTTTTGATATTTTTACAAGAAAATCCTCGATTGAATATATTTTTAAGTTTGTAAAATACAAATCTTGCGATACATCGCAAAATTCCAAAAGAACAATATCCAAAAATTCAATACACAATTTCACTTTCATTTTAAATTTTATTGGTGTCTTTTTTTTATCATTTATTACGACATACGTTTTTTCATTATCTAAAAGTATATGATAACAGGTGAGAACATAAATTTCATTGTGCAATTTTATTACAGAACCATTGCCCGTGTTTATACAATAAGTTTTTTTAGCAATATCGCTTATGCTATTTTCTATTGTATTACATATTTCACCATTAAATTCATTCCAAAAATCCATATCTTTCACATATCCTTCCGAAACGACCAAACAATTCATTTTTATCGTAATGAATAGTATTTTATTATTTTTAAAATAATATCAATATTGTATTTAGTTATTCAATTTTTTGGTCTGCACAATCATCAAAACGACCCTTTTCCATTATTTTATTTATATTTTGTTGCATTAAATTATCAAAATATTGTTTCATTTTGGGCTCAAATATTATCATATTTTTGTTTGATTGTATGACAGTTTTTATATCTTTTTCGTTGCAAAAATCGTTTTGAATTTCCATTAAATTTTTCATGTGATTGACAATCGTTGCATTTATATCACCATCAATATTCATTTTTTTAAAAAAATTATTTATTTCTGGATTTGGATTGGATCCAGCATAATTTTCGTATTTTTTTATTTGTCCATATATAAATTCTTTTTTTTTTGAATCATATGTCAAATTATTGAAATATATATGGGACAAATATAGTAATATATCATTTGGTGATATGTGTGTAACTATTAATATTGTCGATTTCATACAATCATATTTCACATAAAATATATAATTCGATAAATATATTGGATCCACAAATGATCTGTTTATCCCATTTTCTTGATCTATTTTAAAAATATTTTGATATAACGGTGAATACAATGACATAAAATATGGTGTTTTTATTATGCGTTTCGCAAAATTATGCGGAAAACCAAGCATCAACGCTATTTTTATTTTTTGGAAACTTGATTGTTTTGGCATCATAATTTCATTTAGTTTTTTTCTGTTAATAATTTGATTCACCAAATATAAATTTTCACCATTGTTTTTTTTTAAAAATTCATTCACGCTTTTTTTTATTTTTATCCATCTGCGTATTTCTTCACCACGCTGTAAAATCCATTTTTCGCCAGCACTATCAGTATTTCTTTTTAAATCCTCAATATCAAACATAATTAATTTACTAAATAAATCATCTATTTCTTCATCATTTTTATGCGTATTTTTGTGATATAATGAAACAATTTTTTTTTTCATATTGTGAACATCATTCACTATCACATCAATATCTGACGATACATTCGTACCACTCATATTATTTTTAAAATCAAATTCATTTTGATCAGGATCAAAAATTATTTCTTTTTTTGTGTCTTTTTTATCAAATTTTGACTTCATCAAACTTATCAATCCACACATATCATTCACGCAATTATTTATTATTGCAAAAAGTAATGATCTACACAGATTTGGTTCTAATAATAATAACATTTTATCCATTCTCAATCTAACAAACAAATCGCACAAATCAGTTCTAATTATTTCATTACCATCAAGAGCTATATATGCATAATCAAATAGTAATTTCCAAAATGATACCATTTTTTTTGATTTAATTATTCCCCTTATATTATCACATTTTACAAATTGTATTTCATCTTTGTCATCAATTTGTCTTAAACCAATAATATCACCGTTTAAATTTCTTTTTAAATTCAGCTCTTCCGGATGAATCATATAAAACAATCCTGAAGAATCATGCAATGTTTTTCCATCATATCCAGTATCATAATATTGTGACGGTGGTTTGTAATTGTGATAATCATAAGACATTGGGTTACCAAAATATTCATAAAAATTATTCCCATTGAAATATTGCTCCTTCAAATATTTATATTTTTGTTTTATAATTTTCATTTTTTCATCATCAATCATTTCAATCCTAAATTTTGGATCTTCTAAATTATTTACATATATCAAATTATTGCTTTGTTTTGTATCTTTTCGCAAGAATTTAAATAAGCGTTCGTGTATATCAGATTCAGAAAATTCGTATTTTATTTTATTGTCTTTCATCTTGTCTTTTTCATATAAATAATAAACTTCACCAGGAGATGTTCTACCAACACGCCCCTTCCGTTGCAATCGACTTGATTCCGATATATTTTCCATTTTTAAAACACTGCATTTTTGTTTGTAATCAAATGTATTTTTTTTTGTTGTTCCAGTATCAATAACATATTTTAGACCAGGGATTGTTATCGATGCTTCAGCTATATTTGTAGCCACAATTATGAATATATCATATGAATTTGTACCGTTCCTGTAATTATTTTTTTCATCAGCAAAATTTAATAATTTGTTTAATTTAATCTCTCCCCCCTTTTTATCAATATTTGTTATCACATTTTGCCTTTCTTCAGATAATTCACGGTAAAATTGCAATGCTATTACATTCTTATTTGTATTCTGATTTAAAAACATTACAGTATCATCAATTTCCTTTTTACCAGGTTCAAAGATTAATATATTTCCCTTCGGTTTCATCATTATTTCATCTATTATTTGTTTTATTATTTTATTTTCTGTTTCTT
>JBIPLF010000043.1:0-14305 GCA_044368015.1 Rickettsiales bacterium
GGGAACTCCTTTCAATCTCACTTACGGTTGTATTCCCCGCAGCTTGCTGCGGTAGTTCCTCCCCCTGTTTACGGGGGGAGGTTAGGTGGGGGGGGGGTAAGCACATCCACCCTCCCCCTACCCCCCTCCCGTAAACAGGAGGGGGAATACCCCGCCGCTTGCGGCAGAGGGGGGCTACACTCTGGGCTACACCCGCTCCAATATGGTGGCGATGCCTTGTCCCCCGCCGATGCATTGGGTGGCCAGTGCGTATGTTCCGCCGGTTTCGGCCAGCAACGCGGCGGCTTTGCCGGTGATGCGTGCCCCCGTTGCTCCCAGCGGGTGGCCGATCGCAATCGCGCCGCCATGGGCGTTAATGCGGGCCGTGTTCAGCCCCAGCTCGCGAATGCAGGCGAGCGATTGCGAGGCGAAGGCTTCGTTGAGTTCAATCACATCCAGCGCGTCGGCGGTGATGCCCGCCCGTTGCAAGGCTTTGTGGGTGGCGGATACCGGTCCCATGCCCATGATTTCCGGGGCGCATCCGGCAACGGCGGTCGCACGAATCCGCGCCAGTTTGGGCAAGCCGTGTGCATCGGCGTAAGCTTCCGAACAGACCAGCACCGCCGCCGCGCCATCGGTGAGGGGAGAGGAGGTGCCCGCCGTCACCGTGCCGCCTTTGACGAAGGCGGGTTCGAGCGCCGCCAGCCCTTCGGCGGTGGAATCGGCACGGATGCATCCATCGCGGGTGACGTCCCCAATCGGCACGATTTCCCGCGCCAGCATCGGCTGTGAGGTCCCCGCCTTTTGCTGGCTGATGAGCGCGAACTGCTCCTGCTCCTGCCGCGATAACTGGTATTGCTGCGCCACATTTTCGGCGGTCAGCCCCATGGAGATATACACTTCCGGATGGCTGGCATAGAGTCCCGGATGGGGCAGGGGGTTAAACCCGCCCATCGGCACGCGGGTCATGGATTCCACGCCTGCGCAGATGAACACCTCGCCCGCACCGAGCGCAATCGCGCCCGCTGCCATATGAATGCCCTGCATGGAGGAGCCGCAAAAGCGGTTGATGGTCACCCCCGCCACCTCTTGCGGCAAACCGGCAAGAAAACCCACAATCCGCGCCATGTTGAACCCCTGCTCCCCTTCCGGAAAGGCACAGCCGAGCATCAGGTCCTCAATGTCGTTGGGATTGACGCCGGAGGAGGAAACCAGCGCCTTCACCACCTGCGCGACCATCTCATCGGCGCGGGTTTTGGCAAGCCCGCCCTTGTGTGCGGGGGTAAAGGGCGAACGCAGATAGGCGGAAATAACGGCAGGCATGGGGCATTCCTTTGCATGAATATCACGCCGACATGATACCAGCCCTGTCCCCGTGACTGCAAGGTGAATGGCGCGGAGGGTGGTCTATTCCGCGAATGATTTGTGTGTCATTGCGAGCGAGCAACGCGAGCGCGGCAATCCAGCAAAAAAAGAGACTGGATTGCTTCGTCAGGCGTTGCCTTCCTCGCAATGACGATGTGGTGAGAAAGTGCAACGAACACACGATATTCTCTGTTGGCATGTTGTACATCGCATGCTAACGATGCATGGTGAGCTTCTATGTCTTCCTCTAATGGAATTTGATAGCGCTAAACAATTCAGAGAATGCTGAATGCTAGAGTGCGGTAGTCCATCTTACAAGACCCAGCTAATCACGGACATAATCCGCGATGGAGTGGGTGTAGAGTTGATTGATAAAAATGGCTCTATACTGGCAGAGATTTTTTTCTGTGATAAGGATAATAGTATTTCTATTTCTGTGTACCGCTTAATGAGTGGTGACTCCAGATTACTTATTCGTGAAGTAAATACACTGTTGAATTGTGCAATGGAGAGGATTTCCTCATTTGAGGATGGGACGCAAGTTGACTGGGGTTTTTGGTTGCGCGAAAGAAATGTGAGTTAAGGAAGTGCTCAGACTTTATCTTGGGCGTATTCCTTAAATTCTTTATGAGAAATATTTATTGATCTGCCGTGGGGGGCAGGGGTATGCGCGGGTTTGTGTTTTTGTGTGTATTGCTCATGCTCCTTTGCTCTCCGTCTGCCCATGCCTCCAGCATGCCGGACCGGGTCAAACAGGAGGTAGAGCAATACCTCAACAGCCTGTCCACTATGAAGGCGGAGTTTGTGCAGGTGGCGCCCGATGGCGGCATCGCGGCGGGAACGTTCTATCTCTCGCGCCCCGGCAAGCTGCGCTGGGAGTATAAACCGCCCGTGCCGGTGCTGATTCTGGTCAATGGCAGCATCGTCACCCATTACGATTCCGAACTGAAGGAGGCGAGCTACCTGCCCTCCGAGGATACGCTGGCCGGGTATCTGGCGCGTCCAAAAATTGAACTGGGCGGCGATGTGGTGGTTTCGGACTACGAGCAACGCGCTGGGCTGCTGCGCTTCAGTTTGCAGGAAAAGGGTAAAAAGGATCACGGCACCCTGACCGTGGTGATGGCCGAGAACCCTCTACAGATGCGTAAGCTGGAAATCACCGATACCAGCGGCAACCAGACCAATATCGCCTTTGAGAAGGCCCAGTTTGGATTGCCCCTGAAAGATTCATTGTTTGTGCTTGCCAACCCGGCGCTGTTTAACGACAGGAGGAAGTAGACCCATGCCCAGTTTTGATATCGTATCTGAAATCGACATGCAGGAAGTGGATAACGCCATCAATGGCGTGATGCGGGAAATCGGCACGCGGTTTGACTTCAAAGGCAGCATCAGCAAGGTGGAACGTGAGAAGGATGATCTGGTGATCCATACCGAAGGCGAGATGCAGCGTACGCAGATTCAGGACCTCATCACCACCTATTTTACGCGGCGTAAGCTGGAGGCAAAATGTCTGGATTATCAAGCGATTGAGAAGGCAACCGGCAACAGCATCCGCCAGAAAGTGGTGGTGCGGAAGGGAATTGATACCCCCACCGCCAAGCAGATTGTGAAAGCCATCAAAGATAGTAAAATGAAGGTGCAGGCCTCCATTCAGGGCGAGGTGGTGCGCGTCACCGGCACCAAGCGCGACGATCTGCAAAAGGCCATCGCGCTGGTGAAGGAGCAGGGGATAGACCTACCCCTGCAATTCCAGAATTTCAGGGATTAATCGTAGGCGTCAGGAATCGTTTTACAAATTCCTTTTCAGGCACGGGTTTACCAAGCAAAAACCCTTGAATGGTGCTGCATCCTTGCTCCTGTAAATAGGCAAGCTGCGCCTCGGTTTCCACTCCTTCGGCAATCACTTCCAACCCCAGATTCTGGGCCAGACCGATAATGGCATTGGTGATGAGCGCATCGTTGGTATCCTCCGGCAGATTACGCACAAAGGAGCGATCAATCTTCAGCGCATCCAGCGGGAAGAGCTTCAAATAGCTGAGTGACGAATATCCCGTACCGAAATCATCAATATGCACATGAATCCCGCGTTCCCGTAGCAGACTAAGCAGCGTACTGCTGGAAATGGCGTCGTCCATAATCACGCTTTCGGTGACCTCCAGCGCCAATTGCGCGGGATCGGTCTCAAACTCTTCCAGCATGTCGAAGATTTTCTGAATCAGCCCCTTTTCCTGAAACTGTTTGGCCGATAAATTCACCGAAACCCGGATGGGGGGTAGACCCGCATGATTCCATTCGCGCATATCGGCACAGACACGACGCATCACAAATTCCCCAATCGGTAAAATCAAACCCGTTTCTTCCGCCATGGGAATAAAGGTGGCGGGGGAGATCATCCCCTCTTCGGGATGAATCCAGCGGATGAGCGCCTCTGCCCCCGTGATCCGGCGACTGAAGGCATCGAATTGCGGTTGATAGTAAACCTGAAATTCCTGCTGCTCCAATGCCTGACGCAACCGCGTTTCCAGCGTCATCCGCTCCATGCTCTTACGGTTCATCTCCTCGGAGTAGAACTGATAGGTGAGCGGCCCCCGCTGCTTGGCGCGGTGTAAGGCAATATCGGCATGTTTGAGCAGATCGTCGGTGCTCATCCCGCAATGTGGATAGGTGGCCACGCCAATGCAGGGCGTCATATGAAGTTCATGCGTGTAGAGCGTAAACGGATAACGCAGCAATTCATGTATATCTTCGATAATCTGGATGCACTCATGGGTGCTGGTGAGTTGCTCGCACAGTAATCCAAACTCATCGCCTCCCAACCGGGCGATAGTGATGCCATCCGGCAACGCATCGCGTAAACGGGAAGCGACATCGCGCAACAGGCGATCCCCTGCGGCGTGCCCGAACGTATCGTTGATGGATTTGAAACGATCCAGATCGAGTGCAAACAATGCCAGCATGGAACCATGTTGACGTGCCCGTCCCATCGCTGCCGCCAAACGCTCGCGGAAGGATTTTCGATTCAGCAATCCGGTCAGCGGGTCCTGCTCTGCCAACCGACGGTAATTCATCGTGTAATGGCGACGCTCCACCGCATAGCGTATGGCGCGCTCCAGAAGCGGTGCCTCTACGGTAGAGGGTAGACATTCCTCAGCATTGACTTCTGCGACGGTGGGAATCTCCGTATCCGATGCGTGGTGCAACAGAATCAGCGCTGCATCACCTACTCGGTCGCGGGCTTGCACCACGGTGCTCCAGCCATCCTGCTCTGGCATCACATACAGCACCAACTGCCAGGTATGGTTGGGAAAATGCTGCTGAATATCACCCAGACACTCAATATGGGTGCATTGAATGGCATAGCGGTGAATACCCGCAAGCCTCTCCTGTACAGATCGCGTCCCGTCTGGCTGGTCAGACACCAGCAGGATGGAAATCGGCGGATGAAACGCTTCGGTCAACATGATGCTTCACACAGAAGGAATCCAACGTTGCCGATTCTAGGGTCAAACCTATGAATAAACGCTTAAGAGGAAAGGAAAATCAATCCTGCTTGAACAGCACATGCTTGAGCATTTTGGGGTTTTCCAGCACCTTGCCGGACCCCAGCGCCACGCAGGAAAGCGGGTCTTCTGCCAGAAACACCGGCAGGCCCGTGGCGTTGCTCAGTACCACATCCAGATTGCGCAGCAGCGCCCCGCCGCCGGAAAGCACAATCCCCTTATCCACAATGTCGGAGGAAAGTTCGGGAGGGGTGCATTCCAGCGCCACCTTCACCGCTTCGATGATCTGATTCACCGGCTCGGCAAGGCTTTCCGCAATCTGCGCTTCGCTCAACACAATTTCCTTGGGGATGCCGTTCATCAGGTCGCGCCCTTTGACCTGGGTGGTTTTGCCCACGCCGTCCTGCGGCAGGCAGGCTGCCCCGATGCTTTTTTTGATCCGCTCCGCCGTGCTTTCGCCCACCAGCAGATTATGGTGACGGCGGATGTAGGAGATAATGGCTTCGTCCATGGCGTCACCGCCCACCCGCACCGAACGGGCATAGACAATCCCCCCCAGCGAGAGCACCGCTACTTCGGTGGTTCCCCCGCCGATATCCACGATCATGGAGCCGGTGGGTTCGGTCACCGGCAGGCCCGCGCCGATCGCCGCTGCCATGGGTTCCTCAATCAGGAACACCTCACGCGCGCCGGCACTTTCCGAGGCATCCTGAATGGCGCGGCGTTCCACCGGAGTGGAGCCAGACGGCACGCAAATGATAATCTTCGACCAGGTAAACATGCGCCGATTATGCACCTGATGAATAAAATGCTTAATCATCTCCTCCGCCAGCCGGAAATCGGCAATCACGCCATCCATCAAGGGGCGTTTGGCCTCGATTTTCGCGGGGGTGCGGCCCAGCATCAGCTTGGCTTCGTTCCCAAAGGCATAAGGCTGAATGCGGCCATGGTCGTTGACCATCGCCACCACCGAAGGTTCGTTGAGCACAATCCCCTGACCCCGCACATAGACAAGCGTGTTGGCTGTGCCCAAATCAATGGCCATATCCTGTGAAAACATACCGACGAGTTTGGAGAACATACCACCTGCATACAGCACAAAGCAGACACATGTACAGTCAGGAATTTTATCCCACTGCATCAGATGTGCTTGACTTCCTCCCTCACCACCGGCTATATCCGCCTTCTTCACTCTTTGCGGGGGTGTAGCTCAGTTGGTTAGAGCGTCGGCCTGTCACGCCGAAGGCCGCGGGTTCGAGTCCCGTCACTCCCGCCACACTCTCCCTATAGCCTGAAATGTTGTTGATCATGAAACAGCGCGTCGCCATTCTGGGAGCCAGCGGTTACACCGGAATTGAACTGGTGCGCCTGCTGCTTGGGCATCCACATGTGGAACTGGTCGCATTGGGCGCGGAACGCAATGCCGGGCAACCTCTGGCGGCGCTGTATCCTCACCTGCTCGCCCTGCCGGACCTGCCCCCGCTGATCCGCACCGAAGAGATGCCATGGGATGCGATTGATGTGGTGTTTTGCTGCTTACCGCATGCGACCACACAGGCCGTGGTCGCTCAGATTCCCTCCTCTGTGGTGGTGATTGACCTCTCTGCCGATTTCCGCCTGCGCGACCCGGCGATCTACGAAACATGGTACGGGCATCCGCATCAGGCCATCGACTTGCAGCAGGATGCCGTGTACGGACTCAGCGAATGGGCACGCGACGCGGTGCGGTCTGCCAGACTGATCGCCAATCCCGGTTGTTACCCCACCAGCGCGCAACTGCCGCTGATTCCGTTGTTGAGAGCAGGGGCGATTCGTCCTTCTCCGATCATCATCGATGCCAAATCCGGTGTTTCCGGTGCGGGACGTAAGGCGCAGGAATCGCTGCTATACACGGAAATCACCGATAGTATGCACGCCTATAGCGTGGGAAAACACCGCCATTTGCCAGAAATTGAGCAAGGGCTAAGCGATGCTGCGGGTGCGCCGGTTTCCGTGAGTTTTACCCCGCACCTGATCCCGATGACGCGGGGGATTCTCTCCACCCTCTATGTATGGCTGGAAGCGGGATGGACCGTCGCAAAACTCCGCGCAGTGCTGAGCGAGGCTTACGCGGATGAACCCTTCGTGCATCTACTACCGGAAGGGTTGGCGCCCGCCACCCGGATGGTACGGGGAACCAATCATTGCCTGATGAATCTTTTTGCTGATCAGGCACCCGACCGGGTGATTCTGGTGTCGGTGATTGATAATCTGGTCAAAGGGGCATCCGGGCAGGCGGTGCATAATTTCAATCTGCGCTTTGGGCATCCGGAAACCACAGGACTGGAAGCAGCGGCACTGATTCCTTAGATAGTGCCCGCAACCTTCTACAGTTATGGCCTGCGAATGGCAGCGTTATATCAGCGAATGTGACGACACTATCTGACCCTACGCCGCAATGATATCACCACCGGCGGAAGCAGATCGCATCTGGAAACGCAGCAATGTGTCGTACACATCCTGCTCGCACAGCGCGCCGTGATTGGCCACTTTACGCTGCATATCGACATAGAGCGCCTTGGAAAGGGACACAAGGTCGCTGGAATCCAGCCACCGGGTTTGCGAGAAACCGGCATGGGAGCCGTCCTGAATGCGTGTGCCAACGGCAAGCACCGATCCATCCATCAGGGAAGAGAGCTTACCATACACGTCATCGACATCAAACCATCCACAGGATTCCACCCGATGCTGGATACAGGAATGGAGTTGCCCTGCGAACAAGCGCATCTGCTCTGCCGTATAGGCAGAAAAAGCCTGCGAAATGCGTCCCCAATAACCTAAAAACATCTATGCCTCTTAGATGGAGGCTGGAATGTAACATAAACGTCATGAAATGCAACCGCGGAAATGTCTTTTTCGGAAACCGGTTGTGGCGTGATATTTCGGCACCAGATTGCCTTTGCTGCGCGCTTGTGCGATAGTGGGGAATCTCTTCCACCAGAGGAATCCCATGGACTTTATCCTGAACGGCCTTGCGACCATCGTTCCCTTTATTCTCATCATCTCCATCATCGTGTTTGTGCATGAATGGGGGCATTACATTGTGGCTAAACGCTGCGGTGTGCGAATTGAAACCTTCTCTATTGGTTTCGGTCGTGAGATTTTCGGCTGGACAGACAAAAGCGGTACGCGCTGGAAAATCGCCTGGTTGCCGCTGGGGGGCTATGTCAAAATGTTTGGCGATGCCGATCCTTCCAGCAGTCCGGACGCTGCCAAGCTGGAAGCCATGGACGATACGGCGCGCTCGCAAGCCTTTTACTACAAAAACCTGAAGCAGAAAGCGGCCATTG
Source organism: Rickettsiales bacterium (assembly GCA_044368015.1). Lineage (GTDB taxonomy): Bacteria > Pseudomonadota > Alphaproteobacteria > Rickettsiales > RI-342 > JBIPLF01. The sequence continues at coordinate 8,174 of JBIPLF010000043.1, forward strand.
TCGCTGCCGGTCCGGGGATCAACTACCTGTTTGCCATTCTGATTTTCATCGGATTCTTTTGGCTGGTCGGCTACCCACAAACCCTGCCTGTGGTAGGAGAAGTGGTAAAAAACAGCGCCGCCGAGCGGGCGGGGCTACAGCCGGGGGATCGCATCACACACCTCAACGGAGAGGAAATCGAGTATTTCACCGATATGCAGCGCATCGTCTCCATTCGTCCCGGCGAGCCGATGCAGGTAGAGCTAATCCGCAACGGTAAACCCATCGCGCAATCCATCACGGCGGAACGCCACGAAAGCACGGATATGTTCGGCAACAAAACCGTGGTGGGACGGTTGGGCATCGGCACCTCGGAAATGGTGTATGAACCACTGCCCTTTGCCAAAGCCGTGACCACCTCGTTCCGCGAAGCCTACCACATGAGCGCGGGCACCCTGACCGCGATCGGGCAGATGATCACCGGTAAACGCGGCACAGAGGATTTGGGTGGCGTGTTGCGGATTGCCAAATATTCCGGCCAATCGGCGCATCAGGGCTGGGCATCGGTGATCTGGTTTATGGCGCTGCTTTCCATCAATCTGGGGTTGATTAACCTGTTCCCCATTCCGGTGCTGGATGGCGGTCACCTGCTCTATTATGCCGTGGAGGGGATTCGCGGCAAACCCATGCATATGCGAATGCAGGAGCTCGGGTTTAAGGTAGGGTTTGTACTGATCGTCTCGCTGATGCTGTTTACCACCGTGAATGATGTGATGCATTTATGGTTCAAATAATGGACATCTTCCCGAAGGCTACTTTGACTTCAAATCTGCTTGCGCTGGAGCCTCCGAGTGAAACGTCCTGTATGTTGAATACACTCGTTTCACTCGGTATCCACCGCTGCGCGCTTTTTTGCCAAAGCGCCCTCGGAAAGATGTCCCCATGCCGCTAAACCTGCCAGATGATGCCCCCCGCCACATTCTGCGGTTGCAGGTGCCGGAGGCTTTCTGCGCCTTTTTTGAGGAAAGTCTGGGGGACATCGCCACATCCTCAGCCTTTTTTGAAGTGGAAGAAGGCACCCCCTGGCGGTTGGAGCTCTATTGCGTGGAGATGCCCGAAGAGGCGGTGCTGGTGCGGCGTCTGGCGTCGCTCGCCCAAACGGTGGGTATTGCTCCTCCTGCCTTCGAGGTTGAAACCCTGCCTGAGGTGGATTGGGTAACCGAAAACCTGAAGAGTTTTAAGCCTATTTCTATTGGGCGCTTCTGGGTGCATGGTTCGCATCACCATGCCACACCGGTGCCGGAAGGGCTGATGCCGATCCATATGGATGCGGGGCTGGCCTTTGGGTCGGGCGAACACGCCACCACCTCCGGTTGCATTCATCTGCTGGATCGGTTGGCGGCAGAAGGATTTCAACCGCGCCATGCACTGGATATGGGATGCGGCTCCGGGATTCTGGCCATTGCGATGGCGAAATTATGGCCCACAGCCTCCGTGCTGGGGGTAGAGATTGATCCGGTCGCCGTGCCGGTTGCTTGTGCCAATGCCGTTCTGAATAGCGTTTCTATCACCATTGTAGAGGGAGATGGCTACGCCGCGCCGGAAGTCGGTTCTAGTGCACCGTTTAGTCTGGTGACGGCGAATATTCTGGCTAATCCGCTGATTGCCATGGCTCCGCTGCTGGCGGAAACGTTGGAAGCAGAGGGTTATGCAATCCTCTCCGGCTTTCTGGATTTTCAGGTGGAGGAGGTGCTGGCTCCTCACCAGGCGTTAGGCTTCACGTTGGTGGATCGTATTCAGGAAGGCGCATGGGTAGCAGCGTTGCTGCGGAAGAGCGGTGCTTTATGAGGTGGCTCCTACACTCCCCGCATGAAACGCCTGCTCCTTATCATTACCGGCAGTGTGGCCGCGTATCGTGCGCTGGAGCTTGAAACAGAGAGTATCCTACAAGGACGACCTATATTCTACCCAACCTCATATCATGACCGACCTGCTTCAGCTGCTTAAGCACGGCTTCCGCAGCTTCCTCATCTTCCACACCTAGAACGGTCACACTAGCGCCATTTGCCGTTATCAATGGCGGTTCAAAACCCGGCATCCCAGGCAGCCCTTGCCCAGCCATTCCAGGGAACTGTTCTTTTACTTTCATGACGAGATCACGGACTTCTTCGGCAGTAGGTATAGAATATGTTGCGTATGACATTTTTATCTCCTCCTAAACAACAAACAACCCCCACACCCTGCACAGCCTTGATGACATGCTTATGTCTGTTTTGTGAATAGTTGATGACAGATACGCTTGCTTTTTATAAGGTGGCTCCTACACTCACCGTATGAAACGCCTGCTTCTCATCATCACCGGCAGTGTGGCCGCGTACCGTGCGCTGGAGTTGATCCGCCTGCTGAAACAGGAGGGGGTGGAGGTGACGAGCATCCTCACGGAAGGCGCGCAGGCCTTTATCACCCCGCTTTCGGTGGCGAGCCTCTCTGGCGGGCCGGTCTATACCGAGCTGTTTTCGCTGAAGGATGAAACCGAGATGGGGCATATTCGCCTCTCGCGGGAGGCCGATGCGATCCTCGTTTGCCCGGCGAGCGCCGATATCCTCGCTAAAATGGCGGCGGGGCTGGCGGATGATCTGGCCAGCACCACGCTGCTTGCGACCAATCGCCCGGTATGGGTGGCGCCCGCCATGAACCCACAAATGTGGGCGCATCCGGCGACCAAACGTAACGTGGCGCGGCTACAGGCCGATGGTGTTCGTTTCATCGGCCCGGAAGCAGGTGAAGTCGCCTGCGGCGAAGTGGGGGAGGGGAGGCTGGCCTCGCTGGAGGCGATTGCGAGTGTCATCCTGAGCGAAGCGAAGGATCTCTCAACAACTCAGACATTGATGGCAAGCGGAGAGATGCTTCCCCTTCACTCTGTTCAGGGGCTGCATGACGAAGCATCCCTCCATAGCGGACTCAACGGCTACCATATCCTCGTCACCAGCGGACCAACCTTCGAGGCGATTGACCCGGTGCGGTTTATCGGCAACCGTTCCTCCGGAAAACAGGGGATGGCGATTGCCGGTGCGCTCGCGGCGAGAGGTGCCAAGGTGACGCTGGTGAGCGGGCCTTCTGCCCTTCCCACCCCGCCGGGCGTGATGCGGGTGGATGTGGAATCCGCTGCGCAGATGCTCGCCGCTTGTGAGCATGCCCTGCCGGTGGATGTCGCCATTTGCGCCTCGGCGGTTTCGGACTGGACTCCGGTCGCTCCCAATACGCAGAAAATCAAGAAACAGGCGGGGGGGACGCCACCCACGCTCACCCTCACCGAAACACCGGATATTTTGGCGCTGCTGAGTCATCACCCCATGCACCGGCCGCGTCTGGTGGTGGGGTTTGCGGCGGAAACCGAGCAGCTCATTCCCCATGCGAGCGCTAAACGCCTCCGCAAGGGATGTGACTGGATCCTCGCCAACGATGTGTCGGGCGGGCAGGTGTTTGGCGCGGAGGAAAACCGTGTGACATGCATCACCGCCCATGGTACGGAAATCTGGGATGCCGCTTCCAAACAGGCGATCGCCGAGCGGCTGGCGGATGAAATCATCGCATTTAGAAAGGAACCATCATGACTGCCTATGCTTCACTGTGGGATTTTGATAACGAACCTTCCGTTGCCATTCAGCGCTTGCCGCATGGTGAGGGATTAGATTTACCCGCCTATGCCACTGCCCACAGCGCGGGGATGGATATAATGGCGGCGATTGCCGAACCGGTCACCCTGCAACCGGGGGCACGGCAGTTGATCCCCGCCGGATTTGCCATGGCGCTGCCCGCACGCTGGGAGGCGCAGATTCGTCCGCGCTCCGGGCTGGCGCTCAAAAATGGCGTGACGGTGCTCAACAGCCCCGGCACCATCGACGCCGATTATCGCGGCGAGGTGCAGGTGCTGCTCATTAACCATGGCGCGGAAGCCTTCACCATCACCCGCGGCATGCGCATCGCCCAGATGATCGTCTCGCCGGTGATGCATATCAGTTGGGACGTGGTGGATAGTCTGGAAACTTCAGAGCGCGGCGCAGGTGGGTTTGGCTCTACAGGGGTGTAGTGTTTCGTAGCCCGAACATTTTGGGTAGGAAAAACTTGAAAACGGTGGCCGAATTTCCTACAGTCCCCCTCTTCCTGTCGCGGGTGTAGCTCAATGGTAGAGCACCAGCCTTCCAAGCTGGCTACGTGGGTTCGATTCCCATCACCCGCTCCATCTCCTCGTCATTGCGAGGAGCGTAGCGACGAAGCAATTCAGGTTCGCCCTCCTGTTGCGGGACGGGAGAGGCGTCATCCTGACACTGAGCGTAGCGAAGTGGAAGGATCTCTCATTATAACCACTCGTTGGTGCAAGTAGAGAGATGCTTCACTCCGTTCAGCATGACGACCCCCCTCCCTTGGAGGCACTGGTTCTTCACCACGAGACAGGCTATAATACCCCCATGGACACACGGGACGATGCATTGCTGCGCATAGTGCTGCGCCTCTATGAGGAGATTCGCGGGCATGAGGCGCGTTTGGGGTTGCGCGTGGGTCCGGATGACATCCGCGAACCGATTGAATATTATCAGGATGCCGTGCGGGCGCTCCTCTCCTTTTCCGATCCCGAACGGTTGACCGTGCAGCGCCTCACCGCCGATGTGCGGCATCTGCGCGAGCGCAGCCAATGGCTGGCGGGGAATCCTCGCGGGTTTGACCGTCCTTCGGCGCAAGTTCTGGCGGATTTATACGGGCGGTACACCTTGCTTTACAGCGCGCTGTTCAGCGAGGCGGCAGACCGCGATTATCGCAGTCAGGTATCGGAGAAAGAGACCACCAAACAAGACCTTGCCGCCATGATGGAGATGGTGAAAGAGGTGGAGGGCGCGCATCTGCACCCCGAAGATATTCGGGCGATGCTGGCGCTGGTGGATAACCAGCAGATTGAAGAGTGGCTGGAAAGCCACAATGCGGCGACGCAGAGTAAATCGGGCTTTCAGCAGCAGCTCCGGCAGCAGATGCATCAGATGGATCATGGGATTGAGCAACTGGCGGCCACCCATCTGCATTACTGCACCGCGCAACTGCACCTGTATGAGCAATCCAAAGAGGTGGTGAAGCAGCTCGCCGCGCAGGGGCTCAACATCGCCGGGCGGTTTGTGGCGCAGGCGGCGGGCCAAGGGGCCGAGCGCGGGCCGGTTAGGGGGAGGTAGGGATTACTCTACAGCGACCCCTGCCTCTGAAAGAACCCTCCTTGCAAGCGTTGTGATTGTTTCTGAAGCCGTAAAAGTCAGGGTATCTGGGGTGACACCGGATAGTTTGATGTCCCCCCTGTTTATGGCTCCAGTATCTATCAATTGTTCGCTGATAACTTCAGGTGCCTTCTCTATATATTGATTTGAAATGGTAAATTGGGTCGTCATCGTAGGGTACTCCTTGTTCTTAACAGGAATTCAGGATAACCTGCGGATGTGTTTTTTTTTTCTGAATAATGAAGGTTTTGTGACGGTTGTAGCTGTGAGGGAAGCCATGGATAGGCGTCATCCTGAGCCGTAGGTGACGGATCTCTCCGTTTACAATGCGCTGATAGCTCTGTGCAAGAGGAGAGATCCTTCGCTACGCTCAGGATGACGGATACCACGTTTTTTTGCGTTACTCCCCCCGCCCTCCCGTTGCGCCACCCAGCTTCACTTTGCCGAGGGTGAGCAGCACCGCCGTGATGGTGGCGATCACCATGCACAACATGGTCGCGGCGGCGGAGCCGTAGCCGACATCCTGAAAATCCACCAACTGCTGACGTACATAGACCGACATCGACATCGTGTCCTGACTGTTGCTGGTCAGCACATAAATCAAATCGAACACACGCAACGCGTCCAGCGCCCGGAAAATCACCGCTACCATCAGCGCGGGTTTGATGAGTGGGAGTGTGACCGCAAAAAACACCTTCACCGGATGAATGCCGTCCACCCGTGCGGATTCGTAGCATTCCTTGGGGAGGGTTTGCAGCGCAGCAAGACACAATAGCGCCATAAAGGGCGTGGTTTTCCACACATCGGCGATCACCACCGCCCACATGGCGAGGTCTGGATCGGCCGTCCAGGCGAGCGGCTGGGCGATGATCCCCACCCCCATCAGCATGTGATT
>JBIPLF010000085.1:0-14186 GCA_044368015.1 Rickettsiales bacterium
TTGACTCACAATCTGGATGGCACGATCCACACTTATCGGATCCATGACATCGCCTGTCAGGGCGATATTTTCATTCACCATCTGCACCCCAAACTGCTCATTGGGGAAAAACTGGTGAAGTGATTCACGGATGGCAGGCAGATCATAGGTCACATAGACCAGCATATCCCGCAACGTATTGTTATTCTCATCCAGCACCCGCACCGTTGTTTTACCAACGCGCTTCCCATTGATAGACAACCGGGTTGCACCATGGACATACACATCGGCAATATCGGGATTCGCCACCGAAACCTCAGCGACCGGCTCCTTGAACGTCAGAAGCTCCGAACGGTTAACGGGCACCATAAGCTCAGAGGATGCAGCAAATGAAACGCCACTCCACCCAGCCAACACGGCACTCAATACGACACCTAAAACATTCTTCACGGGCGTGTTACCCCCATCACCTTCGCCTCGGTACCGCGAACAACGGTTACGCTACGCTGGCTATCTTGTTTGGCCGAAAACCCGTCTAGGTTATGCCCCGATTCTTTTCGTTTGTCCATCGCCTTGCGGAAATTTTCTGCCGTTGACACACCAGATGTTGTGTCACCCCCCTCTAATCCCTCGAAAATATCGATAACTGCGGGCTTATAGGCCGATGATTGATTGTAAATCACGGGATAATAGCTGGGAGGGAAAATGGCGGAAAGATCGGCCACCGTTGTTGGCGGAACCGGAACCTCTGTGGATTCCCCATCCGCAATCGGCCGCAGGACAAAGGAAAGCGTTCCGCTTTTTTCTGCGAGGCGAATGCGTTGCGCATCTTCAGCACTGACCGCCAGCGTCACACTAGAGGGAATGGTTGGCACGGACGCATCCTCTACAACGGCACGCTGATCGGTTGCAATCACCTTGGCGTTGGAAACCAACACCTCCACCACATCTTCCTTCTTGGCTTCGGCCTGAGGATTGGCAAGATCCACCTCGCCCACAGCAATTGCATGATTCAACAAGAGATCCACACGATCACCTGGCAACACGAAACCGGCAACAGAAGAAATCGCATCCACGGATACCGTTACAGCACGCATCCCTGCTTCCAGCGAAGCCGCCAGAAAATTGGGATCCTTGGGGTTAGAAAGTTTGGTGCGAATAATAGGCTCCCCCGCCTTGAAGGTCGATCGAACAACCAACCCCTGCACATCGGCATCCCCAGCCCCATCGGTAACCACAAACTGATCGAGTTTCAAATGCGCAGGCCAAGGCTTACGATCAATCGAGTCCGGCTTCACCACAGACCCAACGGGAAGATCCTGACGCGCAACCAGAATATCCACCGTTGGCATCTCCTGAGGCACCGGAGTTTTTACCTCCACAATCTTAACCTCTGGCTCTTTTTTGCTCTGCATATTGAGCAGCACGACCAACCCAGCGCTGATCGAAAGCACCACCGCCAACAGGATTCCTATATTTCGCATGGCAACCCATTCACTTTTTGAAACCGCACCGGACACCAAACCTACGCCGACTGAGGTTAATGCGCAGTTAACAGCTACTCAAGCGATAGCAAGCCCGATACCGACTCGCAACCTTTTCTGCATACTTCCCCCCTTTCTTTTGTCTTTTCCCTTTCGCCTGTTTGCGCTACACGAACACACATGACACACAGCATTCTGGTTTTGGACTTCGGATCACAGGTCACGCAGCTGATCGCACGCCGCGTGCGTGAGGCAGGCGTATACTCGGAAATACACCCCTGCACCCTATCTATTGATAAAATAAGAGGAATCTCACCAAGAGGCATCATTCTGTCGGGTGGCCCAGCCTCGGTTTCAGAGGCCTTTGCACCGGCAGCAGCAGCGGAAATCTTCGCGCTTGGCATCCCCATTTTCGGTATCTGCTACGGCCAGCAATGGATGTGCCAAACCCTCGGCGGCAGGGTGGAAACCGGCCTGCACCGCGAGTTTGGGCGCGCCATGATCCATACCGAACAGCCTTGTGCCTTGCTGGAAGGACTGTGGCAATCTGGCAACGAATATCAGGTTTGGATGAGCCATGGCGACCGCGTCACCCAATTGCCGGAAGGGTTCCGTGTGGTTGCACGCACAGAGAATGCCCCCTTCGCCATGATCGCCGACGAAACACGCCATTTCTACGCCACGCAATTTCACCCGGAAGTCGCCCATACGCCGGATGGCGCCGCCCTCCTCACCCGTTTCGTGCGCGATATCTGCGGCTGCCCGGCGGAGTGGAGCATGGCCGCCTTCCGCCACCGCGAGGCTGAGCGTATCCGCGCACAGGTGGGAAGCAAACGCGTGTTGTGCGGCGTCAGCGGTGGCGTGGATTCCTCCGTCACGGCCGCCATTGTGCATGAGGCGATCGGCGATCAGCTCGCTTGCGTCTTTGTGGATACCGGCCTGCTGCGCGCAGGCGAAGCCGCTCAGGTACGTGAACTCTTCGCCGAGCATTTCCACATTCCGCTGGTGACACGCGACGCGAGCGATGTGTTTCTCAGCCGTCTGGCGGGCGTCACCGATCCCGAACGCAAACGCAAAATTATCGGCGAAACCTTTATCGAAGTGTTTGAGGAAGAAGCCAAAAAGCTGGGAGGCGCCGATTTTCTGGCACAGGGCACGCTGTATCCGGACGTGATTGAGTCCGTTTCCTTCACCGGCGGGCCGAGTGTGACCATCAAATCGCACCACAATGTCGGCGGACTGCCGGAACGGATGCGCATGGGGCTGGTGGAGCCCTTGCGCGAACTGTTTAAGGACGAAGTCCGCCTGCTGGGCCGCGAGCTGGGCATGCCCGACCGCATGGTGGCACGCCACCCTTTCCCCGGCCCTGGACTTGCCATTCGCATCCCCGGAGAAGTCACCGCCGAGCGGGTCGCCATCCTGCAACAGGCCGATGCCGTGTACTTGGACGAAATCCACAAAGCCGGACTTTACAACGAGATATGGCAGGCTTTTGCGGTCTTACTTCCGGTTCGCACCGTCGGCGTGATGGGCGACGCCCGCACCTATGATTACGTCTGCGCGCTGCGGGCCGTGACCTCCACCGACGGCATGACCGCCGATTCCTATCCGTTTGAACATAGCTTTTTGAGCCGGGTTTCTACCCGTATCGTCAACGAAGTCCGCGGCATCAACCGCGTCGTCTATGACGTGACCAGCAAACCCCCCGGAACGATTGAATGGGAATAATCCAATGGCCGACCCTACCCCTATCCCCAATGAGTTAGTGCGCGAAATTCAGGCGGAAATGCAGCGCGAGAAGCTGCATGCGCTGGCACGGCGCTACAGCGGACCGCTGGTGGTGGCCGCGTTGCTGGTGATTGCTGGCGTCGGCGGCACGCAAGCCTGGCGCAGCTATCAGCACAACCAGCAGGAACAGCAGGGCGACGCCTTCTTCACCGCCTGGCGGGAAGCACGGGAGGGCACCGAGGCAAAGGCCCTGAATCTGCTGCAACCCCTCACCGATACCACGCAGGGTTACGGGTTGCTGGCACGGCTGCAACGGGCGGATCTGCTCGCCCGCTCCGGCAAACCAGACGCCGCATTGCAGGCCTATGCCGGATTCAAAGGCACGGAATTGGAGCCACTCGCCCAACTCAAATCCGCCATGCTGCTGCTGAAAACGAACAAAGACGCCATCCCCACCCTGCAACCGCTGGCGCAGGCCGGGCAGCCCTATGCGGTGCTGGCCAAGGAATTGCTGGTAGCAGCCTATCTGCAAGCGGGCAAACCCGCAGAAGCCAAAACCCTGCTGAACGCCATGCGTCAGGACGCCTCCCTCCCCCCGACCGTCAAGGAACGGGCCGCGAATTTGCTGGCGCAGTTGGAGTAGGGCTTGACTGCTGGTTTTCATCCTAGATGGGCCGCGCCACGCGTAGCCCAATTGGGGCGAAGGCTGGTGAACCCGGCTGGAATCGAACCAGCGACAGGCTGATTAAGAGTCACTAAACAACCATTTCAACCGAACTCTCCATACCTCTATTTAGCTTTACATAACTGATGGTTGAGAATAAGTATAGCTCGCTGGGGTTGCACAAATATCTCTCAATCTGCACCTATATCCTAACCCCGGCCTAACCCCGGGGCTAGAGATGATAGAGAATGCACTGAATTTTACCAAAGCGCATTTAGACCACCTGCCGTTGCCGCCTCCGGGCAGGCGTATGACCTACCGTGACAGCAAAACACATGGATTGCAACTCCGTGTCACCAGTAACGGTGCCAAGACTTTTTGCGTTTTCCGTTGGGTAAAAGCAGACAGCAAGCCAGAGAGGATTACGCTGGGCCGTTACCCAGACCTTTCTATTGAAAAGGCACGCGAGAAAGCGGCGGCAATCAACGCTCAGATAGCCAGCGGTGCAAATCCAAACGACGTTGTGCGGGCGGGACGGATGGAAATGACGCTGGCCGAGTTGTTCGATCTCTATCTGGAACGCTGGGCTAAGCCGCATAAAAAGACATGGAAGGATGACGTCGCCCAGTTTGATCTTTTTTGCAAGAGACGCTCCAGCATCGCTACACACAAACTCTCGCGCATCGGAAGAAAGCCTATCGCAACGCTTCATGCGGAGATAGGGGGGAAAACCCCTATTCAGGCTAATCGCGTACTGGCACTGATCAGTAGCATCTTTGGCTGGGCAATGGAGCAAGGCATCTGGGATAAGCCTAACCCCGCGCAGGGCATTCGCAAGTTTCCGGAGAAAACCCGTGATCGCTTCATTCAGTCAGAAGAACTACCGCTGTTTTTTGAAGGATTGGCAATGGAGCCAAGCGGGCTATTGCAGGATTATTTCATGCTGTTGCTACTAACTGGCGCACGACGTTCCAATCTGATGGCCATGCGCTGGGATGCCATCAGCTTTGAGCGCAAGGAATGGCGCATACCGGAAACCAAAAATGGCACGCCGCAAATTATTTCTCTGGATGACGCTCAAGGGGTGATGATGCGCATCCTCGAAACCCGCAAATCGCAAGGGAATAGAGGCCCGTGGGTGTTTCCCAGCAATAGCGCCACAGGCCATTTGGCAGAGCCACGCAAAGGCTGGGAACGCATTCTCGCACGTGCAGAGTTATTCCAGCTTATCGGCTTGATAGCAGCGCGTGACGGTTGGAGTGCTACCAAGGTGCAGGAAGCAAAAGTAGACGCGAATCAACGGTTAGAGAAAGCATTGGCAGAGTACCGCATCAAAGCGCAGGCGATGGGTATAGAGATAGGAAGTGTGGGGTTGCGTGACCTGCGCATCCACGATCTGCGCCGTACATTGGGTAGCTGGATGGCGGGAACGGGTGCCTCTGCCGTTATCATCGGACGGCAGCTCAATCATAAATCCCCTTCGGCCACGGCGATTTATTCCCGCTTGCAGCAAGACCCAGTGAAGGAGGCCCGCAACAAGGCCGTGACTGCGATCTTTGGTGCGGGTGGGGTGACGCAGGGAATGGAAACACAAGCGGGGAGGAAGTGATGGGTGGCCCTCCCGATACACTGGAAATTGAATCTGTGAGACTTCCAAAGTGGTTGCCAGAAAAAGTAAACGAATGCGCCAAGGGGATATTGCCTGAATTGGTAGGGGCAGCTTATGCCTCATTTAGCAGAATGAGAGAGGCTCAATGTTCAAGAGTAAAAAATATCAATGAATTTCAGGAGAACTATCAAGGAACAATAGATAGATACTATGCTATCCTTAGAATTTTTATCTCTCCAGATATGAGTGACTTTTGGGATGAGATAGATAGAAAATCCCCCTCCAGAATAAGTTTTCTCCCGAATGGGGTGCTTAATACATTTACATCATGGGATTGGACTGAAAAAAAGGCCCATTATGAACAGAAGCGTGCGGCTATTAAGGTTATAAAAGCTATGGATCGGCTTTTGATCGCAATACAAGAAAGCAGCATGGTTCACTCTATTGTTAATGTTGCATTTTGGGAGTCTATAGATTCATACACAAAGGCCATAATTCAAAATGATTTGGAAATAATAGAAAAGTTTAAGGGCATTGATAATGCAACATACGGAAATGCAAAGAATGAGAATATTGAAAGAGAGTATATTTCTTCTAATTGGCTTATTGATTTAACATGGCAAAAGCCCTTCAGCACGAAGGTGATTGCGGATGTAAATGCAACCTTAAAGCGCAAAATAGAATCAGGGTATTTTTCCCACGATCCACGAGATCGACGCCCGGCTAAAATGAATGCAGATGATGCCAAGAGAATATTTTTTGAGCGCACTCTAGACGATTTTATGTACGATCTTTTCTCTGAGAGAAGGCCTTCCCTTGTAGTCACCATTCTGTCTCTAATTTGTCCAGATTGGAATATAGATGCCAGCCTTGTTTGTAGGAATCGTAGGAAGCCTAACTGAATAATATACCAGATTTCTTCTACAATGATTTCCGCATTAGGTTAGATGCATAGGCGAGGCAGCCGATTACGAGGCAGCCATACAGGCCGGCCAGCATCCACTCTGTACTGTGCGTTGATACCCACCCACTGTGGAAATGGTACCAGAAGTCGCGGGCACCATCAGCGCCGCTACCCGCAGCGTATGCTAAATAGCCGAAGGCCACCCCAATCAGAAACCCTGTTCCAATAAAAATGAGCAACGCGATACGCTCCTGTTTGGGCCATTTTAGAGGGTTCACTTTTTCCGTTCCACATCAGTTAATCACGCCTACATTTTATCCTAGGTAGGTAACAATGCACGCTATGCAAACATAGACAGTTAAAATGGACGGTTGCAAGAAGTTCCTGAGCCATTGAACATTCCTCCTAAATTTTGTGAGGAATGTACCGTGGCTTACTAACCAACCTCTGTCATCACTCCTCCCCAGTCACCCCCGCGTTGTGGTGGCATTCACTGGGCTACAAGGAGTTTATTATGGCCATACTTCCCTCTCTTCTTATCGCTAAGGAACCTGACTTACCAACCAACCTCTGCCACGCTCCCTTCCAATCCACTCCGTCGCGGCGGCATTCATTGGCCAACAAGGAGCTTCCTATACCTGTATATTCCTCTCTCCTCACCACTGAGGAAACGGCTGCTTGGCTTGGGCTAAATCCTCATACACTGGAAGTATGGCGGTCAGTCGGGCGTTATCCTGAACTGGAATATATTAAGGTGGGCCGTCTCGTACGTTACAAGCTGGCGGCCGTCGAGCTTTTTCTTGATTCCCGCACCGTCACAGCGGCAGAGTAGGGAGGCACCCATGACAGATAACGAAAAAGCCGCCAGCGGCAAACTGGCGACCCTTCAAAGTAAGTACGGAAAGCATAGCGGCAACGGCGCGGGGGTGCAACGGCAAAGGTTGCTGGCAACGCTGCGTGAACGTCCCATGAGCACAATCCAAATAAGGAAAGAGCTGGATATTCTGCACCCCGGCGCTCGCGTGCAGGAATTGCGTGACCAAGGGCATCGCATCATCACCCACCCACAGGACAAACCGACCGAGTGTGGCGTGCTGCACCGCCGGGTGGCTGTTTATGTGCTGATGCAGGAGGCTGGCCATGCATAGCGACTTTAGGGATGCGCTTGCAGCGCATGGCGTGCCGGTTCCGACGCAAAAGCTGGCAGAAGGGCATTTCACCCGCTGGGGGGAGAAAAGCCGTTACTACGCCAAACCGCTGGGCGATGGGGTGGTGTTTGGCGACTTTGTGGATGGGATGAAAGGTGCATGGTTTCCCGATAACGGGCGGGTACTTTCAGCGGAGGAGCGCCGCGAGCGTGACCGTTCCATTGCGGTTGCACGGGCGGAGGAAGCGGGTGAACGCACCGAAGCATGGCGCGCCAAGGCCGGTGAAGCGCAAGCCTTATGGGATGGATGTGCGGCGGATGGAACCTCGCCCTATCTCGCTCGCAAGCATGTTTCCGCCTATGGCGTGCGGTTTGAAGGCGAGACGCTGGTGGTACCGCTACGCGATGCGGAAGGGAAGCTGTGGAGTGTGCAGCGCATCCTGCCAGACGGCACAAAATGGTTCCTCTCCGGCGGGCGCACCCGTGGCCTGTTTCACTGCATCGGCAATCTGGAAAGGGCGGAGCGCGTGCTGGTAGCGGAAGGCTATGCTACCGGAGCTTCGCTCTACATGGCAACGGGATTACCGGTGGTGGTGGCGTTCAATGCGGGGAATCTGGAACCCGTCACAGCGGCGATCAAGCAGGCGTTTCCGGCGTTGCGGATCGTCATTGCAGGCGATAACGACCACGCCAAAGAACCGAACACCGGGAAGGAAAAGGCAGAAGCCGCCGCTCGCACGCATAACTGCAAGGTGGTGCTTCCTACCTTTCCGGAAGGCATCACCGGCACCGACTGGAACGACCTGCACGCCCTCTCCGGGCTGGAAGAGATACAACGCCAGATAGGGGCGGTGCTGGACATGCCGCAGGTGGAAACGCTGGAAGCGGCGATGTCGCGCCTCTCCACGCTCTTGCCTCTGACTTATGAGCAATGCCGGGAGGCAGAAGCCAAGGCGCTGGGGGTGCGGGTTTCGGTACTGGATCAGGAAATCAAACTGCGGCGCGCACAATCGGAAAGCGGAGCGGATAAGGGACTCTTTCCCACGATCGACCCATGGCCAGAACCGGTGCGGGGGGATAGGCTGCTGGATGAGATAGCGGCTACTTTACGGCGTTTCATCATCTGCGAGCCGGAAACCATCACGGCGGCAACGCTGTGGTGTGCCTTCACATGGCTGATAGATGCGTTTGATGTGGCACCTCTGGCCATCATCACCGCACCGGAGATGCGATGCGGGAAATCGCAATTGCTTGATGTGATGAGACGTCTTTCGTGCCGTCCGCTTACGGCGTCTAATCTGTCATCTTCGGTGGTGTTTCGGGTGATTGAGAAATACCATCCTACCCTCTTGATTGACGAAGCGGATAGTTTCTTCAAAGAGAATGAGGAACTGCGCGGCGTCATCAATAGTGGCCATACGCGATCCAGTGCCTATGTGCTGCGTAATGTGGGTGATGCACACGAACCGCAGCGTTTTTCTACATGGGGGGCGAAGGCCATTTGCGGCATTGGCCATTTACCCGCAACGGTAATGGACAGGGGCATCATACTGGAGCTGCGGCGCAAACTGCCAAGCGAACAAGTGGAGCGGTTACGCCATGCGGAACCGGGATTGTTTGAGCGTCTTTCCTCTATGCTGGCATGGTTTGCGGATGATGCTGCGGTCACGATCAAGGCGATGCGTCCGGAGCTTCCCGATGCGCTGCACGACCGGGCGCAGGATAACTGGGAGCCTCTGCTGGCGATTGCCGATTATGCCGGTGGCAACTGGCCACAGCTTGCCAGACAGGCGGCGCTGGCTATCTCCGGGATTGAACAGGAAACGCTCTCTCTTTCGGTGGAGTTGCTGGCCGATATTCAGGAGGTGTTCATGACAAAGGGGGTAGAGCGCCTTTCCACCAAGGAGTTGCTGGAAGCGCTCACCGAGGATGACCTTAAATCATGGGCCACCCACAACCGGGGCAAGCCGATCACCCCTCGCCAAATGGCAAAACGTCTGGGGGAGTATGGCATCAAGTCCAAAACCATCCGTATGAGTTACGGAACCGCCAAGGGGTTTTGCCTGTCTGACTGTCGGGATGCCTTTGCACGCTACCTTCCTTCATCAGGTACCCCGCTTTTATCCGTCACACCGTCACAAATGGAAGAAAAATCAATCCTAGCAAATGGTTGCGCTGTTACGGATAGTGTGTCTTGTGCCGTCACAGCCATTCCATCCGTCACGCTGGAACCGGCGGAAAGCCTCACTTGTTACGCTGTGACGGATAAAATCCCCTCTGGGAGAGAAAGGGTAGAGGTACTGATATGACCCCGCAGATGATTCTGGCCCGTGCTGCAACCGAAGGGGTGTGTTTGAGTCTCTCCCCTCATGGCGTCATCAAGGCCAGCGGAGAGGCCGCGATTGTGCATCGCTGGGTGCCGATGCTTCGCGCCCATAAACCGGCGCTGGTGGCATTGCTCGCGGATGCCGTGCCAGCATATCACCGCGTCACCCTTTCCCTGATGCAGGCCGTTAGCCGTTCGTTCGATCAGCGCGAGTGCGTCTATGCGGGGCTGGTGCCGCCTCTCGCCCATGAGGATATGGAATGGTTCGACGAACGCGCCGCTATCGGGGAATATGTCGGGGGACTCTCCCGCGAGGCGGCGGAAGCGCAGGCCTTTGCTGACTGGCAAGCGTGGCGCACCCCTCGCGTGCTGCATTAAGGAGGTTCCAATGCCTGATGATACAGAGGAAAAACAGGTGGGGCAGTTCCAGAAAGGTGCTTCCGGCAATCCGCTGGGGCGTCCGAAGGGGAGCCGCAATCAAGCAACGCTCGCCATGCAGGCACTACTGGAAGGCGAGGCGGAGGCGATCACCCGCAAAGCCATCGAACTGGCGAAAGCGGGCGAGATTGCGGCGATCCGGCTGGTGCTGGAACGGCTGATGCCGCCACGCAAAGACGCGCCCGTGACGTTCGACCTTCCCTCTGTTGCGACACCGGAAGCGATCACCCACGCGATGCACGCGCTGTTGCAGGCGGTGGCGTGCGGCGACCTCACCCCGCAGGAGGGGCAAAGCATCGCCAGCCTTCTCGAAACCCAGCGCAAATGTCTGGAAACGCAACAGCTCGCGCAAAAGCTCGACGCTTTGCAGGCCGTGTTACTACCTCGCATGGAAAGGAAGAAACCATGAAAACCCATGCACTCGAAAAATCCTTGCCGCTGCTCACCGGAACGGAACTCTTCGGGCTGGCGCTCGCCGATACCTTCCGCGAACGTGCCGGGGAGCAAGCCGCCTTCACCGATAGCCAATGGGACGCGATGGGCAAAAGCCTTGCCAATCGCCCGCAGGAAGCGTGGATGTACGACCGCTGGTGGGAGGTTGCACAAACGATCCATGTGGTGGCGCTGGATGCCCGCCGTATCGCAACGGAATGCGTGTGGCTGCTGACCCTGATTCAAATGGGCTACAGCACCTACCTGCGGCTCTCCCATGAAAAAGGAGTGAAAACCCAAGGCCCCGGCGATCACATGTTGCAACAGGCGCGGCTGGTGGAAATCCATCTGGACGGGTTCGAGCGGCGCTACCTGCTGGTCAAAACCTTCGGCGAGATGCACGGTTACGACCTCACCCGCACGATGCAACCCGAACATGAGCGGCTGGAGCGCTACCTCACCTCCTACCGCCACTTCCGCGAGGATTTCTGGATGATCGAACTGGAGGGGGAAGCGCCACTCACCCCAGACGCCAGCGAGGAGGCATGGGAGGCCGCCTACAACCGCCGCGTGAGCGCATGGCCGCCCCTCACTCCACCCCAACTCCCCGAAACCTTCACCGCCACCCTACAGGAGGCCATCACCCACGCACACCAAACCAATGACTATGGGAAGATGGAGGAGGCGATGGGAGGGGGTATTGGTGCGATATACAAGGACTCTGAAAAGCAATCCTGATGAAATAAAACCTTTACATATGTGGCCTATAACACCGTGATTGTTACGGTGAAAGGTATGCCATGAGTAAGTATATTCTACCTCTTATAGAGGCGTGGGATCTCAAGAAAACAGAAGCGGGAGATGCTTTGTTCTCGCATGAGAGCCATGACCACTACCCCTCTCTGCGAGCAGAAAATCTGCTTATCTCTCACAAGAATCTGGCGGATATGGTGCGCATATCTGGTTTATTTATGGAGGAATGCGTTACCTTCACGCCTGAGCAGGAATTGCTCTACGAGACAATTGCCGCTGTTATGGTTCTGTCTAAATGGAAAGATATTGGCGAGTTAAAAGACCCCATTCTTGCGATATACAAAGAAGCACTTGCAAGTGAACAGTTTGCGTCCTTGAAAACGGAACTCATAGAGCAGAGAGACGTTATAAAACAGGAAGTAGAAGCATTTCTTTCGGGACAGGAAGTGTTATCACCTACTTCTCAGAATATTTCAAACCATCTCAGCATTCTAAAGAAGGCTATAGATAAGAAAAATGATCCCCTTTCTTTGGAAGGTATAGATATCCGGCAGGTACAGAGTGATTATGCATCCAACAAGCTATACAATGTGTGCCAGCATGATCTACTCTGTAAATATGCCTCCGACTCTGTAGAGCAGGCAGTCTCTCAAAAACTACTTCAGAGGGCAACTCTATATCCGAGTGATGCTGCTGATGTTGCACACTTCATTCTTACGGGGCCTCCGGCAGCGGGCAAAAGCAGCTCCCGTGCAAAACTTCAGGCAGAATGTAATGCTCTTGGTGTGCGTTGGGACGAAGTTCTGGAAATGAGCGGAGATGACAGAAGGGATCTATTGGCTCTTATTTACAAAGATTTATATGGTCTTGATCTGACAGCAGAGAATGTCATGTCAGACAATAGAATTGTTAAAAATAGAATTGCAGATGCTCTGGGGGCTTTACTGGATGAAGGGCTAAGTCGTCCTATTTGCCATGATGAAGCGGCAGCCATTCGCACCATGCAATTTGCGAATCTGGCTATGCGCGGCAATACCCCTCTGCATGTACTACACATAGATATTCCGTCAGAAGTATCAGTAGAAAGGGCTTTTAAGCGCTACCAGGAAACGGGGCGTGTAACACCGACCCTTGAAATTTATTCTTCCCATCGGGAGTTTCCAGAGATGGTATTGAAGTTTCTGGAAACTGTTGCTGGAAAAGAGGTTAGTTACGAACTATTGGATGGCAATATTCCTAAAGGAGAGCAACCCATCCCTATACTCACTGTAGATGCCCTAAAACGAACCGTTACAGTCCATGATTTAGAAAAAACAGAAGCGTTTTTTACAAAGGCTGGCATTCGTGATATCCGCGTCAAGCCATCTCCTGAGCTATCAAGCTGGGAAGAGGTTGTGAGCGATGTCCATACAAAGCTTTATGATGGTAAGGGAAAAGATGCGGTTTTATCTCCACCGTGGAAGAGGCGAGTATCAGAGCATTATACACTGCATATTAATGCACCTGAGGCGTGCAGCGCACAAAATACAGAGCATTTGTCGAATGTAGAGGCCATACAGCACGCAGCGAGGATGTTGCCATGAGCATGCTGACAGTTCCGGAAAAGAGATTTCGGGAAGGAAATGAAGAAAGGTGTATAAAAGTAGATTACACGGCGGCATCTATTGATGCTCTTCGGCACAGATATCACAGCATACGTGGACTTCCGGGGTTTATCGATGATTTCATCCATCTGAACCCGGAATCTGGAGTTCTAAATTTACTCAAAGATAAGCCGGAGCTGGTTCAATGGACACAAGATGGACAGTTCCTAATTGTACCTAATTATCCAAGAGTAAACGGGGATTTGCTCAAACAAGCGCCGTGTGATCATAAGAAGGCTGAAGGTGGCGTTTCGCTGATCGCATGGTATGTGCACCCAGCTCAGCTGGAGAACACCGTTTTTGAGGTAGCGAAAAACAGGGATGATTTTCGCGAAGCACTTGATGCGGGATGTTTTGTCGGAGGCGAGCAATACCACAATCGGGATGTCCGTCACATACATCAGGAGCGCATTCGGGACTTAGAAAAAAGAAGTGGCGTACCTTACATTGCCTCTGTTCTGGATTTGAATCCTTCGCATATTGCCTCTCTTCAAGCGCTAAAAGAATCGGTTCTGGATCACCTGAAAGAGCAGTATCAAATCGATGCAGATGATACGGTACAACTTTACTTCCATGGTGTTATTTCAGACAAGACAACAACCTTACATTTACATGCCCGTGTCAACGAAGGACTCCATCCATTCGAGCAGCAGAAATGCTTGCCGTTGGACGATGTGATCGATGCATTGGAAAACGGTATATCTGTCTCAAGCCTGCTGATTGATAAAGGTGTGCACTACATGTCGTGCTCTGAAATGAGCAAAGTACAGTTTCTGGATGATATTCGAGATGTCTCCATGTCCGTCGTGGACAACCCTTTTCTTTTGGATATTCCTCGTGTTGCTCCCTTTGCTGCGGTTGCGTTTAGAACTCAGGGGGGTGGGCAGGGGGTAACACAGGCCGCGCAGACTACCACCTTAGGTGCGATGGTCAAAGAAGGTACACGCTACCCATCATAGATGGGAAAAGGGGTAATCACCTCGCGCCGCGTTGCGTCCAGCACTGCGTGGGGATGCTTAGCGATGACGGAGAGGAGCACCCGCGCCGGGGGTTCTGGAACCTGTACCTTGTGGGTGATG
>JBIPLF010000044.1:0-14144 GCA_044368015.1 Rickettsiales bacterium
ACTGGGGCGGATATGCCAGATGTATCCCTGAAAATCAACTGTTTACAGGAAAAGATCTGACCTTTCCCATCGAGCAGGACAACAGTAATACCCGTCATTTCCTTGCCCGATTTCATCGCAAAACCAAAGCGTCCTCCCGAAGCGTCGCCATGGTCGATGGCGCAATTGCCCTCAATTATGCGCTCAAATACAACGGGTTATTCGAAAAACTACAGCAAAATATCCAAGCTATATTAAAGTAAGTGTCTCTCCATTACGATTGATGACTACGAGATAAAAGAGGCCAAGCCCTTTGATCTCTCCCAAGTAGATTTTGAAGAACTGAAAGAGCGGTTCTTCAGCGCCGATAGCCAGAAGACGATACTGGAGAGGCTACGCTCTGCCATTCTGCGCAAAATCAAGGAACTGCTGCAAATGAATGGTTCGCGGCAATCTTACTTTGATGAATTTGAGGAGCTTATCAGGGCGTATAACTCTGGTGATATTGATGCAGAAAAACTCTTCCTAGAACTTATGCAGATTTCCAGAAACTTAAACGCGGAAGAAAACCGCCATGTGCGGGAAAACCTGACTGAGGAAGAGCTGGTGATTTTTGACATCCTGACCAAACCTGTGCCGAAGCTCTCTAAGAGTGAAATAGAAGCAGTGAAGCAGGTGGCGAAAGAGTTGTTGGAAAAGCTGAAGAAGGAGAGGCTGGTTTTAGACTGGCGCAAGAGGCAGTCAACACGGGCAAAGGTCGTGAATACGATTGCTGATGTGTGCGACAGCTTGCCAAATGCCTATGACTCTGGACATCTTCAAGGTGAACTCTATATGCACGTCTATGACAATTACCCCAGCGCAGAACACAGGTTTGCACAGTAGCAGATGCCTACTTCTAGCTGAACCAGCGTGCAGCAAATACCCTTGAGCGTAGCAACTGAGTAGCAACGGAACTTTCTTCGTTGCCCTATAATCTAGCTAACTTATTGAAAAATATGGTGGAGCCATGCGGGATCGAACCGCAGACCTCCTGAATGCAAATCAGGCGCTCTCCCAGCTGAGCTATGGCCCCACAAAAACAAGGAAGGTAACAATAAGAATTCCCCTCCCTTATGCAAGAAAAAACCTGCAAAAAAGGAGGGGAGGTAGTCACAATAGCCAGTGTGTCACCAGCTAAGCGGAGAAGGTGGCCTCGCGCAGGGCAGGGGCTTCTTCGGTGTCGCCCGCGCTGCCCGCAAGCTGAACTTTACCGGACATTTTGCCGCCGCGATGCACCTCCAGCTCGGCATAGCTCACTTTACCCGTCACACGACCGGTGGCGAAGATGGTCAGACGGCCATGCACTTCCAGATCACCGTCAAAGCGGCCACTGATTTCGGCATTATCGACCGTGGCGGAACCTTTGAAGATGCCACGCTCGGCGATTTCGATCGTGTGGACATCGGAAAGCACGGCGTCCACCGTTCCTTGCACAATCAGGCGATCACAGGTGGTGATTTCGCCTTTGAGCACGGTGTCGTGCCCAACGGTCAGCACACGCTTTTCCGTTGAGGAAGCGGCATTGGCGTTAGCCGACGCGGCGGCGGAAAAGGATTGCTGTTGCGTCTGTGTTTGCGTGAATTGCACCGGAGTGTGATGAGTGGCGGTATTGGATGGCTCGTAGCCGATCGGTGCGCGCGGCGTGGATTGCTGCACCGCATCCTGAGTGCGGGGTTGCTCATAACCTTGCATGGGCATGGGGCGCGATTGTTGCATAGGAGCCTGCTGCGGTTGAGGTTGTGACTGAGAAAAGTTTTCATGCATCGTCTGATGCTGTTGCGGCATCATGGGGGCAGGGCGGGGCATGCGATCAAACCGTTGCATAGGCTGCTGCATTGTCTGCTGCGTGGGAGTAGCTGGTTTGGCCGGGCGAATCACACCGCTTACCGGCGGTTTGCGGAGCAGGGCTGCCGTGTCATTCGGCATCTGGCCATAGGCCCCCGCCTTCATGGGCTCGCTGACTTCGGCAGCCGTCGCCGGAGCGGGATTCATCATCGAGGGATGTTTTTCCAGTGTGTCTTCCTTTTTGCGAAACATAAGGCGGCTCCGAAGCTTAAATGGTTTTACTGGCAGGGATGCGCCGCACCATATCGAAATCCTCTGACACACGCCACAAAAAATTGCGACATGGGGACAATTGATTCGCGTGCGACGCTACATGTGGTAGCAAAGCCCTATCCCCGCACCAACGCCTCGTAATCTGCCATCAATTGCTGGGTCGCGGCGTTGACCGTGAAGTGATGGCTATCGATCGAGGCAACGGGGGTAATTTCCGCTGCGGTACCTGTCAGGAATACGCTTTCGGCGCTCGCGAGTTCTTCGGGTTTGATATGCCTTTCAATGAGTTCTATCCCGCGTGCCTTGGCGAGATCAATCACCGTGCGGCGGGTGATGCCGTCCAGAAAACAATCGGGGGTGGGAGTGTGCAGCGCGCCATCCATAAAAAGGAAGATATTGGCACCGGTGGCCTCGGCGATAAAGCCGCGCCAGTCGAGCATCATGGCGTCGTGATAGCCGTCACGTTCCGCCTGATGTTTGCTGAGGGTGCAGATCATGTAAAGTCCCGCCGCCTTGCTGGCGGTAGGGGCAGATTCCGGCGAGGGGCGCTTCCACTTGGAGGTCACCAGACGCACGCCTTTTTCCTTCAGTTCCTTGCTGAACAAGGCGGGCCATGACCAGGTGGCAATGGCGACATGGGTGCGGTTCTGCTGCGCGCCGATGGCCATCATCTCACTGCCGCGCCAGGCAACCGGGCGGATATAGCCATCCACCACGCCTTGTTGTGTGAGTAGCTCTTCGGTTGCATCCATCAACTGGTCGGCGCTGTAGGGGAGGGTGAAATCCAGCAGCGCCGCAGAGCGGATCAGGCGATCGGCATGTTCGCGGTGCTTGAACACCTTGCCGTTATAGGCTCGCACCCCTTCAAAGACACTGCTCGCATAATGCAAACCATGGGTGAGGACGTGGGTTTTGGCCTCCCGCCAGGGAACAAAGACACCATTAAGCCAGATCACGCCGTCGCGGTCGTCGAAAGGAAGAATAGACATAGCCTCCATCTCTGTTGTCAAAAGGAAACCTGACCGATACCATAGACGCCTCTAAATCGCAAGGGAGGGACTCCCATGGACACACAGACGGCTCTACTTCGCAGGCGCTCGGTCAAGCCGCAGGAAATGCGTGCGCCCGGACCGGAAGGCGAGGCATTGCAACGGGTGCTGCAAACGGCGATCCGTGTACCCGATCACGGTAAACTGGCGCCCTGGCGGATTCTGATACTGGAAAAGGGCGCGCAATCACGGTTGGGAGCGTTTGCAGAGCAGCGTTTCAGGGCTGTAACCCCGGATGCAACCGAAGCGCTGTGCGTCTTTGAGCGGGAGCGGGTGCAGCGTGCGCCACTGTTGCTGGTGGTGATTCACAGCCCCAAACCGGGGAAAATTCCGTTATGGGAGCAGCAGCTTTCCTGTGGGGCCTTGTGCATGAACCTGCTGAATGCCTGCCATCTGGAGGGGTTTGCTGCTTGCTGGCTGACCGAGTGGCTGGCCTATGACCCGGAGATTGCTCGCCATTTGGGGCTACAGGAAGAGGAGCGGATCGCCGGCTTCTTTTACATCGGCACGGCGGCATCCGCGCCCGAAGAGCGTTGGCGGCCGGAGGTTTCGGACGTTGCTAGCCGTTTACCTGACGAATGACATCGAGCGAAGCCTGCGCCACCCGATTGATGCGCGAGGCTTCTTTTGGACCGATTTGCGGTTTGGTGTTGAGCCATCCCATGGCTTCACGGAATTCCTTCCAGACGCTCAACTGCTCTACCCGCAGCCGGGCTTCAACCGGAAGCTGTTCATAGGATGCATAAACCTCGCGCAGCAGGGCACCGTCAATGGCGCTTTCCTGCGGTGATTGTGCGGGGCGCTTTGCGGGAGCGGCAGAAACCATCTGCTGTTTCCGTGGGGCGGGTTTAGGGGCAGCCACTGCGGCGCTGGCGGGCTTCATGGAGGGGCTGGTGGCGCGTGCAAAGGGGACGTAGTTATCCTCTTTGGGTGCTTCGATTGCAATAGGTTGCGGCGCTATCTCCGCCATGGCCGGAGCGGCGGGGGCGGTATCTGCCGCTGCATCCATGAAGGGAGCGTTCTGATCCACCGACTGCATGCCTCCAAACAAGGAGTCGTTCCCTGCTGTATCGGCCACTGGTTTGCCAATGCGTTTCAGGTAGGTGTTGATGGCTGCCTGCCCCGCGTTTGGATCACGGAATTCCCACAAGCCCTGCATTGCACCTTCCATGGTCATGGCATAAACGGCCATTTCAATTGCCTGACGCACGGCCAGTTGCGGGGGTTCGTTGACGGTAAAGCCGGTTTCGGCTTCCAGAATTTTATCGAAGGCTACAAATTTGAACACATTACTGTTCACAGCAGTGGAGAAAATGGTTTTGGAAGTGTTCACCGAAAGCAGCACTTCGCCATTCTGCACGCTCACCGCACGCAGATAGACGGTGACCACGTCGCGGCGGTATTCGCTGGAGCTGCCAATACCCAGATATTTCGCGCCAATACCACCGGTGATGACGTTCGTTTCATAGGAAATAATCCCGCCATCCAGCATGATACCCGCATACAGCAACGGCCCCACGGGGGGGAGTTTATCACCATCCGGTCCCGGATAATTATCGCGCATCATGCGGATCAGCTTGCGCTCCTGAAGCAGATTGGCGAGTCCGTCACGTTCCACCACGGTAAACCAGTTGCGATTTCCGGCATCCAATAAGGCTTCACTGAGGATCGCCAGCCCGCCCTGCGTCACCGCACGGGAATATTCGGTTTTCACATCGCTGGATTTATGTTGACCGGTTTGATCGGCAAAACGATACACTGAAACCGCGACCTTACGGCGTGCTTCGGGGAGCGATTGCAGCAATTTTTCGCCGTGCGTGGTGGGGGCGATTTCGGCATCCGCAGCAACGGCCTGAATCACACGCTCAGCCGAGCAGCCGGAGACAAGCAGAGAGAGGGTTGCCAGAGCAACAAGCGAGCGAGCGAACATGGGGGACCGCCTACAATGTGGTGTCGGGGAGGGTGAGATCGGTTTGCTGACCGGTGAGGTTGTCAATGATGGTGACATTCACCGTGCCGTTTGCACGCGTAAAATTGATACGCGTGTCACCCACGAGAAAGGTTCCTGCATCCTGTGCTTCTTCACCATAGATCGCTTCGGCGATCTGGGTAGATACGCGCCCCAGAATGCTGCGCGTGATGGTTTCCTCAAAATTGTCCAGAGCGCTTGTCTTGGGGGCCACTGGCGCGGTGTAGGCGCGTTGGGTGGTGGCGCTGGAAAGCAGGTAGCTACCGTTCAGCGGGCTACCGCCAAAGGAGGGATTGTACGGTTCATAAAGCATTTCTGATGCCTGAGCCGAGTAGGATGCCGCAACCAGCGGCAGGAGTATGAGTAAGGAACGCATAGGATCACCTGTGTCTTTCAATCAATATCTCTTGTATAGTCGCACTTCGTAACTTTTGTGTTAACAGCTACTCGCTTTGAACAATACTGATTGACATATAGTCGCCCTGCTGGGTAACCGACTGAGACAGGTTGTTTCCGTGCTGTTCGTAGTGAATCTGGTTGTAGTTTCCTGACTGTACGGTCGACATGTAGTTTCCGTTGCCTTCCTGAACCACATAGCTTTGGTTGTAGTTGCCGGATTGATTCTGAAGGATGGTGTTGTTGTTGCCCATCTGCATAGCGACGGCAATGTTGCCCATGCCGGTTTGCGACTGCGAAATGCTGTTCAGGTCGCCATGCTGGGAGAAGCTCGCCCAGTTGTCGTTGCCCTGTTGGTTCAGCGTGTAAATGTTGCCATCGCCGATCTGTGCGTTGTCGGCGGCGAAGGTCGCCAGATGATTGCGGGCACCGTTCTGCGTCACGTTTACGGTGTTTTCATCGCCGATCTGGGTGAAGAGAATGCTGTTTTCATCGCCCATTTGAGAGAGCGTTGCACGGTTGTCATTGCCATGCTGGGTGGCGTTGAGGCTATTGGCATCGCCCGCTTGCAGGGCGTTGGCGATGTTCCCGAAACCTTCCTGTACCAGACGGGCGAAGTTTCCATCGCCGCCCACCTGTTTGATGCTTGCATTATTGGCGGCAATCACGCCATGACTGCCAGCCACCTGCACAATTTCAGCATGGTTTTGGCCCACCGTTCCCGTCCGTGCAGAAGTGGCCAGAGCCGGTACTGCGATCAGCGAGGAGACCATCAGGATCAGGGAACGAAGGAACATAAAAACTCACAAGTTTATTTTTTTAAGTGGGCGGCACCCGGATTCTGTGAGTGCCGCCCTTGGGTCTTGGTCAGCGCTTAGTTATCTTGCGTGATTTTCGCAAAGTTCATCACAGTACCTGATGCGATGCTGCTACCGGCGAGAATCGGAATGCCTTCCTGATTGATGCTGGCGAAATCGTTATTGCCATATTGGTGCACTTCCGCGACGTTCTTGCTGAACCCGGCATCCACACCGTAGTTTTCGTGCTGGGTGATTTGCGAGTAGTTGTCGTTACCGATCTGCTCATTCACCACCAGGCCGTTTTTCACGACTTGATCGATACAGGTCACGTTGCGCTCACCTTTTTGGAAGTTATCCACTTTGGAACGGTAGGCGTTGTTACCGGCACCCCATGCACGCTGGGTGATGGTGGCGTTGTTGTCTGTACCGTATTGTACCGAACGGATGTCAGAGTAGTCGGAATCCTGATCAATCGTCGCAATGTTACGGGTGCCATCCTGAAAGTTGTGGATGGTGTTGTTGATGCCGCGTTGTTTGGCATTCAGCTTGTTGTCGGTGCCGTTTTGCTCGTTGAAAAGCGAGTTGTGCTCACCAGCCTGATCGATCACCGCCAGATTGTTGGGTTTATCCCAAGCGTTGCGACCTGCATTGTAACCCGAACCACCGGTTTGCTTGCTGTCAATTTTGTTGTTTTTGCCAGCTTGTGTGATGGAGGTGTTGTTGTAGGCACCATACTGCACGGATTTGGCAGAGTTGTCCTGGCTACCCGCTTTTTGGGTGATGAAGGCTACATGGCCATCGCCGTCCTGAAAGGCATGGATGTGGTTGTCTTTCCCTTGCTGGCCATTGCCTTCAGCCACGCTGCCAGTGAGGAAGGTGTTTCCATTACCGTTTTGTTCGACGAACAGGCCGACTTTTGCGGCATCGTTGATGGAACCGTCAGCGGTGCGTGCCCAGCCTTTGGTGGTGTCCATCGCCTGATCAACGTCAACGTAGTTGTTGTCGCCTTTTTGCAGGCTCAGCACCGAGCTATGGCCGGTATTGCCAGCGCCATTGCGTTGTTTGATATAGGCTTGGTTGTCATCCCCGATTTGAACGGATTTGGCTTGATGCGCCAGCCCTTTCTGGTCGATGTAGGACCGATTCCATACGCCGTCTTGTTCGATTTCAGCGCCCAACCAGTCGCTACCATCGTTCTTTTCGCCCTGTTTGATACCGGCGTAGTTCATATCGCCTTTTTGTTTGATCAGGGCATCGTGTCCACCGAAGCCATGCTGCTCAATGGCGGCTTCCTGATCGTGGCCGGTTTGTTTGATTTCGGCTTTCATGTAATCATGTGCGCCGGTTCCATCGCGGGTTTGGTCGATGTAGGCGATGTTGTTCTTGCTGGCCGGGTCCGGAGCGCAGCAGGCAGCGGCCAGCGCACCGGAGGCGCTGAACAAAAGCGCAATGGCGCTGATGGAGGAGAGAAGGGTGAGTTTTTTCATTGTCGGCTCCTGTAAGTGGTTTTTATGCTCGTGTTGTTACTTATAAACAACATTCACCTAAAATTGAAGCTAAAATTTACACTACGTTAACCATTTTCGCTTTTATCTAGAAAAACAATCCCTTATCAGGTGTCTATATGAGCCATTTTCTTCATAGAACTGTCACAAAAACCGTTCCTATCCATCTGATTCGGGGAATGGAGCACACCGACCTGTTGGAAACGCTGCCCGCTGCTGCCCGCCAATGGGTTCTCAGTCATGGCTTCAAGGGGGATAGCGGAAAGCATGCGCTGATCCCGAATGCTCAGGGTGAGATTGAGGCCGTGTGGTGCGGCGTGGGTGCACGCCCTGTTGACCTCTGGTCTATTGCCGGATTGCCAGACCAACTACCCGCAGGGCAGTATACCCTCGCCGGGATACAGGATCCGGAACTCCTCACCAAACTGGCGATGGGCTGGGAATTGGCACGCTATCGCTTTGATCGTTATAAGAAAAACGAAAAAACCTTTCCGGTGCTGCAACTGCCGGAATCGGTGGATCGTCCGGCAGTATCGCGCATGGTATCGGCAATCTGCTTCGCCCGCGATCTAATCAACACCCCTGCTGAAGATATGGGGCCGGGAGCGCTGGCAGAGGCCGCGCAGACGCTCGCCACGCAGTATCAGGCGCGTTGCACCATCACGCGGGGGGATGCGTTGCTGCGCGAGGGCTATCCGATGATCCATGCGGTGGGACGGGCCTCCGATGAGCCGCCCTGCCTGATCGACATCCGTTGGGGGGAGGAATCCGCCCCCAAAGTCACGCTGGTCGGGAAGGGCGTGTGCTTCGATAGCGGAGGGCTGGATATTAAAGACGCCGGCAATATGCGGCTGATGAAAAAGGACATGGGCGGCGCGGCTGTGGTGCTGGGGCTGGCGCGGGCGATCATGGATGCCAATCTGCCGGTGCGGTTGCGGGTGCTGGTGCCCGCGGTGGAAAACAGCATCTCCGGCAATGCGCTGCGTCCGGGGGATATCATCCCCACGCGCAAGGGCATCTCTGTGGAAATCGGCAATACCGATGCCGAGGGGCGGTTGATCCTCTGCGATGCCTTGTGGGAGGCAAGTCAGGAATCCCCCGATCTGCTGGTGGATTGTGCCACCCTCACCGGTGCGGCGCGTACGGCGCTAGGCACTGATATTCCCGCGGTGTTTTCGGGAAGCACGAGCTTGGCACAAAAGCTGATTTATCACGGGCAAGATTGGCAGGACCCGCTGTGGCAGTTGCCGCTGTGGGAGGGGTACCGCGAACAGTTGGACAGCCCCATTGCCGATCTATGCAACATCAGCGATAGCAGCTATGCGGGGGCAATTATGGCCGCGCTCTATTTGCGTGAATTCGTCACCCAGCCCGACCGTTGGCTGCATCTGGACATGATGGCCTGGAACCTGAAGCCCCGCCCCGGACGTCCCGCAGGCGGCGAGGCGATGGCGCTCCGCGCTCTCTACGCCATGATCGCGGATCGGGTGGCGGCTACGCGGTAGGGGCGTCCGGATCAGTAACGACACTTGCATCCGGTTCACGCCGCGCTAATATGCTGCTCCATGCGCATCCTTTTCTCTCTTTTGCTGTTGGTGTGGGTTACCGCCTGTGCTCCCAGCCTGAACCTGCCCGCTGCGCCGCCAGAAGCGGTACAGCGTGAACGTCAGCATCAATACACGCTGCTGTTTGATAACATCATCGCGTCCAAACCTTACGCCAAGGAAGCGCGGCTGATGCGGATTGTCTTTCCGTTGTTGCAAGCGGGGGAGGCATTCTGTGGTGATAATCAGCTTTCTTTTTATGGGTTTATGCTGTTCGACCCGCAAAATTATGCCGATCAGAGCGTGCAGTTGGATGGCGGCGTGATCGTGGAGGACGGGCTGAAATTCCTGTTTGTGATTCCCGGTTTTCCGGCAGCGGAATCCGGTATTCAGGTGGGGGATGTCATCACCGCGATGGATGGTCGGCCACTCTCCGGTGCGCCGCTTAAAACCGTGCTCGCCTATTACCGGCAGCGGATGGAAACCGGCGTGCCGCTGCAATTGGCGGTGCGCAGCAAGGAGGGGGCCGAGCGGCGCGTCACGCTGGACCCGGTGCGGATTTGCAAATACCCGCCGCAGATTGTGCGGAGTAAGGCGCTCAACGCCTATGCCGACGGCAAAAAAGTGTATGTCAGCTCCAAAATGCTGGATTTCGCCAAGGATGATGCCGAACTCGCCCTCGTGATGGGGCATGAGATCGCCCATAACATTCTGGGGCATATCCATAAAAAGATGGGCAATGCCGTGGTGGGATCGCTGCTGGACGCACTCGTGACCGGTGCCACGGGCTTCAACACGCAAGGGTTGTTTGGCAAGGTTGGGGGGCTGGCCTATTCGCAGAGTTTTGAATCCGAGGCCGATTACATGGGGCTCTACATTATGGCGCGGGCGGGGTACCCGTACCGTCAGGCGGCAGATTTCTGGCGGCGGATGGCGGTGGAAAACCCGCAATCCATCGGTTCGCAATTCAGTGCCACCCACCCCTCTACGGCAGAGCGGTTCGTGGCGATCAGTCAGGCAATCGCCGAAATTGAAGGCAAAGAACGCGCCGGTTTGCCGCTGGTGCCGAATATCGGCGGGTGAGGGGGGCTATAGCATTCCCCATTTCCGCCTACGCTTCGTCGCATTTCGCCTCGTGTAGGTTAACTACACGTCGCCTCATGCTCCTAGCGTAAACGAAAAGCGAAAACGCTATACCTACAGAGAGGGTTGACCTCTGCGATGCAGACGCTACACTGCGTCTCCATCCGTGCCCCGGTGGTGAAATGGTAGACGCGTCGGACTCAAAATCCGATATCCGCAAGGATGTGTCAGTTCGAGTCTGACCCGGGGCACCAGCGATTTCCTTGCTAAACAGGGGGATATACGCTATGACGCCGCTCTGCTTATCAGAGAGGGCCACCATGAAACCGCATCCTTTATTCGAACGTTCCGGCATCGACACGCTGCTCGATACACGCGATAACGTCTATCGCCAATGGGCGCCAAGCCCCTCTAAAAACACCACCGTCGCGGCACGTCTGGAAACGGGCGAGCGCATGTATGTGCATTTTGAGCCGAGCTTTGCCCTCACCAAACAGGATGTGGTGTTTACCATTGGTTCCTGTTTTGCGCGTAATGTCGAAGGCCATTTGATGAATAAGGGCATCAAAGTGGCGTTTGAAGATTTCAAATTACCTGCCGATTTGTACTTAAGCGACGATGGCACCGGCACCCGTCAGCCGCATCGCGGGGCGCTGAATAAATATTCCACCCACTCTATTTACAGCGATGTGGAGCATAATTTGCTTCAGACCGAATACCCCAGTCACGGGTTGATCGAGGTATCCGAAGGTCAGTGGTTTGATCCGCAGGCCAGCCGCCTGAAACCAAACACATGGGAAGTGAGTCTGGATACGCGGCAGAAACTCAATGCCGTGACCCGCAAGCTGAAAGAAAGCACCGCCGTTTTCATCACGCTGGGCCTGACCGAAACCTGGAAGGATATGGAAACCGGGATCGTGCTGAATGTGCCGCCGCCGCCGCTCTATATCAAAAAATTCAAGAACCGGTTTCAGTTTTTCGATGCCGATTTTGTGAGTTCTTACGAGAATCTGTGCAAAACGATTGCACTCATTCGCACCCATTGCAATCCGGAGATGCGGTTTATCGTCACCGTGTCGCCCGTGCCGCTGGGGGCAACCTATACGGGGCTGGACGTCATTTCCGCCAACAGCTATTCCAAATCCACGCTGCGGTCGGTGGCGCAGGCGGTGGTGGCCACCTTCCCCAATATCGACTACTTCCCCAGCTACGAGATGGTGATTAACTCTCCGCGTCCGCTGGCATGGGAGGCCGATCAGGTGCATGTGAAAAGCGAGATGGTGAATTTTATCATGTCGCAGTTTGTCGGAAAGTACGTGCAGGCTTAGCTGTAACGGTCAGGCCACGGCTAACCGCGCATGCATGGCAGCACCCAGCGTGCCTTCGTCCAGATAGTCCAACTCGCCGCCAAGCGGGATGCCCTGCGCCAACCGCGTGATGCGTACGCCTGCCTGCTGCAACTGGTCGGCGAGGTAGTAGGCGGTGGTTTGCCCTTCCACCGTGGCATTGGTGGCCAGAATCACCTCCTGCACGTCGGGGGAGGACGCCCGCCGCACCAGCGCCTGAATGGAGAGCGCTTCCGGCCCGCGCCCCTCCAGTGCCGAGAGGGTGCCGCCCAGCACATGGTACAGCCCCCGGAAATGGCCGCCACGCTCAATCGCCCACAGGTCGGCGAGGTCCTCCACCACGCACAGCACGCGCCGGTCGCGGTTGGGATGCGCGCAGATAGCGCAGGGGGTTTGCGTGTCGATATTGCCGCAGACGGTGCAATCCCGCAGCGCATCGGCGGTATGTTCCAGAATATGCGAAAGCGGACGCATCAACTGCTCGCGGTGGCGAATCAGATGCAACGCTATGCGCCGGGCAGAGCGGGGGCCTACTCCCGGCAATTTGGAAAGGCTACGGATGAGGTCGTCGAGCATGCAGGAATGCTAGGCGGGGAGGGGGAGGAAAGTCAAGGAGAGTACGGGGAAAAACGGGTGAGCCGCGTTACTTTCGTCATTAGACTTTCTTCGTACTCTACTGCGGCGGGCAATCTGCTTGTCGAAACCGTCCTCGAATCCTTATGTACCCAATTGTACACGGCGGATTCTGCGGGCGATTTCTTCGCGCGCTTGCCTCACCGCAGCGAGTTTCAAAAGAGGTCTATTGCGAGCGTAAGCGAAGCAATCCAGCTTAAAGATTCTGGATTGCCGCGCTCGCGTTGCTCGCTCGCAATGACGGGTGCCGACGGTTGCGTAACCAAAAAGTAGAGGTTAGGCGGCTTCCTTCAACAACACTTCGCGGTTCTCGTCCAGCACGGCGACCACATGACGCACCGCGTCTTTGGGGTCGATATTCTCGGCTGCGGCGACTTCGCCTGCCAGACGATCCAATGCGGATTCGTAGATCACCCGTTCACTGTAGGAGCGGTCGGGCTGGTCCACATTGCGGTGCAGATCGCGCAGTACCTCAGCGATGGACACCATGTTGCCGGAGTTGATTTTGGATTCATACATCTGCTGACGTTTGCTCCACATCACGCCGCGCTGAATTTTGGCTTTGCCGCGCAGGGCGTTGAAGGCGCGCTGGATGTCGTCGCCGCTGCTGAGTGCCCGCAGGCCAGCCGCACGGGCGCGGTTGACGGGAACGCGGAGGGTCATGCGCTCTTTTTCAAAGTAGATCACATAAAAATGCTGGGTCAGTGTGCCGTAGGTGTTGGATTCGACTTCGTTGATCTTGCCGACGCCGTGGGTAGGGTACACCACATACCGTCCAACCTGAAACTCTACATCTACCAGATGTTTTACCATAAAAAACACTCCGTCGTAAAAGTCTAAGATTACAGCGCACTTGAGAGGGGTTCTCCGTGCATCAGTTGCAGCACCATACCACAAAATATGGAAAAATTACATGCAATTTTCAGAAAAATGTTGTTAAAGAAATATGACGGCGTGTGGTGGTGCTTCGTTATGTGCGGGCTTGTGTTCCGCTGCGTCTTGGGATAGTAGGATCCCCTCCATGCGGGCGTAGTTCAATGGTAGAACGAAAGCTTCCCAAGCTTTAGACGTGGGTTCGATTCCCATCGCCCGCTCCAGATTGCGATTGGTTGGTGTTGCGTTTGTGCTTCAGGTAAAAAGAGCTAAAGGTGCTTGCTGTCTCGGCTAGTAGGATGATTCATCGAGAAAGGGCTTGGTGCCTAAAGCATCAAGGTTCAATCATGTATGTTTCGATTTTTGCGTCATGGATTATTGGTCCACGTTCCCATACCCCGTGTTGTCTGCAATCCGTTCCAGAAATCCACGCAGACAGCACCATCCCATACCAAAACACCAAGGATCCCAGTAGTATAGCGGATCGACAGGCAAGTATATCCCATAGGCGTTTCCAATTCCGAATATAAAGCGTGTAAGCGGTGTAACCGAACATTTCCAAAACAGTGATGCATACAAGAAACAGAGCGATACCGTTGCTGGCGTGGACGAAGTGTTCTCCAAGGCAACGGTACCCTTCGTTGTACGCTCTGCTTGCTAGAAGACGCACTGAGATGGCAAAAAAGACGCTCGCGCCTATCACGAGGTGCGGATTACGCCATAGAATGAAAAACCATCGACGCAGAAGCATGCGCTGCCTTTACACCCTCACCTTATCGCTTTTCTTTTTGGCAGAGGTCAGCGGCCGGCAATCGAGCGCCAGTTTGTCGTCCTTCACCGTGACCGTGACCGTACCGCCTTTGGAAA
>JBIPLF010000069.1:0-3504 GCA_044368015.1 Rickettsiales bacterium
CCCGGAAATGCGGGGGGAGGGGGGCGGCGAGCCTGCCTTGTAGCGTTTCGATCCGCGCACAGGCTTCATCGTAGGCTGTGCGGGCGGTGATGCCTGCCGTGGGGCGGATAATCGCCATGATAAACAGCGCATCGGCGACATTATCAAACACGAGCATGGAGGAGGGGCGCATGAGGAGTGCATCTGGAATGCCCAGCGTATCGGCTTTCGGTTCGGGGAGGCGCTCCACATGGCGGATCATCTCGTAAGTGAGCATGCCAAACACGCCGCCTGCCATGGGTGGCAGGGCGTCGGGGATCTCCATCTGCGCTTCCTGCCAGAAGGCGCGGAGGCTCGCCAGCGGTGGGCGGGCGTCCGGTTGGTAGGGGAGCCAGACTTTGCCTTTCCGCATGCGGGTTTCGGCGACCTCTCCCCGGCAGCGCCACATCCGGTCGGGATGCAGGCCGAGGATCGAGTAACGGCCACGGGTTTCGCCGCCCTGCACCGATTCCAGTAGCAGGAAGGGCTCGTCTTCCTCCATCAGTTTGAGGCTGGCGGAAACGGGGGTATCGAGATCGGCCACCTGCCGAACCCACAGCACCGCGCCTTTGCCCTGCTGGTAGAGGGCTTCCACGGTGGCGAAGTCGGGGGCGGTACTCATGGCTGCGGCGCGGCGGGTGCGTCAGGGGTGAACGCCACCTGCACAGGATAGCGTTGGCGAAGGTTGCTGAGATAGGCCCGGATACCCGTATCGCGCCATTCATCGGTGAGGGAGGAGGCGAGGCTTTCCTGCGCCTCTTTGGTGATGGTGGGGGCAATCACCTCGCGTAAGGAGGCGATCAGATAGCTGCTATCCTCACCGTCGATGGCGGGGGTGGTCCCTCCCGGTGTTAGCTGATAGGCGGCTGCGGCCAGCGGCAGCGGCAACCCTTCCAGCCCGGCGACAGGTTTTGCCAGCGTCGCGTTGCGGTCGATCACCACGCCCGCGTAATGCTTGAGCGCTGCGGCATGGGGGAGGGGCTTACCCGTTTTCAGTGCCGTGGCGACGGCTTCCGAGATGGTTTGCTGCTGGGTGCGGCGCGCCTGTTCCATGGCAAGCCGTTCCGCTTGCTCACGCACCTCCGCCAACGGTTGAACGCGAGACGCGGTCACCTGTGTCGGCTGGACGATGAAATAGCGACCTTCTGCTTCGGTGAGGGGTGAGGTTTCCCCTTGTTTCAGCTCAAAACCGTAGCGCAGGAATGCCGCCTGTTCGGCGATTCCGGTGGCGGGGGTTTGGTTCGCCTGCATCCCGTCCGGCGTGATGGGGCCAAGCGTTGCCACCTTCACCCCGGCGAGCTTGGCGAGTTCTGCAAGCGAGGTTTTCGCGGCAATCGCATCCTCCAACTGGGTGGTGAGCTGGTAGAGTGCGTCTTGCGCTTTATCGCGGCGCAGCAGGGTTTCCAACTGCGGTTTGGCTTCCTCAAAGCTTGGCGTTTTGGCGGCTGATGCCGACGCCACAAAGAATAGATGATGTCCGAAATCACTGGCAATTGGACCCACAACGCTCTGCGGCTTGGCGGCAAATACGGCATCCGCAGCCTCTTTGGGGAGTTGGGTTTTGGCGGTGGCTCCCAACGATTCAAACGCCAGCCCGGCGGCTTCCGGAATCTCGGAGAGTTTCTTCCCCGCCCGCAGTGCGGTGGCGATGGCGTTGGCTTTCGTGGCATCCTCCACCAGCAATTGCTCCAGTGTGCGGGTTTCAGAGGATGCCAGTTCCGGCAGGTATTCCTCGTAGGCGGTTTGGAGTTCCTCCGGTGTCAGGCGGATGCTATCCTGCACCTGTTCCGGGCCGATCACGATGTAAGAAAGCGTGCGGGTTTCGGTTGTGCGGAAGGTATCGGGGCGCGCTTTGTAGAAGGCTTCCACTGCTTTTGCGTCAGGCGTGGGGACGTTCGTCACAACCTCTATCGGGATACGGACCAGGTCGATTTTCCGCTGTTCCTGCTGGTATGCGACCAGTTTTTCCGTCAGTACATCCGGCACTTCTATCCCCGCCAGTATGGCATCCTGAAGGGCCTGAATGGCCAAATCCCCCTGCATCCGGGCGACGTAGGAGGCTTCATTCATGCCATTCTGCTTGAGTAACTGAGTGAATTTCGCGGCATCAAACTGGCCTTTTTCATTCTGAAAGGCCGGGACGCGCTTGGCTTCCTCCGCCACCTGCGTGGTGCTGACGCGCAAGCCCAGCCGGGCGGTTTCCTGATGCAGCAGTTTTTCATTCACCAATTGTTCCATCAACTGGCTTTGGATCATGCCTTTCAGCCCTTCCGGCACCTCGCCGCCCAATTGGGTTTTCAGATTATTGGCGGCCTGTTGCCATGCACCTTCCAGCTCGGTATGGGTGATGCGCTCCTTGCCGACGCTTGCCACGGTGTCGCTGCCGCCTGCGCGGAAAATATCGCCAATGCCCCACAGTGCAAAGCTCAGGATGATGATGACAATCAACCCTTTGACGAGGAATTGAATGGTCTTGCCTCTGAATGCGCGTAACATGGGGTGCCGCTCCTTAATGAGGCGTTACCATAGAAGCGAGGGGCGGTCGGCGCAACGGGATTTACGCAGATTGTGGTGCGGGGAGCGTGTGTTTGCGTCCACTCATCCGCAGCAGCCCAAACAGGGTGAGGCTGGTGGCCAGATAACCCAGCAATTGCAGTTGCGAGGGACGGTCGGTGTAGCCAATCAGCATATGCAGCCCTTGTCCCAGCATGCTTTCCTCGCTGAGGAGCCAGGCGCTGTCCCACACGGTTTCTGCGCCCCAATAGATCACACCCGAAGCGAGCAGAAATTTGATCCCCTGCGACACCATCCCGGCGACCAGCAATACGAGCAGCGCGGAAGTCACCCGCAGGAAGTATTTGGCGGGGATGGAAACCAGCCCGAAATAAAGCAGCAACCCGGTGGCGAGTCCCGCGCTGCCACCCAGCAGGCCGCCCAGCAGCAAGTCCTGCCATGATTGACCGGCCGCCAGCATACCGTAGCTGAAGAGCACAATTTCCGCGCCCTCCCGCCAGACGGCGAGCGCAATGGCCACCGAGAGGGTGGCGCAGTGGATGTCGCCTTCGGCAGCGCGTGCGCCGAGCGCGGCGAAGCGCGCGCGCATCTCGCGGGCGTGGCGGGTCATCCATAACACCGTCCATCCAATGAAAAAGGCGGCGGTAAACAACACCCCGGCGTTGAAGAGCTCCTGCCCCATGCCGTCTGCGAAGTTCGAGATGCTTTCGGTGAAAAACGCCACCAGTGCCGCTCCACCCAGCCCGCCCGCGATTCCGGCGAGAATCCAGCGGAAGCGTCCGGGGACGGTGCGGGTGGCAGCGAGAATGATGCCGACAATCAGCACAATCTCCAGCATTTCCCGAAAGATAATCATCGCAGCGGCGAACATGGGGGTTCCTTTTAGAGTGTGAGAATTTTGGAACTTTAGGATTTCGGAAATTTGGAATTGCAGAACTTTAGAGTTTTAGAATGTTAGAGTTGTGGAACCTG
>JBIPLF010000046.1:0-13851 GCA_044368015.1 Rickettsiales bacterium
CGTCAAGTACAGCGCGATGGTCTGCGGCGCCGACGCGATCGCGTGCACGCTCCTCGACGTCCTCTCCGGCTTCGATGAACTGAAGATCTGCGTCGGCTACCGGCGCGCGGACGGAACGGTCACCGACCGCTTCATCCCCGACGCCGAGCGCATGCACGGCTTCACGCCGGTCTACGAGACCTTCGCCGGCTGGGAGCGCGAACTCACCGCGTGCACCGACCGCGACGATCTGCCGCGCGAGGCGCAGGCGTACCTCGGTTTCGTCGAGCGGTTCGTGGGCATTCCGGTCGAACTCGTCAGCGTCGGCCCAGAGCGGAACCAGACGTTCGAATCGAACGAGCGCTTCGCGGTCGCCCGCTGACGCACGACGCCTCCGACGCGCGCGACGATCGATGAGCACCGTCCCCCACCCTCTCGCCGAG
Organism: Rickettsiales bacterium; assembly: GCA_044368015.1. GTDB lineage: Bacteria > Pseudomonadota > Alphaproteobacteria > Rickettsiales > RI-342 > JBIPLF01. The sequence goes on from JBIPLF010000046.1 coordinate 423, forward strand.
ATCCCCCGCGACCGCTGGCCGCGGCACATCGCGGTCATCATGGATGGCAACGGCCGCTGGGCGCAGGCGCGGGGGATGCCGCGCATCGCCGGGCACCGGCAGGGTGCGCAGGCGTTGCGAAAGCTGATGCCGCTTTGCGTGGAGCGGGAGATTCCCTTCCTCACCGTCTATGCGTTTTCGTCGGAGAACTGGCAGCGGCCTCAGGACGAGGTCTCCGGCCTGTTTGACCTGCTGGCCGAGAATCTGGAACGCGAAGCCCCCACCTTCCATGCCGAGCAGATTCGACTGCGGGTGATCGGCGAGCGGGGTGCGCTCCGCCCGGCCCTGCAACAGCGGGTGGCGGAGGTGGAGCAGCACACCGCGCATTATGCCCGGCTGACCCTGTGCGTGGGGCTGAATTACGGTGGGCGGCAGGAGATTCTGCGGGCGGCGGAGGCGCTGCGGGGAACGGACGCACCGCTGACTGAAGCGCAATTCCGTCAGGCGCTCTATGCGGGCGATATCCCTGACCCCGACCTGCTCATCCGCACCGGAGGCGACCAGCGCATCAGCAATTTCCTGCTGTGGCAGATGGCCTATACGGAATTGGTGTTTTCTCCTATCCTGTGGCCGGATTTCGATGCATCCTCGCTGGATGACGCCCTGGCCGAGTACCATCGCCGCGAACGGCGTTTTGGGGCGGTCACGGCACGGAAAGAGGGGAAAAAATGACCAACCTCACTCAGCGTATTTTGTCGGCGGCGATTGCCGCGCCGATTTTTATAGGCCTGCTGGTGTGGGGGGGCTGGCCCTTTACCGTGCTGCTGGGAATTGCCGCCGGGATTGGGCTGATGGAGTGGTGCCGCTTGGGAGTGGTGAACCCTCTCCCTCCGGGAGAGGGCAGGGTGAGGGAAATTCCAAATACCGATAGAGAACCCCTCACCCCTTCCCTCTCCCGGAGGGAGAGGGGGCCAGCCACTAGCCGCTTCTGGCTCTGGAACTTCACAGGCATCCTCTATATCGGCTTGCCGGTGCTGTGTATCGCGCAGTTGCGGGGGATGGAACCGCACGGCCTATGGCTCACCCTATGGCTCTTTGCCACCGTCTGGGCGACGGACATCGGCGGCTATGCGTTTGGGCGCACCCTCGGCGGGCCGAAGCTCGCACCGCGTATCAGTCCCAACAAAACCTGGGCGGGGTTGCTGGGTGCGATGCTCTGTGCCGCAGCAACCGGTGCCGGATTTGCGCAAGCATTGCCGGGGAATTGGCTTGCGGCTACGCTCACCGGTGGGGCGTTGGCGGTGGTCGCGCAGATGGGGGATTTGTTTGAGTCATGGCTCAAGCGTCGGGCGGGGGTGAAGGATAGCGGCGCGCTGCTGCCCGGCCATGGCGGATTGCTGGACCGGATCGACGGATTGCTGGCGATTGCGCCGATCGTCTGGTGGCTGACCTTCACCGAAACGGGGAGGGCGCTGGCATGGTGGCTATAAAGCGCATTTCCATTCTGGGAGTGACCGGCTCCATCGGCACGCAAACGCTGGAGGTGATCGCCGCGCATCCGGAGCGGTTTCAGTTGGTGGCGATGACCGCGCAGAGCCATGTGGAGGCATTGATTGTGGTGGCGCGTCGCCTGCGCCCCACCCATGCGGTGATTGGCGATGCCTCGCTCTATGGTGCGTTAAAGGAAGGGCTGGAAGGGACGGGGATTCAGGTTTCCGCAGGCAGTGACGCGCTGTGCGATGCGGCGAGCCTCCCCGCCGATCTGGTGGTGAATGGCATCGTGGGGGCGGCGGGGTTGAAACCGGCCTGGAGTGCGCTTGCACAAGGGACAACGCTTGCCATTGCCAACAAGGAATGTCTGGTCTGTGCGGGCGAGCTGCTGATGCGCCACGCGGCGGCGCATGGGGCGCGGTTGCTGCCGGTGGATTCCGAACATAACGCGATTTTTCAACTGCTGGGATTGCAGGAGGGGGTGGCGTTCTCGCACATCACCCTCACCGCTTCCGGCGGGCCATTCCGTGAGTCCAGCCTCGCCGAAATGCGGGTGGTCACGCCCATGCAGGCAGTGCGGCATCCCAACTGGCAGATGGGGGCGAAGATTTCCGTCGATTCCGCCACCCTGATGAACAAGGGGCTGGAAGTGATCGAAGCCGCGCATCTGTTTGCTCTGCCGGAGGATCGCATTGCGGTGCTGGTGCATCCGGAATCGGTGGTGCATGGCATGGTGCATTACGCGGATGGATCGGTGCATGCGCTGCTCAGCCCGCCCGATATGCGCACCCCCATCGCCCATGCGCTCGCCTGGCCGGAGCGGATTGCGGCGCCTGTCACGCCGCTCGATCTGGCGCGGATGGGTGCCCTGCATTTTGCGGAAGTGGACGCCACCCGTTTTCCGGCGCTGAAGGTGGCGCGGGCGGCGCTGCGGGCGGGCGGAACCGCGCCGCTCATCCTCAATGCCGCCAACGAGGTGGCGGTGGAGGCGTTTTTGCAGAATGGTTTGGGATTCTTAGAGATTGTCCCGCTGGTGGAATCCACCCTCGCGGCGATGCCCGCCCGGCAGGCAGAGACGTTGGAAACGGTGCTGGAACTGGACGCCGAAGCACGGCGCGTGGCGACGGGTTTGCTCGCGAAGGTGGCGGCGTGATCGCTTTCCTCCGTGCGCCGCTGGTGTTTTTACGGATTCGACTGGTTTTCAGGGGTTGTTAACTCATGTAGCAGCTCCTTAATAGCTACGGCGCCGATCGCTGCGGTGGCCGTTGCAATGACTGCACCGGGGGGTAGCTGGTCAACGAAAGAGGTGCTGGCAACTAGCGTTTCAAGGGCTTGATTGTCAAAACGTGCTTTAGCGGCTAATTCCTGAAGCTGAGATGTGGTTAACATGTTTATTCCTTGCGGTTGGTTTTTGTCCCCATGAAGGTAGTGTTTCGCTGTGAATGAATTGTTTCATTTTTATGAATATAATGTGAACAGACTGTGCATCTTTCTTTGCCTGTGCTTCCAATTTGGTTTAGAGGCGTGAGCATGATCGCTTTCCTCCGTGCGCCGCTGGTGTTGCTGGTGATTCTCTCCTGTGGGCCGGTGATGCTGGTGACGCCGTTTTGTCGCGGCATGGCCTGCCGGTTGCGGATTCGCCGCTGGTATTTTGCCACTCTGTGCTGGCTGCTGGGGTTCCGGATGCGTGTGGAAGGGAAGCTCAGCGATGCGAGGCCGCTGCTGATTGCTTCCAATCACCTGTCCTACACCGATATTCTGGTGCAGGGGAGTCTGTTTCCCGGCATCAACTTTATTGCCAAGGGGGATATCACTTCCTGGCCGCTGCTGGGACCGATGATCGCCTGGTTTCGTCCCTTATTCATTAGCCGAAAAGCGGGGGAAACCCGTGGGCAGATCACTGCAATTCGTGAGTATTTAGCGGAAGAGGGGCCGCTGGTGCTCTATGCCGAGGGGACATCCGGCGATGGTACGGGGGTGCTGCCGTTCAAACCCTCGCTTTTTGCGGTGGCAGAGGAACCCATTCACGGCCACCCCGTGACGGTGCAGGCGTTGACGATTGCCTACCGTTATCCCGGTGGGGGCGATTTACCCCCCACCGCGTGGTATGGAGACATGTCGCTGGTACCGCATCTGTGGGGGCTGCTGCACATCCCGCGTTTGGAGGTGATCCTCACCCTGCATCCGCCGCTTTCCGCCGGACTCACCCGCAAGGAGATGGCGGCGCAGTGCCACGCGCAGGTGGCGGCGAGGTATGGGGATTGTCACTCCTCATTCCCCTGATGGGAGGGGCGTCATGCTGAACGGAGTGAAGCATCTCTCCGCTTGCGTCAACCTATCTACGATTCGTAAACGGGGAGATCCTTCGGGGGCAAGCCCCCCCTCAGGATGACGTCTTCCCTACTATGCCGCGTCTTTGGTATCCGCTTCCGCTGCTTCTTTCAACGCTTTGAGGGCTGAGGGCGCGTGCTGGATATGCAGCTCACGCAGTTGCTTTTCGCCGACCGTGGCCGGGGCGTTCATCAACAGATCCTCGGCTTTTTGCGTCATGGGAAAGGCGATCACTTCGCGGATATTCGGTTCGTTGGCGAGCAGCATCACAATGCGGTCTACCCCCGGAGCCAGGCCACCATGCGGCGGTGCGCCGAATTTGAAGGCGTTGATCATCCCGGAGAAGCGGCGATCCACCTCTTCCTGACCGTAGCCGACAATGGCGAAGGCCTTGTACATCACCTCCGGGCGGTGGTTGCGGATGGCGCCGCTGGAGAGCTCCACCCCGTTGCACACGATGTCGTATTGATGCGCTTTGAGCTGCAACAGCGCGTCTTTACCCGCTTTCTCGGCGGCCTCCAGCGCTTCCATTCCGCCTTGCGGCATGGAGAAAGGGTTGTGGGAGAAGTCAATTTTTTTATCTTCCTCATTCCACTCGAAATAGGGGAAATCCACCACCCAGCAGAGTTTGAAGTCACTTTGGTCGATGAGTCCCAATTCCTCGCCGAGTTTGGTGCGGGCCTGGCCTGCAAATTTGCTAGTGGCTTCTTCCGGCCCGCAGGCGAAGAATACCGCGTCGCCATTGCCGAGTGCGCAGGTATCGCGGAGTTGTGCCAGACGCGGTTCATCGAGGAATTTAGCGATGGGGCCTTTTACCGTGCCGTCGGCATCCCACACCACATAGCCAAGTCCCGGTGCGCCTTGCTCGCGTGCCCAGTCGTTGAGCTTATCGAAGAAGCTGCGCGGCCGGTCGGAGACCTGCTTCACCGGAATACCGCGCACTACGGAGCCTTTTTCGACGGCACTGGCGAATACGCCGAAACCGGAACCGCGGAACACGTCGCTCACATCGGCAATCTCAATCGGGTTGCGGAGGTCGGGCTTGTCGCAGCCATATTTCAGCATCGAATCGGCATAGGTGATGCGCGGGAAGGGGGCGCTGGTCACGGTTTTGTCCGAAAATTCGCGGAACACGCCTTCCAGCACCGGTTCGATGGCAGCGAAGACATCTTCCTGCGTCACGAAGGACATTTCGATGTCGAGCTGGTAGAACTCGCCGGGGCTGCGATCGGCGCGGGCGTCTTCGTCGCGGAAGCAGGGGGCGATCTGGAAATAGCGGTCAAAGCCCGACACCATCAGCAACTGCTTAAATTGCTGCGGCGCTTGCGGCAGGGCGTAGAATTTCCCCGGATGCACGCGGCTTGGTACCAGATAATCCCGCGCACCCTCCGGCGAACTGGCGGTGAGGATGGGGGTTTGGAATTCGGTAAAGCCCTGATCCATCATCCGGCGACGCAGCGAGGCAATCACCGCCGAGCGCAGCATGATGTTGCGGTGTACATGCTCGCGGCGTAGATCCAGAAACCGATAACGCAGGCGGAGATCCTCCGGAAAATCGCGGTCGGAATTGACCTGAATCGGCAGCATCTCGGCGGCGGATTCCAGATGAAAATGGTTCACTACCACCTCAATCGCGCCGGTGGGGAGTTTGTCGTTTACCGTCTCCGGCGTGCGGGCGACCACCTCACCGGTGAGGGTCACGACGCTTTCCAGTCGCACCGGCTCCAATTGCGCAAAGAGCGGGCTTTCGGTGGTGATGACGCATTGCGTGATACCGTAATGGTCGCGCAGATCCACAAACAGCAGATTGCCATGGTCGCGCTTGCGATGCACCCAGCCGGAAACCCGGACGGTGGCGCCAACGTCAGAGGCGCGCAGCGCGCCGCAATGGTGGGTACGGTAAGGGTGCATGGGGGGTCCTTCTCGGCGTTTTGTGATGCGTCATGCTGAGAGGGTTTTCCCTCGAAGCATCTCTCCGTTTACGAAACGTGGATAGGTTTACGCAAGCGGGGAGATCCTTCGGGGATAAATCCCCTCAGGATGACACCGTTACCCTTCATGCTTGGCTGTGCGTCGCCTGTCAAGCGGGGAGCGTGTGTTGCGCGTTTCTCCCTTCCAAAAACGCGCCAGCTCGCCGAGTCCGCGCACCATCTCCTCCTGCCAGCGTGGTGGGATGCGGGTGGGCGGCATCCCTTCCACGCAGGCGGTGCGGGTGAGGGTGGCGAGTCCTTTTTCCTGCAACAGTGCCAGCACGGCGCGGTATTCCGCCTCGCGGTCGCGCAGCCAGTCCTCGTGATGCTCGCGGGCGGTGGGGCGCTCCTCCGCCAGTATCAGGGCGGTGGCATGGGTGAGGCCAAACAGCAGCGTGAACAGGTAGCGGAAACGGTATCCCGCCCAGTGCTCTTCTTCGGTGATGATGTCGGTTTGCAGCCAGTAATCCAGCAACTCGGTGGTGGCATGTTGCTGGCGTTGTGCTTGCAGCTCCGGCGTGCCGCGATCGGTTTTCAGGCGCACGGCTTTAGGCCGCCCGCGTTGGGTACGGAATGCCATGGGGAAACTCCGGGAGGAAGATTAGCGGATAAAGGCAAAGGACCGGGTGGAAGTGGGGCTTCGGTGATGCGCGACCAGCGGCGGGCGTCCGGCGTGGAGTGGTCGGCTGAGGGATTTGCGTTCCAGCGTGGGTGCGGTGCTGCGCGGTTGAGTGCGGCGCTGTTCCTGTAAAATACTGCACTGCGCGGTGTGGGCGCGATGGATGGCCTCTTTTGCCCGCTCCCGCACATAGACGGGATCTACCCCGGCCTGCTGGCAGACGGTGACAAAATCCTGACCGTTGCTGGTGAGCCAGTTAATCGCCTGATTGCGGTGGTATTGCTGTTCGGATTTGCGGGAGGTGGTGGTGGCATCCATGAGGGCCTGGGCGATCACGGCGCGCCACAGGGCTTGTTCGGGGGGGATTTCGTCGGCGGTTTCAAAATCCTGAAAGGCGCTGCCGGATTGGGATCGTAAGGGTTGTACGGTTTCCAGCGTTGAGACGAAGCTATCGGTTTCCAAGAATTTAGCAGTCGGTTCGGTGGTGGTCATAGCGCCCTCCCTGTTTTTTTATGGTCACTCTTTTTTGTGGGGCAGTATCCAGTGCCATGGTAGCAGCAGCACTACCGTGAGTATAATCCACAACCCCAAGCTGTGGAAGCGACAATTTTTATCAAATTGACATAAAAGTGTCATGAAACGGGGGGAGGGTGGTGGTCGGTTTGGTTTTCAACAAGCCGCGACACCATTGAACAGGAGAGATGATATGCCAGATCCAGTGAGAACGAACGATAGCCCTACTCCTCCAAAAACCGGTCGTCGCAGCGGCCCTTCGCAGGGTGGTGGCGATGGTCTGGCCGAAGTCGCTTCGGCGGCTACAACAGGCCGCGCCGCCTAGTTTTCCCTTGCCTCTCTCCCTGCTTACCGCGTAAGAGCAGGGGAAGAGAGGCTTTTTTATGGATGAGATGATTCGCATTCGCGGTGCGCGGGTGCATAATTTGCAGAATATCGACGTCGATATCCCCAAGCATCAGCTGGTGGTGATTACCGGGCTTAGCGGATCGGGGAAGTCGTCGCTGGCGTTTGACACTCTCTATGCCGAGGGGCAGCGCCGCTATGTGGAGAGCCTCTCCGCCTATGCGCGGCAGTTTTTGAACTTGCAGAACAAGCCGGATGTAGAAAGCATCTCCGGACTTTCCCCCGCTATTGCGATCGACCAGAAAACCACCTCGCATAATCCGCGTTCCACCGTGGGAACGGTGACGGAAATCTACGACTATCTGCGCTTGCTCTATGCGCGTATTGGTGTGCCCTACTCCCCCGCGACGGGTCTGCCGATTGAAAGCCAGACCGTTTCGCAAATGGCGGATCGGATTCTGGCCCTGCCGGAAGGTACCAAGCTGCATCTGCTGGCCCCCATTGTGCGCGGCCAGAAGGGCGAACATCGCAAGCTGATTCAGGAGATGCAGAAGCGCGGCTTCACCCGTTTGCGCGTCAATGGCGAGGTGATGGCGATCGACGCCGTTCCCGCGCTCGATAAAAACAAAAAGCACGATATTGAGGTAGTGGTGGACCGTCTGGTGATCCGCCCCGATATTGGTAATCGCCTGCCCGATAGTCTGGAAATCGCCATTGGGCTGGCCGATGGGCTGGTGTTTGCGGAAGTGGCAGGGGAGGAAACCCTCCTCACCTTCTCCGCCAAATTCGCCTGCCCGGTGTCGGGCTTTACCCTGTCGGAAATTGAGCCACGGCTGTTTTCGTTTAACAGCCCGTTTGGTGCCTGCCCGTCCTGCGATGGATTGGGAAACGAGATATTCTTCGACCCCGAACTGATTATCCCGGACACCTCCAAAGCGCTGACCGAAGGGGCGATTGCCCCCTGGACCACCTACGCCAAATTCGCCCAGCAGGCGTTCGAGGGGCTGTCGCGGCATTACCAGTTTAATCTACAAACCCCGTTCAAGGAGTTGCCGCAAAAGATTCAGGAGATTGTGCTGAACGGCTCCGGCGACGAGGTGGTGCACATCACCTATGATGACGGGATCCGGCGGTTTACCGCCAAAAAACCGTTTGAGGGGGTGATCCACAACCTCAAACGGCGTTTTCATGAAACCGAAAGCGCCTGGACGCGGGAAGAGCTGGCGAAGTATCAGGGTTCTGCCCCCTGCGAGGCCTGCGGCGGCACCCGTTTGCGTCCCGAAGCGCTGTGCGTCAAGGTGGCGGATAACCATATCGGCCATGTCTGCTCTCTTTCGATTGAGGATGCCTGCGGCTGGATTGAAAACCTGCCCTCGCAGCTCACCGATCGCCAGAACCATATCGGCGATAAAATCATCCGCGAAATCCGCGAACGGTTAGGATTCCTCAACAATGTGGGGCTGGATTACCTGACGCTCGCCCGCGAATCCGGTACGTTATCGGGGGGCGAAAGCCAGCGGATTCGCCTCGCCTCGCAGATTGGTTCCGGCCTTTCCGGGGTGGTGTATGTGCTGGACGAACCTTCGATCGGGCTGCACCAGTGCGACAATGAACGGCTGCTCGGCACGCTGCGCCGCTTGCGCGATCTCGGCAATACGGTGATTGTGGTGGAACATGACGAAGACACGATGCGCGCCGCCGATTACCTGATTGATATGGGCCTCGGCGCCGGTGTGCATGGCGGACGGGTGATTGCGCAAGGAACTCCACAAATGGTTGCTGATTGTGCGGAGAGCGTCACCGGACAATTCCTCAGCGGGACACAGCGGATTGAGGTGCCCGCCACGCGGCGTTCTGCCCGCGGGGGGAAAACCATCCGGCTGGAAGGGGCACGCGCCAACAACTTAAAGCGCGTGTCGGTGGAGATTCCGCTCGGCGCGATGACCTGCGTCACCGGCGTTTCCGGTGGGGGGAAGTCGTCACTCGTGATCGAAACCCTGTACCGTGCCACCATGCGGCTGCTGCATGGCTCCAAGGAGCATCCGGGGGCCTATGACCGCATCACGGGGCTGGAATATATCGACAAGGTGATTGAGATCGACCAATCGCCGATTGGCCGCACGCCGCGCTCCAACCCCGCCACCTATACGGGCGTGTTTGCGCCCATCCGCGACTGGTTCGCCGGACTACCGGAGGCGAAGGCCCGCGGATATAAATCCGGGCGTTTTTCCTTCAACGTCAAGGGCGGGCGCTGCGAGGCCTGTCAGGGCGATGGCGTCACCAAAATCGAAATGCACTTCCTCCCCGATGTCTATGTGGAATGCGAAGTCTGCAAGGGCAAACGCTATAACCGCGAAACGCTGGAGGTGCGCTACAAGGATAAATCCATCGCCGATGTGCTGCATATGACGGTAGAAGACGCCACACATTTCTTCGCCCATGTGCCGGTGATTCACGAAAAGATGGTGGCAATGCGCGAGGTGGGGTTGGATTACATCAAGCTCGGCCAATCAGCCACAACCCTATCAGGCGGCGAGGCGCAACGGGTGAAGCTGGCCAAGGAGCTCTCCAAACGCTCCACCGGCAAAACGCTCTATATTCTGGATGAGCCGACCACCGGACTCCACAGCGCCGACATCCGAAAATTGCTAGAAGTGCTACACCGGCTGGTGGATGCGGGCAACACGATGGTGATCATCGAGCATAATCTGGACGTCATCAAAACCGCCGATCATCTGCTGGATATTGGACCCGGTGGAGGCAGCAAGGGTGGCGTACTCGTCGCCAGCGGTACACCCGAACAGGTGGCCGAAAGTGGCAGCACCACCGGGCGGTTCCTGAAACCGCTATTGCAGGTGAGAAAACAGGCGGCGTAGGGGTGATATTCGCTGACGGGATTGGCCGAGGAGTACGCCTATAGTGTGTGGGGTCATTCTGACGAGGGGATGCATAAAGCCTGTTTCTATGCATCATGCGGTAGAGTTGGCAATAAGAGGACTAACTAAGCAGCTTTTTGTTGGTTAGGGTTTCGATTACCTGCTTATGCAGCGCATCAAACGCCTTTACAAAATCATCTGCAATTGAATCAATGTCCGATATGCTCTGGGATGTGACGTCGTCGAAGGAATCTCCAAAGCGATCACGGGCAAAGCTCAGGCGACCGTTTCGGCCTTCTTGGGTGTTTTCTGCAATGGTGCGTCTGAACCGATCAGCTTTTTCTACAAGAAGATTCTTTAGTGTTTCTAATTTGTTGTCTAAAAACTTCATGTGAGGTTTTGGGTATCTAAACCTCCCCACGAACTCATCCAACGCATTCTGTTTTTGATCCGAAAAACTCCCGCCAGCGATAAAACGTCCCCTCCAGAAATCTACCTCAATCTCAATTCCTTTGATCGTTTGCCATAATTCAAGGTCGTGAGAGTTTGGTTTTTTCGAATTCCGCCACTTTGCCCAGAGTGTTTTTATACCCCATTCAATGAACCGCAGAGAGTAAATCAAACAAGCAATTAGGAGAAGCTGGTTCCAACTCAATTGGTCTAGCACATACTTGTTTATAGCATTATTCATTCTTAAAATTACCCATTCTTGCATTGGGTGTTGGTAAGTACCATCATTTCGCTGGATTGTGCTGGACGCTCTGGTAGCTCTCCGGAGCAACTCTGCCAGATCGCCACTGAATTTTCAAGGTTTTTTGGATGATTTTGGACGTCGCTATCCTGCGTTTTGGTGACCCCTACGGGAATCGAACCCGTGTTACTACCGTGAAAGGGTAGTGTCCTAACCGCTAGACGAAGGGGTCGGAAAGCGGAAGTAAGAGAGCGGCATTTATGGCGGTTTTTTTGCGAAACGCAACCGTTTTTTGCGCGGCCCTCTTCCCTCTGGAAAAGCGGCCGTAACTGCGCTATAGCATGCCGCTATACATAAGGACCCCCTACCGTGAAACCCACCATTCGCCCTGAAAACCCCTGTTTTTCCTCCGGCCCCACCGCCAAACGTCCCGGCTGGAGTCTGGAATACCTCACCAATGCGGCACTGGGGCGCTCACACCGCTCCAAGCTGGGCAAAACCAAACTGAAGGACGTGATCGACCGCAGCCGCGCCGTGCTTGGCATCCCCGCCGATTACCGCATCGGCATTGTGCCGGGATCGGATACCGGCGCGTTTGAAATGGCCATGTGGACGATGCTCGGTGCGCGCGGGGTGGATGTGTTCTCGTGGGATGCCTTCAGCCAGGGCTGGGCAAGCGACATTAAGGGGCAGTTGAAACTGAGCGATGCACGCTATTTCGATGCGCCCTATGGCGAACTGCCGGACCTCTCGCAGGCCGATCCCGCCCGCGATTGCGTATTTGTGTGGAACGGCACGACCTCCGGCGCACGCGTGCCGGATGGCGACTGGATCGCCGCCGACCGCGAGGGACTGACTTTCTGCGACGCCACTTCCGCCGTCATGGCGATGGAGATGCCGTGGGAGAAGCTGGATGTCGTCACCTATTCCTGGCAAAAAGTGATGGGCGGTGAGGCCGCGCATGGCATGCTGATCCTCAGCCCCCGCGCCGTAGAGCGGCTGGAAAGCTACACGCCCGCATGGCCGGTGCCAAAGCTGTTTCAGCTCACCAAAAATGGCAAGCTGATTGAGGGGATTTTCAGCGGCGAAACCATCAACACGCCTTCCATGCTGTGCGTGGAAGATGCGTTGGATTTCTTCCATTGGGTGGAAACGGTGGGCGGCGCTCCTGCCCTGATGGAGCGCAGCGAAGCGAATCTGGAAGCCGTCACGGAATGGTTGGAGCGCACGCCTTGGGTCGATTTCCTGACGCCAAACCCGGCATACCGTTCGAATACCTCGATTTGCCTCTCCATTGTAGACCCGTGGTATAGCGCCCTCTCCCCGGACATGCAGGAGGCCAAAGCCAAAGCGCTGGTGTCGCTGCTGGAGAAGGAAGGCGTGGCCTATGACATCGGCGCCTACCGCGACGCGCCTCCGGGCCTGCGCCTGTGGGGTGGAGCGACCGTCGAAACCAGCGATCTGCAAGCGCTTTTCCCATGGCTCGACTGGGCCTATGCTCAGGTACGGGACGAAGTAAAAGCGGCATAGCAGGGCTAGTATTACATCTTTGTGTCGATATTGATTCTGTAGCAGCGCTTCCGTATCAATAGATAGCCCGTGGGCAAGCCTGTGCCACACATTTTTTCAACTTTGGGAGTGTATATGCCTATCATACAAGGAACCAGCGGAGCCGACACATTGGTGGATGGCCGTTATAATGATGTCATTTATGGCTATGGTGGGAACGATACGATCCATAGCGGCGGCTACGGTCTGGATGTTATTTATGGTGGATCCGGCAATGATTCCATCACCGGTGGGCAGCATGCGCCTATCGAGGTGTATGGTGGTAGTGGTAACGATTATATTCTGGGCAGCAGAGGGTTTCTTTCTAACGAAAGCAGGGCCGGCACCGATACCCTGAACGGCGGCACGGGCAACGATACCATCTATGGGGATCAGGGTAATGATTCCCTGAACGGTGGCGAAGATAATGACCTGCTGAGCGGCGATAGTGGTAATGACACCGTTTATGGCGGATCCGGGAACGACACCATTCTAGCCGGTGCCGGTAATGACGTCATCAACGGTGGTGCAGGTACCGACACGCTGCACTACATGACGGCGGCGCTCAGCGGTTCTTACACCATTGACCTCACCACAGGCAAAACGACTGATAGCTTGTCGGCTAAGGTCGATACCTTCTCGGGGATTGAGAATGTCGTGGGTGGTGGTAATAGTGATTTTATTACCGGCAACAACGCCGCGAATATGCTTGCGGGCGGCTATGGCCATGACACCCTGATGGGGGGCGGTGGCAATGACTCTCTCTATGGAGATGATGGCAATGACATGATTCTGGCCGGTGCCGGTAATGACGTCATCAACGGTGGCGCAGGTATCGATACGCTGCACTATTTTACTGCGGCGCTCAGCGGTTCTTACACCATTGACCTCACCACAGGCAAAACGACTGATAGCTTGTCGGCTAAGGTTGATACCTTATCGGGGATTGAGAATGTCGTGGGTGGTGGTAATAGTGATTTTATTACCGGCAACAACGCCGCGAATATGCTTGCGGGCGGCTATGGCCATGACACCCTGATGGGGGGCGGTGGCAATGACTCTCTCT
>JBIPLF010000070.1:0-3387 GCA_044368015.1 Rickettsiales bacterium
TCACCCTCTCCACGCCTCGCCTGACCCTCCATCTCTCCCTGACGCCGGAATGGGAGGAAGTGTGGGGCGGCCTCTTACCCTTATTACAGCAGCTTCTCCCCGCCATTGCGAGTGCTCCCCCGCTTGCGACCCTCCCCTATGCGGTGGAATGCGGGATGCGTCTGGCCACGGATGCCGAGGTCACTCCCCTTAATCAGGATTACCGGGGTAAAAACCGCCCTACCAACGTGCTATCCTTCCCGCAGGATGACGCCCTCCCCCTTGAATCCACATCCCCCTATTATCTGGGGGACATCATCCTGGCCTATGAAACGATTGCGCGGGAAGCGGCGGAGCAATCCAAGCCGTTTCTCCACCACATGACGCATCTATACCTGCACGGAATGCTGCATCTTCTGGGGTACGACCATATTGATCCACAGGATGCGGAACACATGGAAGCGCAGGAAATCACGCTTCTGGAGTCGCTAAATATCGCAAACCCCTACTAGGCCACTCATCACTAAACACTTAACCCTCTCTTTGGCACAGCCCTTGCTTAATGTATTGACACATTAAGAGGGGGAACCAATGCCAGCACATATCCGCAAAATCCACTACCTCGCCGAACAGCAAGTATTTTTCCTGCGTTGGGGGTGTGGCATGTCGCCATCGGAGATTGTGGCGCAATATACCGGCGCCCTCCCCGTCTCCGCTACCATGTCAGATGCGCTGGATAGCGTGCTGAATTTTAACGGGGCACTGTAAGCAGTTTCTGGATTTTATCTCTGCTTTGGTCAGGCCAATGGAGAGGATTGCCCCCCTAAAGCGATTTCAGGAAGGCAATCATTGCCGCACGGTCTTTGGCAGGCATGGTGCGGAAGGCTTCTTTGGATGCCTCTGCCTCGCCTCCGTGCCAGAGGATCGCTTCCTCCAGATTCCGCGCACGGCCATCATGCAGGAAGAAGGTATGTTTGTTGGTGACCTCCACCAACCCAATCCCCCATAGAGGCGCGGTGCGCCACTCACTGCCACTGGCGGCAAAATCCGGCCGGTTATCGGCAAGCCCCTCGCCCATATCGTGGAGTAACAGATCGGAGAAGGGTTGAATTTTCTGCCCCGCCAGTTGAAGGATGCTGTGCGCCCCGGTGGTGACAGACGGAGTATGGCACGCGGTGCAGCGCGCCTGCGTGAAAAGCGCCGCTCCCCGCTGCACCATGGGATCATCCAGCGCCCGTCTGGCTGGAGGCGCAAGGGTGGCGGAATAAAACACCAGTTTATCAAACTGTTTATCGCTGAGCTCAGGCTCTCCGCCATGCGGCGCCTCTTTGCATGCCTTGGCATCCGGCGGACATTCCTCCTGCATTGCATGGCGCGAAGTGATGCCGATATCGTTCATCGCCGCCGCCGCCACCTGATCGGCAATCGTCGCCGTATTCGCCTTCCAGCCGAACCGGCCGAGCATCATGGCCTGATGCGATTCACTCCACACCTCGTTGACTCTACCGGAAATGCCATCGCCATCGGCATCCTGTGGATCCGACTGTGCACGCACCCAATCCTCAGGAATAGCCTCCAGCAAACCCAACCCTATCATGGCAGGTGCCACACGCAAGGAGGTCAGCACCAGATCATCCGTAACCCGGTAATGGGTTTGCTCCACAGTATAGAGCGGTTTACGCAACGTATACGAAGTGCCATCGGCATAGGCCCCCACCACATCATGGTAACGGATCATGATGTCGCCCTCTACCTCCACACCGGGGATCGCCTTATCTTGCAACTGCCCCCCCAGCACCGGGTGAGGCAACGGGCCACCATGCATTCCCACACCCGCAATACTTAGCCGCAACACCGATTGTTTGAAGCCTCGCTCACTAGGCAACGGAGGCATCCCCCGTCCATCACGCAAATGGCAGGCCGAACAGGAAACGCGATTAAACAGCGGCCCCAACCCATCCAGCGTGGTGACAGAAGCTGGGGCAATCACCCAGTTGGTGTTAAATAGTTTGTTACCAAAGGTAAAATCCCGCAACTGTTTGGAATCGATGGTGGCAAGTGGTCGCGTAAACGCCTCAGCAGAACGGTCACTGACCGTAGTATCTCCCCCAGTCGCGGCACTTGCTTCAACGGCAGGGGCCGCTTGCTGCGCACGCAGGGTAGCAACCGCCCCCAACAACGCACCCATCCCAACGATGATTCCGCACCAGACCTTCATGGCGTTATGCTAGCCGCTCCACTTAATGTGAGGCAATGGCGACCTCCAACCCCAAGGCTTTTCCTGCCTGCTTCATCAGCTCCGCCTGTTGCTGAAATCCTGCAATGGCGGCCTCCATGGCCACACGCCCCGGCGCCCCTTCGGGAGCGGCGAGCACGTCCCGATCAATCGGCGCCGGAATGGCAGACGCCAACCGCTCTGTTTCACGCAACTGAGTGGCGAGTTTCTCGGCCAGCGCCGCATCTTTATGTTGCAGCAGGCGATACACGGATGAAACCTGATCGGAGGTTCCAAGCAGTACATGTTGCACCGCCTGAGCCGTCCCGACGATATCCTGATGCGTGGTGTCACTAAAACAAGATTGTTCATCCTCCTGATCGCCACTATCGACCGCCGTACCCATCCGTTCCGACGCCATTTCAAACCCGCTGAGCGTCGCCACTCCCACCAGTATCTTGGTAAGCGATTCCTTAGGCGGAGCCGCCACAAAGCGCGCCGCGTAATTATCCGCACCCGGCTTCCACGCATCGACCATCAATTGCAGGTCATCCACCAGTAAATCCGCAGCGGTTTGCAGATAGGCCCGGCGGCGGGTATGAGCAGGGATGTCAGTATAATCGGAGGCCGGGCGCGCCCCCGGAGCATCCTTGCTCAAATCCTGCCCCCACAACAGAAACTCAATCGCGTGATACCCCGTGGTCACATCGGCCTCGTCTTCCGACTGATTGACTTCTTTCAACGTCGCTTTGGTGATTTCAAACCGGGGGTTATTCACAATCCCCGCTTTTGGATTCCCTTGCACCGCGTCAATATAGGCCTCGTTGAGCGGCCAGGAATTGAGCCGGGCTTCCGGCCCTTCTTCCCCGGTTTTCTCATTCAGCACATCCACAGGTCCGTTATAGTAACGAAACGGCTCGGTCAGATTGTATGAGGTACGCGAGTGCACCCAGGCTTCCTTTGCTTTGGTAAGCGTGGCCTCTGTGGGAGTCTTCAACAAATCCGTAATGGCCGATTGCAACGCCACGGCGTCCTTGTGTGCGGCGCTATAGGCCTCATGTACCCAGGAAGCATAGGACGCGACCACCGCCGATTCCGTGACCGGCGCAGCGGGAGTCGTTGCATAAACGGGAGCAGTTACCGCTAACCATGCGGCTGTCGCCAAAAAAGTGCGGTTGACTCTCATTCTCATT
>JBIPLF010000012.1:0-42060 GCA_044368015.1 Rickettsiales bacterium
TGCGGATGGATACCGGCGAGGCACACCACAGTGCCGCGTCCTTCCGCCTCAATCGCTGGGTGGGGGCGTGGGTGTGGGTGGGGATCGCCATTCCCCTTTGACTTGGGGCGTGAGAAACCCTCTGTGCTTGTATCATGGGGCGTTATACAGTACAATTGTGAGGGTAAGGTGATTGTTTCCTTTGAGCATAAAGGGTTACGTAAATTCTGGGAAACCGGCTCCACCGCTGGTATCCAGCATGCTCACGCTGTGAAGCTACGCCTGATTTTGCAACGTCTGGACGCCGCCGCGGAAGTGCAGGATGTGCATTTTCATGGCGCACGCCTGCATCCGCTAAAGGGGGATCGGCAAGGCCTCTGGTCGGTAACGGTCAACGGGAATTGGCGGATCACCTTCCGGTTTGAGCATGGGGACGCCTATCTGGTGGACTATCATTAGGAGCACGCTCATGATCGCGAGACAATATAACCCCCCGCACCCGGGAGAAGTATTATGGGGGCTGGATATGGAACCAGCCGGGCTGACAGTGAGTCAGGTGGCTGAGCGGCTGGGGGTTGATCGCAAAACCGTGTCGCGCATTGTCAATGGGCGCGCCGGTATTTCGGCAGAGATGGCCATTCTCCTCTCCAGAGCCTTTAATACCACCCCGGAGCTATGGTTGACCATGCAACGTAATTACGATCTGTGGCATGCATCCCGATGCATGGAACAACGCGCCAGCAAAGTGATGCCCTTTGAACATCGTCTCCATCTCTGAATGCCATCGCCATTCCCCTTTGACTTGGGGCGGTAAGTCGCTAATCTCGCGCCATGCGGGTGAAAAGTTTTGAAGCAGCCACCATGGCGCAGGCGATGGAGCGGGTGCGCGTGGAGCTGGGAGAATACGCCATTCTGCTGTCCTCGGAAGCGGGGGCGGGCGGAAAAGGCGTGCGCGTCACCGCGGCGCTGGAAGAGGATGACGGCGGTTGGAAGGCCCCAGCGGAGACGCTCGGTTTTTCCGCTCCTCCGGAGCCTGCGGTGGCGGAAGCGCCCACTCCCTCGCCCCGCGCCCATTTGCTACGGCAATGTCAGGAGATTCTCGGCTTCCACAGCGTGCCGCTGGATCTGCATGCCAGGCTGGAGGAATCCCTGTCGCGGGCGGCGGGTAGCGGCAGTGTCACCGAATGTTTCACGCAGGCCTTTGCGCATCACTACCGGTTTACACCGATCGCGGTGCGGCTTTCATCCGAGGCGGTGATGCTCGTCGGCCCGCCGGGAGTGGGCAAAACCATCACCATCGCCAAACTGGCGGCGCAGACGGCGCTCGCGCATATCCCGACGCTGGTTGTCACCACCGATTCCGAGCGCGCTGGCGGGGTGGCGCAGCTTAAGAGCTTTACGGATCTGCTGAAAGTGCCACTGGTTGTGGCCGAAACGTCGGAGAAGCTGCGTAAAATACTGGCCACCACCGACAAACGCCACGCAGTATTCATCGACAGTGGCGGGGTGAACCCCTACCATGCGGGTGCATTGCAGGAATTAGGCAAGCTGGTCGCCGCCGGGGCGATTGAGCCGATTCTCACCTGCTCGGCGGGGATGGATTGCGCGGAGGCGGCGGAACTCGCGACCTCCTTCCGGTATTTAGGGGCAGAGCGGTTGCTCATCACCAAGGTCGATACGGCGCGGCGCTATGGCAGCCTGCTCACCGCGGCCGACAGTGCGGGACTCAGTTTTGCAGGCATCAGCCGCCGCCCCTTTGTGGGAGACGAGGTGGAAACACTCACCGCAGCGGGGCTGGCCGAACTGGTGCTCGCCTATGGCCGCCGGTTTCAGGATGAAGGAAGACGGATATGAATTTAGATGAACGCGGACAGGTGATCGCCATCGCCTCCGGCAAGGGGGGAGTGGGGAAAACCTTTTTTTCCATCACGCTGGCGCATCAATTGGCGGCGCTGGGCCAGCGCGTGCTGCTGTTTGACGGCGATATCGGACTCGCCAATATCGACGTGCAATTGGGCATCAGCCCGGAGCGTGATCTGGCGAGTGTGTTCAGCGGCAAGGCGACGCTGGAAGAAGTGATTATGCCTTACAAGCCCGGCAAGTTTGATATTGTCGCCGGGCGGTCTGGTTCTGGTGGGCTGGCGCTGCTCCCGGCGAGCAATCTCAAAGCCTTCACCCATGAGCTGATGGTCGCGGCGCAGGCCTATGATTTCCTGTTGCTGGATCTCTCCGCCGGGGTAGACCCGCATGTACGCACGCTTTCGGCGATCAGTGACCGTTGCTTGGTGCTTGTTACCGATGAACCCACCTCGCTCACCGATTCCTATGCCTTCCTGAAGCTCACCCACAAGGACACGCCGGAGGTACGGCTGGAAGTAGTGGTGAATCAGGCGGAAAGCAAGACCGAGGGCGAGCAGACCTACCGTGCCATCAGCAAGGCATGCCAGAGTTTCCTCAACATGACGCCTCCCTTGCTGGGAATGATCCGCAAAGACCCGCGTGTGCGCGAGGCGGTGCGGCATCAGACGGCGCTCACCACCCGCTCGCCGGAAAGCCCGGCGGCGCTGGATGTGGAGGCAATTGCCAAACGGCTAGTAAACGATTGATATGGACATCCCTCCCACCCTTCCGCCTCCTCCGACCGGCACCGTGCAGGTGCTGGGATTGCAAACCGGCGGCGCGGGGGGGAGCAATCAGGCCGGGCTTCAGGGCCAGCCGCAACCGCAGGGTTCCTATCTGGCGGGGGTAATTACCAGCAGCGACCCGCAAGGCAAGGTGACCCTCACCACGCCGAAAGGGGATGTGTCCTTACGCACCGACACGCCGCTTCTGGAAGCCGGGAGCCGCGTCACCCTGCGGATGGAAGCCTCTGCCGACGGTACGGCGCGGGCGCAGATTGTCTCGGTGGATGGTCAACCGCTGGAAAGCTGGATCGCCGCTAAAAAAGCCACCCTCATGGCGGCCACCCCCGCACCGCGCCCCACCCTCCCGACCGATATCCTCACCACCAGCCGCGAAACACCGGGCACACCTGTACCGCAAAGCGCCTTCACCCCCTATACTCGTCCGGTGATGGGCCCCAACCGCCCCTATGGCATGGTGGTTCCAGGTGCAACGCATGCCGTGCCGCCGCAGGCGGTGACCACTCCCAACATGCTGCTGCAACCAGGCGCCCTTGTGCGGGCGATGGTGATGGCCACCCCCGTACCCGCCAGTATCCGCCAGTTCCTGATGCCGGAAAGCGTGGCGCGTGCCGAACTCCCTCTCCTCTCACCGCAAACGCCAGAATTGTTCCGCGTGGTGTCGGTGCAGCCGCCCACCATCGCCACCCAGATGGCGCTGGCCAGTACCGATACGCTGGCGCTTCCGGGGCAAACCCCAGCCTTACCACCCGCCACCACGCCACCACCTGCCATGCAGGAGGGTGAGATACTACCTCCCCCTCCCGCTGTCGTGGAGGGAAGACCCACTTCCCTGCCACCTGCTGCAACGCCCACTGCGCCTACCCCCGCACTGTCAGCAACACCCACGGCAACCAGCGCAGATGCAACGCCCAAACCACCCGTGACCGTCCCAGCGCTGGTGCTCAATACCGAACCAAAAACCGGCATGGTGACGCTCGCCACCCCCACGGCCATGCTCACCCTGCCGGTGCAGCAATTGCCGGAAATTGGCAGCCACATCACCCTGATGCCGATTCCTCGCCCCGCGGGCGCTCCCCTGCCAGAGGGGGCGCTGCCTGTGCCGGAGGCCGCACCTCCTGCTCCTTCCGCGGTGGTCACCTCCACCCAGGCCGTGCGGGGCATGGAGCGTCTGGTGGGCGAGGCGCTCACCCCTCCCGGTGCGCCGCCGCCCGCCCCCGCCACGGTGACGAACATGCTCGGCGCACTCTTTCCCAAGGCAGATATGGATTTCCCGGCGGGGCTTGCCTTTGCCTCGCTGGCGCTACGACGGGCGGGGGGGGCCAAAAGCCTGATCGGCAAGGAGCTGCTGGCGCGGATCGAGCAGCGCGGCATGGGCGAGATGCTGGAAAGAGTGCTCACAGATTTCCCCCTCCCACGCAGCGTGATGCCAGAACGGAGCGAATCTGCCGCCCCCCCCACGCAATGGCAGATGCTCACCCTGCCGGTGTTTGATGGCACGCAGCTTCAACCCTTACGCATGTACTGGCAACAGGAGGGCGGAGGCCAGCAGGAATCCCGCGGTGAGGCGGGGCCAGCCTTCCGCATTGAGCTGGAGCTAAGCCGCCTCGGCCCGATGCAGTTCGACGGCAAGGTACGTCAGTTTCAGGAGGCCAAATTGCTGGATTTCACCATCCGCTCCACGCAAGCATTAAGCGAGAAGCTGGAGGACGATATCGCCACCATTTTCTACCGCTCACTGGAGGGCAGCAGCCTGCAAGGCCAGATTCGCTTCGATGTGGTGGAGGATATGGACCGCTGGAAGGTGGGGTGAGGGAAAATCCCTCTTGTCTTGCGGCATACCGCACCTATAATGGGAAGGGATATATGAAGGAGAACATCGTTGCAAATCAGTCCGTTTGAACAAGCTCGCTTCCTTCAGGGGCAGGGGTTTAGTTCTGGCCAATCGGAAACGCTGGTCGAGATGGCCGATGCGTATAACCGGTCTCCATCCTTTGACTGGGGGTATTGGGAATACCGTCTGGGTCAGGCGGGTTTCTCGCCATCCAGCGCCAAGGAAGTGCTCGCATTGGTGCGTCACCATGGTGACCATGGAACGCAGTAATGGCGCGTGATACCCATCATGAAGTCAAAACCCTGCAATCGTAGCATCTGACCGAGGGGCAATCCGAGGCGATTGTGCGCATCCTCACCAAAGGAACCGGTTGTTTTATTTCCCGCTCTGAATTTGAAGAACGCCTGAAACATTGCGTCACGCACCGGGAGTTGCTCGCCGCGGTTATTGCGATTGCCGGCATTATGATTGCTGCCGTCGCCGCAATGAAATAGCGTCCCCCATCAACACAGGCAGAAGGGATGATTGGAGACCGCCGTACTTCTCACGCTTCGTCACAAAACTTTCATGTTTCAGACATAAAAAACAACAGTTTTAATAGCTAGAGTGTTTTCGCTTTTTACTGAGAGCAGGAGCCTGAGGCGATATGTAGAAAGCTACATGAGCCGAAAGGCGACGCACTCTCAGGGAAAATGGGAAATACTATAATAGGCACTGTTGTTACAGAAGGGATCCTATGTCGGTGGAAGAAAACCATACCGTTTCTCAGGGGGGGGGGGCAACCCCAGAGGAAATGAACAGAGAATTATACGGAGTTGTCATCTTGCGCGATCTTCGAAATTATGTCCGAGATCATGCCTTCCCTCACGGAGACGTATCGTTTGATCCAAAGGACCGAGACAAAAACTCCTGGAGGAAATTGCCTCCCTCCACGCAACAACGCTAACAGTCTACTTCTCTCCAACCCATCAAACCAAAGGTACTATACATGCCCCCCCTGACCCAACAAGAGCTGGATATACGTGATGCCGCTGCAGAGGATACCACATATTTGCAGCAGGTTGCCGCAACCACAACAAAACGGCTGCAAGACCCATCGGTAACCGGGGGAGCCTATACGCACACCGCCGCCGTAAGGGATGCAACGCTCGCACAACTGGAACAGGCCCGACAGCAAGCGCAGGAATAATCCCTACCTCGGCAGCCGGATCTTTACCCTTAGCCCCCCGCCGGGTGCGTCCTCTAAAAACAAGTTTCCGCCATGGGTGTGGACAATATCGCGGGCGATAGTCAACCCCAGCCCCACTCCGCCGGTTTCGCTGTTGCGCGAGCTTTCCAGCCGCCGGAAGGGGGTGAGCGCGTCCTTGCGCTGCGCCGCCGGAATGCCGGGACCGTTATCGTCCAGCGTCAGCTCCACCCCCTGCGCGTCCTCGGTGAGGGTCAGGGCCATTTCCGTGCCATAGCGCAAACCATTATCCAGCAGATTGGTCAGCACCCGCTGAAAGGCCAACGGCCGCAACGCCAGCACACAGTGCTCCGGTGCCTGAAGGTGAATCGCCTGTTGTTGCCGCGTATAGCGGCCCACCATTTCGCGCAGCAGGGCGGAGAGGTCGGTTGCTTCGGCGATTTCCGTCCCCACCCCGCGCACAAAATCCAGATATTCCGCGATGATGCGCTCCATCTGATCCAGATCGCCCCGGAGCGCCGCTACCGTTTCCGGATGATCGGTTTTGAGCAACTCCAGCTCCAGCTTCATGCGGGTGATAGGGCTGCGCAGATCGTGAGAGACCGCCGCCAGCATCTCGGTGCGCCTTGTGATTTGCCGACGAATCCGGTCGCGCATGGTAAGGAAGGCCTGCCCGGCACGCCGCACCTCCCGCGCTCCCTGCGGCTTGAATTGCGGGTTATCCTCCCCCTTACCGAAGGCTTCCGCTGCTGCCGAAAGCCGCACAATCGGACGGATCTGGCTACGCAGAAACCACACCGCCACCAGCAGAAACACCAATCCCGTACCGGTCAGCCACAGGATGTAAATATAGGTGGTGGGGTTTTCCAGCCGCTTGACCGGAATCTCCATCCGCACCACACCGGACATAAGCCGCACGGAAAGGGTAAAATATTCGCGCCCGCCCACTTCCTGCCGGATCACAAACGGCGCGTGCAACCGGCGTTGCAACGCGTCCTCCAGCACCGGATAGGGAGTGGGACGGGAGGCTTCCGGCAGGCGATGCGTGGCAAGCAACGTCACCCGAAGCCCTAAAAACTCCTCGGCCTCATGGGCGATAATCCGCGCCCGTACCGGGCCAACCGCCGCCATTTCCTGCGTAATCAGCGCCACCTCTCCAGCGAGCGACGCCGCCAGATGCCGCTGCACGCTCTCCCAGTGGCGGGCATAGAACATATAGGTCGCCACCGCCTGCACCACCAGCATCGGCACGACCAGAATCAGCAAAGCCCGACCAAACAGGCTGGCTGGCAGCAGGTGTTTGACCCACACCGGTCAGGCTGCCTGCGCTTCCGGAGACAGAATCATCCGCAAAAACATATCCTCCATGGAAGCCCCGCCCCCCGCTGGCTGGAACTGGGCCAGAAACTCCGCAGGCGTACCCACAAACCGCAGCGCGCCATCATGAATGAGCGCCATCCGATCGCAGAGCTCCTGAATATCGGCGAGAATATGCGAGCTGAAGAAAATCGTATGCCCCCGCGCACGATAGGCCTTCAATTGCTGCTTAAAAACCGAACGCGCCAGCGGATCTAACCCGCTCATCGGCTCATCGAGCACCAGCAGTGGCAAATCGGCCAGTAGTGCTGCCAGAATCCCCAGTTTCTGGGCGGTCCCCTTGGAATAGACCTTCACCGATTTCGGCAGCATCTCCGGTTTCAGTTGCAGCGAGAGCGCCCCGGCTTTGGCAGCCTCCTTATCCAGTTTGTGTTCGCAGCCCTGAAGGCAGATGTCCAGAAATTCATACCCGGTGAGCAATGGCGAAGGGAAAAACTTCTCCGGCAGATAGTACAGCGGCGCACGGCTCTTCGGTTTGGTACTGGGTTCCCCAAAAATACGGATCGACCCGCTATCCAGCGTGGCAAGGTCCAGAATGGATTTAATCAGCGTGGTTTTCCCCGCCCCATTCACGCCAATCAGGCCAAAAATCTCGCCCGGTACCAGCTCCAGCGACACATCGCTAAACACACGCGCCTTCCCATAGGCTTTACAGGCTTTTTCAATCGCAAGGGGTGCAGACATGTTAGAATCCCTCCATAATCGGTGCAGTAGTGGCTGGCGTAGAACCGGCAATCTTCGTCGCCTCCGTTTTCCCTTCTACAATGCGCATAATGCGGGATACGAAGGTCTGATTAGGACGCAACGAAATAGTCACAGTACGATCCTTGTCATTGACGGTTATATTCCCCTTTGAGGTACTGTCCAGATGCTTCAGGCTCTGCCCCCAGTTGGGGGCAATATAGGCTAAATCTTTCGCTTTCCATAGCATGGTCACCCGCTGGGCGTCCACCGACTGAATTTCAACCGCTCCATAGCGTGCATCCTGCGTATATTGCATCCCATTGATCCAGACACGCCAGTCCTTTGGCCCCACATACAGGATAGACCCCAAATGAAAGGCGGGAGCCTCCGTTGGCAGAAGCAGGCGAGGAGTATCGGTGGAGGACTTGCCATCGGGAGTTGGCTCTTCCCCCATGATTTTAGCGATAAGGTCATCGACAAACTTATCACCGGTTAGTGCCCGTTCAGTCGATGGCGGCAAACCCTTCAACTTCTGCTGATAGGCATCTATCACCCGCTGGAGATTGTAAAGCTCCTGCTCGGTAAACATCAGCGATCCCTCCCAGACAAGGGCATAGGGATCCTTCGCCGCATCCGCAGCAGGACTGGATTTGACAAGGCCAGAATCCTTCCCTTTTTGGGAAGGCACAGCTTTTGTGGCAGCAGCCCCTTTGACCAGATTCTTCACGGCTGACACGGCATCATTGATCGGCTCTGCCACCGTTTCCTGAGCAGAAACAACGGGCTTAAGCTTAAATTCCACTGGATCTCTTGCGGATGCGGAAGAAATGCCCCCACATACAACAATACAGAGACAGGTGCATTTACGGAGCAGGGGATGCATTGCCCGTCTCCGCTGCCTGAGGGGTTTCCTTCGGTGTCTCGCGCAGGCCCATCCAGTCGAACTGTACACGCACCCCTACCGATGTGGGGTATTCTCCGCGGCTGGCTGCTATCAGTGCATCCTGATTAATGGGACGCTGCCGCTCCAATGAAACAAGCGTATACCGTACATAACCTTCCAGACGCTGACGCAACACATCCAGCATTGAATAGGCATAGGCATCGGTGACCGCCGTAAATTCAATACTACCGGTGGACTTGGTAACCCCCACATGCTCACGCTTATAGATATCCCCTTCCATTATCTCAACGGGAGTAAGCTTCA
This sequence comes from Rickettsiales bacterium, assembly GCA_044368015.1. GTDB lineage: Bacteria > Pseudomonadota > Alphaproteobacteria > Rickettsiales > RI-342 > JBIPLF01. Next base: position 8,910 of record JBIPLF010000012.1, read on the forward strand.
GGCTGAGTCCAGCCAGATGATAGGCATCGCGTAATTTCGCCAGTACCTTCTGTAAACTACTGCGGTTAAGCGCGGCATCGGCATTGCTTTTCTTTTTCTCAAGCGAACGATATAAATCCATCGACGCATTGGCACGATCATACTCTTCCTGCTTCTGCGAAACATCCGCTTCCATACCCGTCACGGTACTGTTTAGGGAGTCGTGCTCCTCCTGAAGTCCGGTGCGATATTGAAAAACAGCAAAAGCCCCCCCGAATGAAATAGCCAGCGTAACGGCCGCAATAACGGCACGGGAAATGAGTCTCTTCCGGATATCGGCAAGTTTCATGGCGCCCCCCCCGTCGCTGGATCGGGCGCAATCTGCGCACCCTCGCCCAACGGTACAGGCCCGGTGATGGTGAAATCAATCAACACCTGTTTAGGTATATCGCCCTCGGTATTAAAATTAACCTGCAATTCTTTGGTCTCGTTCTCTGCCCCCGGCAATTCCGAATGGGTAATATGATACCCGTCAAACACCTTCTCCACCCTCCGAACCAGCGACTGAGAAACGGCAAGCAATTGCCTGCTATCCTTATAACCACTGACCATTTCGGCAGAGAGCTGAATCGTAACCGGCAAACGCGCCATGGGAGCACCATCAGCAGACGGTGTGGCAGCCGCCGCTTGGTCAGTGCCTCCTGCGGCCTGCGTCGCAGCAGCAACATCCTGCTCCCAGCTTAGCGATTTAACCAGCACCCCTTCTCCCAAAGCCTCAGAAATCAGTTCAAAGCTATCCAGTGGAGAAAAATCATTCGCAGAAATCAGGGTATAGAGATCCATGATATCGTTGATCCGCAGGATATCCGCAGGCAGGCTTTTGAGTTGTTTCTCCTTCTCGGCCAATTGGGCCTGTGCGGCCTTTTCCTTGGCACGCATTTCCCCAATCTGGGAATAGAGTGTTACCCCCTGATATACCTCCCATCCCGCCCATGAAACCGCGGCGAGAACCACCACAACGGTAAACACCTTGAGTGCCAGCGCCACCTGTGCGAACTGCGTTATCTTATCAATAGGCGTGGTAGAAAGTCGTAATTTCTTCTGCTTTTTCTGAGCAAACGCACAGGCCATCACCACATCGCCGAACTGGTCGTTCTCATTGGCTGCCATGATTCCAAGCGCCTGCGCCGCTTGATAGGGAGTGAACGCCACCAAACGCTTAACAGGCGCCGGAAAGTTATGCGCATTGACCGAGTGCAGAATATGCTCATCGGCAATCAGTGCCACCTCAATGCCAGCAGCATCAGAAAAAGAGAGGCGACGCAAATACTCCATGGTGCTACAGATTTCCTGCTCCACATTCCCGGCAATCACCTCCGCGGTGGTTTCGCCAACCGGCTGAGTCAGGCGGGTAAACACCAACCGCTCGCCCTGATACACAACCTGCCGGAAGCCCCCTACCTTCTGGTGTATCACCAGCAGCCTCCACGGCGCCGTGGCCGCCTTCTTGGTTGTCAGGTTTTTAAGTGAAAAGCCAGATTTCTTCGCAGGATCCTGCTCCTGCATCAGACGTTCCGCAATAGCAGCCGATTCCACCGGCAGGAGGTAGATCCCCTGAACAGGGTTTGGCATGTCGATCATCGCCTCCACCCACTGCGAGAGGGGCGGAGCATACGACATGGAAATTGCCAGGAAATGCCAGTCCTTACGCCCCTGCTCGGCCCGGCCAATCAACAAATGCCCGGTGATGTCTTCCGGTGCATAATCACGCTCCAACCGGCGTTTAATCAGGGACTTAACGCTAAGAGAACTCACCGGCGGCAAGGTTTGGGGCACATAGCTCTGATCCACAATATCGACCAGCAGCAGAACCGGATCCGCAGGATGTTCGGCAAGGATTTGATAAAAAAGCTTGATATCTTCCGGCGTGGGAGCCAACGCAAACACACGGCGCACCACCTGTTTTCCTACCACACGAACCAGAATGGCTCCCTCATCCCCAACGGATAGGACAAAAAGCGCCACCCCTGATATTTTGGGAGCAGCTTTATCCTTCACGCGACGCTTAATACGGGGCAATGCCATGGTACACGCATTCTGGTTCCAAACGCACCAAAAGACAAAAGTTTTTTAGGTTCCACGATCAGGAATGACCGCTATCCACTCCAGACTGTGCCGCCACAGACCTAAATCGTGTCCACGCGGCCTCACCTACACCACATAAGATCTAGGCAGTAACCACAAACGCCACTTCCACCACCTCGTAATAGCGTTCGCCACGGGGAGTGAACACCTCCACCGAATCGCCGGGTCTTTTGCCAATCAGGGCGCGGGCAATCGGCGCGCTGATCGCAATCCGCCCGACATTGATATCTGCCTCGTAATCGCCCACAATCTGATAGGTAATCTGCTGATTCGTATCCTCGTCGATGAGAGTCACCGTAGCGCCAAACACCACATGCCGCACATTCAGTCTGGCAATATCGATGACTTCGGCATGGGTAAAAATCCCCTCCAGCTCGGCAATCCGCCCCTCGACAAAGGCCTGCCGCTCCTTGGCTGCGTGATACTCCGCATTTTCCTTCAAATCCCCATGGCCGCGAGCCTCGGCGATCATGGCGATAATCGCGGGACGCTCCACGCTTTTGAGCAGGCGGATTTCCTCCTGCAACCGGATATACCCTTCGGCCGTGATCGGAATGCGCATCATAACCCGTGTCCTCTGAATAAACGGCGAGCATAGAAAGTGACATGCGTGAAGTCAATCCCACCGGCACGCGCTCGACAACCCCCCGCCTGTCATGCTATGAGCCATCTCCATGTCTGAAACCGTATCCGCCCCCAAAGCCAGTCCGGCCGAAAGCTGGGAATTCATCCGCGCCGTGCTGATTGCACTGCTGCTTGCCGCCCTGTTGCGCTCGCTGTTGTTTGAGCCGTTTCACATCCCCTCTGGCTCGATGAAAAAAAACCTGCTGATTGGCGATTACCTGTTCGTCTCCAAATACAGCTATGGCTATAGCCGCTATTCCTTTCCGCTGGGGCTGCCGCTCTTTGAGGGACGGATACAGGAAAAAACGCCGGAACGTGGCGATATTGTGGTGTTTCGCTGGCCCGCCAACCCACGGGTAGACTACATCAAACGCCTGATTGGTCTGCCGGGCGATCGCATTCAGGTGAAGGAAGGCGTGCTGTTCCTCAATGGCCAGCAGATACCCCGCACCGCGCAAGCCGACTTCATGGAGCTGGGCGGGGATAATGTGTATCGCCGCTACGCCGCTTATGAAGAAACTCTCCCCAACGGCGTGCGCTATACCGTACTGGATGAAATTCCCGGCTCGCCTTATGACACCACCGATGTGTTCACCGTCCCCGAAGGCCATTACTTCATGATGGGGGATAACCGCGATAATTCGGAAGATAGCCGTTCCCCCATGGTCGGGTTTATCGAGCAAGAATACCTGATTGGACGTGCAGAAATGATCGGCTTTTCCATCGACGAAGGCGCGCATTTCTGGGAAGTCTGGAAATGGTTTTCCCATCTCCGTACCGACCGGTTTTTTGTGGATTTGCACCCCTAATGTCGGCCACTGCTCCCGATAAGCTAGAGCAAATCATCGGCTACCGTTTCGCCGACCGGGAATTGTTGCACGAAGCCCTCACCCATTCCTCGCTGCGGCAGGGGCGCCACCGCACCACCCACACCCGCGACTTTGAGCGGCTGGAATTTCTGGGCGACGCCGTGCTGGGGCTGGTGGTGGCTGATTTGTTGTTTGAGTCCTTCCCCGAAGAGCGCGAGGGCGAACTGGCCCGCCGCCACGCCGCGCTGGTCTGCGGCAGCACCACGGTGAAGGTCGCCAGAAGCTGGGACCTGGGCGACTACCTGCTGATGACCGACAGCGAAGAAACCAATGGCGGCCGCACCAACGACACCACGCTGGAAGATGCCTGCGAAGCATTGCTGGGCGCGCTGTACCGCGAGGCCGGGTTTGAAAAAGCGGCCGAGGTCATCCGCACCGCCTGGCTGCCGCTTTCCACCGCCATCACCGCTCCGCCGAAAGACCCCAAAAGCACGTTGCAGGAATGGGCGCAGGGTCAGGGGAAACCGATCCCCGAATACCATCTGGTGGAAGCCGATGGCCCGGCCCACGCCCCCATTTTCACGATTGAGGTACGGGTAAACGGCATCCCCCCCGCGCAGGCGACCGGCTCCTCCAAACGCGAAGCGATGCAGAAGGCAGCGGAAGCGATGTTGAGGGGGTTGTAAGGGGTTGCATCGTCATTGCAAGAAAGCAACGCTGACGAAGTGATCCAGCAAAAAATCCGTTTTCCATTCCGTTCCAGACGGATGTGCGCTTCACCTCCCCCTTGATGGGGGAGGTCGGCGAGCGGCGTGAGCATCGCGAATCGCCAGCGAGGCCGGGAGGGGGTGACGGAAAGAAGCATCCCCGACCCCCCGGGGTGCCGGGGGGGGGCCCACCCAAAGAAGAAACACCCCCCCCCGGAATCGCGAGCGATTCCGACCCCTCCCATTCAGGGAGGGGTGCAGGAGAAACCGTTTGCTGGATTGCCGCGCTCGCGTTACTCGCTCGCAATGACGGGAAAGAACCAACTCCCCATCATGCCACCCCATGCCCGCACCCCGCATCCCGGCGCACCTTCACCCGTTTACTGGTGAGGGTTTTGCCATCCACCCGCAGCATCGTGCCTGCGGCCGGTTCGCCGATGCTGAGCACATAACGAAGCGCCTCCATTGCCTGAAGGCTACCCACCATTCCGGCGAAGGCACCCAGCACCCCGTCATCGCTGCACCGGTTAGGTTCATCCGGCGGTTCGGGACAAAAACACCGGTAACAGGGAAGTGCCGCGTCCAGATGCGGGGCGTAGAGCGCCACCTGCCCGGTAAAGCCACGCAACGCCCCACTCGCCCACGGAATCCCCAGCCCCATACAGGCATCGTTGATCGCATAGCGCGTCTCAAACCGGTCGCAACAATCGAGTACCAGATCAACCCCCGCGCAGAGACGCGTTGCGTTCTCCGCTGTCAGCGCCTCGGTATATACCTCCAGCGCAATCTCCGGGTTTAGCTCTTCCAGACGTGCCCTGGCGCTTAAGGTTTTGAAATGGCTGAGATCGCCGGTTTCAAACAGAATCTGCCGTTGCAGATTGGAAAGCTCCACCCGGTCGGGATCGACAATGCCAATCCTCCCCACCCCGGCAGCGGCTAAGTACAGCAGCACCGGCGAGCCAAGCCCACCCGCCCCCACCACCAGCATCCGGGTAGCGAGCAGACGGGCCTGACCTTCCTCCCCTATTTCGGGAAGGACGATGTTTTTCGCGTAGCGGTGGGAAGGAGGAGTCGATGGCATCCTTTTATCCCTCACCCGCGAGCGCGACGCGCTCGCTTACCTCTCCCATTGGGAGAGGGGTAGGGTGAGGGCCACCCATGGCTATTAGACCCCCTTCGAAACTCGCTGCGGTGAAGCAAGCGCGCGAAGAAAGCGCCCGCAAAATCCGCAGTGTACGTTTGGGTACATAAGGATTTGAGGACGATTTCGACAAGCAGATTGCCCACCGCAGTAGAGTTACGAAAGAAGGCTACTGCACCAGCATCGGCTCATGGAGCGGCTGACGCACCTGATATTTGGTGTGGGAAAACACAAATTGCGTACCGGTACGGTTGCGGCTGTTGACAAACAGCGGTGCCACGCAATTGACCGAGAAATACATCCCCTCAATGCCCCGATGCACGGACACGATGAGGTAAATCGACAGCGTATCCCGGGGAATCCCCAGCGAGTCCGACACCATCGCCACATCCTCGGCTTCCAGATACTGCCCCGCCATTTCCACCGGCAATACAATGAAGGAGAGATCGGGATCGTCGACGCATTGCAGCAGCCGGAACTGCGCCATATGGTCATGCGGCAACCGGGTGATGCAGAAATGGAATTTATCGGGCATCCCCACCAGCCCTTTGGCGAAATAAATCGCGGCATCGCGCTCGATCACCACCTCGCCGAAACGGCTCTGGATGGTTTCCGTACCCGATTGCGCCTGTGCTCTGTCTGTCGCCATGGCTCTAGCCCTTGATTGACTTGCGTAAGAATGTGCCTGCATTGCAGCCTCCTGTCAATTCTTGTTGTTGTGAGAGAGAAACGAGATTCTTGCCCTGTCCGGATGCGTTGCCATCCTCTCTTCGTCATTCCAACGAAAGTTGGAACCAGCTTTTTAACCTTTCTGGACCCCAGCTTTCGCTGGGGTGACGCGAGAAGCCACACCCTCGCAAATAACAAAACTCTCGAAACGTAGTAGATCTCCTTCGAAACACGCTGTGGCGAGGAGGCTCCAGCCCAAGCAGATTTTCCGCCACAGTAGCGTTACGAAAGAGGTCTAATCTCCTACCGCAGATAATCCACCAGTTTAAGCCCGCTCACCCGTGCAAACACCTGAAAGGTGGCCTGTAACACGGTTTCGTCGATCGCCGCCTTGGTGGTAGCCGATACGATATCGGTATCGGTATCCTTGGATAGAAACTCCTGTAAATACGGCACCGTCGCCGCATGCTGGTCGTTGCTGGCATTGACGATGGTAATGTTGGTGTTGACCTTCGCCTGCAATCCCAGCAGTCCGTCATTGGAACCGGCGATGAGATCGATCGCAGCGGCGATCTTGGTATCATCCTCCAGTTCCATCCCTTCGATTGCCAGATGAATCGCCGCAAATAGCGATTGAAAGGTGTCGTCATCCGCCCGCACGCCGTATTCGATGGAAAGGCTGTCGGAAAGCTGCGCATCCAGCGCCACGCTATCGCCGTTATAGTACCCGGCGTCCGGCGTTCCGGATTCGTAGGGTTCCGGAACCGGAACCGTCACCGGCTGCACATTGGTCTGCGATCCGGAAAAAATATACTGCCCGCCGACATTGGTGTTGAGCAATCCCGCCGCCACCGACATGTTGTTTTTCAGCGTCTGGATAAAGATGGGGTATTGGGGTGTGGTGGCGCTCCGCGCTGTCTGCATCACGCGGCGAATCTCCGTCACCACGTCAATCAGGCCGTTGACCGCGCCATTGGTGGTTTCCAGCCGTGAGACGATCAGGTTATTGCTATCCTGATACTGCTCGGCCTTGCGGATTTTGGATTCTACCGCATTCACCACCTCCACGCGCACATCCAGCTCGGAGAAGGTGTTGGCCTTCTTGCCGCTGGAAATCTGCCGTTGCAGGGTGGAGAGCTCGCTCTGCACCTTCGAGACATTGTTGAGCACCGATTGATGCTGGGCCAATGTGCTAACACGATTAAACGTCATGATGTCCTACCCTCTAAAACGCCTGCAACAGCGTGGTGTATAACTCATCGGTCACCGTGATAATGCGCGCCGATGCGGCGTAGGCATTCTGGTAAATGACCGTATTGGCCAGCTCTTCGTCCAGATTCACACCGGAAGCGGCATTGGCTCGTTCTTCATAGCCTTGCAGGATCAGGCTCGCATGATCATGAAGCTGCTGAATTTCCAATGTTTTCGCCGTTGCCGCCCCCACGATAGTGGACGCATAGCTGGAAAGCGTATCGCTGGTGGAAGGCAGCGACCCCGCCGCATCAAATCCCACCTGCTGCGCCGAAAGACTGGCGATCCGCTGTACCACAGCATTATTCCCGGCACCCAACTGATAGGTATAGTAAGGTGTGGTAGGATTCGCAGGCTGATAGCTTGCCACCAGTTCACCGGTCGCCACAAAGTTAGGGTTGCGGGCAATGTCCTCCCGCACCGCCATGGTGTAGGCGCTCCCTGCGGTCGTATCGTGGCGGACGAAGAAATTATTCAGCTCGTAATAGAAGGAAAAACCGCGATCCGTCCCCAGCAAAGGGGGGGTATCAGAAAGCTGCCCATATTCCTTGCTGTCCAGTTCGTCGATAGCAATTGCCAGATCACCGTCTCCGGCCGTCAGTTGCAGGAACCCTTCCGTATCGTCGGTCGTGACCGCGTTCCCCTCCGCATCCACCAGCGAGGCGGTGAGAAAGCGAGAGAAGTCAATCGGCAGTTCCTCCGTGGCTGTACCAGCGGTGACGGTTCCCAGATAGCGGTCGTTTTTCTGTTCCAGTACTGATGGGTCCACCGTAAATTCAATCGTCGCTGTTTCAATGGAACCATCGAGCGAGTTGGTCACCTGCACATCGATGCTAATCGTGCACAAACCCGCAAGATTTGCGTCGAACGAAAACTCCGTCCCCGTGCGCCCCCAATCCCCGGCATGCACCGTCTGGGTGTTTGGCAGCCCGCCCACCAATGCACCCGCCGAAAAACTAATCGCCGTGATATCCAGATCCACATCGTTAGCGGAAATATTTTCCAGATCAAAATCGAAGGAAAACCCGGTACCGGCCGGATCATTCTCGGTCATGGAAACCAGACGAATATCGTTGAGTCCGTTAAGATGGATTTTCTTCTGCGGCGTGCCGAAATGGGCGTTTAACTCATCCATTACATCTTCGGTTGTCCAGCGGCCTGCAACGCCATTACCAATATCCAGCCCCTCCAGATCCAGCACCAGCGGACGAATCCCGTTGGTTTCATCCTCTGAGGCATAGGGACTGGGGATCGGCTCGCCACGGTTATTCAGCACCGCAATCTGCATCGTGCCCTGCCAGTCACGCGCGTCATTGATCGTCACGGGACGGGTGCCAAGCAACGTCGTAGGAGGCGGGAACCCAGCGCCATCATTGTGGATGGCATTCACTTCGTCGCGCAGGGTTTCAGCAAACTCATCCAGCTCGGCGAGGATTTTGGGGATTTCAATATCGCGAAGCTCTAAAAGCCCACGCATTTTTCCGGCGCGCACCTTAGTATCCAGCTCCCCCACCACCGAGGGAGCCACGATCTCAATCGCCTTGCCACGAGCTACGCCATCTTCGTCCACCGGCACCAGACTCACGTCCCGGAATTGCGTGCCGTTGATCACCTGCGCCAGACTGGTGGCCGGGATATATTCCATCTTGTAACGGGTTTCGGTCAGCAGCGACAACCCCCCGGCGATAGAGACATTGGCCGCACCACTGGGGGAGAAATTGGTTTGGATATCCACCATTTCGGCGATTTTCTGCAACGCCAGATCCCGCTGATCCAACAATCCGGCGGTGGAGTTGCCATTGGCATAGGCAAGATTCAGGGAATGATTCAGGTCGTAGAGAATCTGCGTCTGGGTATTCACCAGCGTGAGTGCATCATCGAGATCGCGGTCGGCCTCATATCGCAGCGTTTCCATATTGCGCGCCAGCGTCGAGATCTGATCAGCCAGAATCACCGCATTCCCCACAAAAGCCTGCCGCGTCGAGGCACGGTCCGGGCTATCGGCAAGGTCCTGCGCGGCATTGAAAAAGTTATCGACATAGGCCGCCAGATCCGCCCCCAGATTAGGCTGGCCGAAGGAAAGCTGCAACCGCTCCAGATAATCGGCGATCACCGCACCCTTGGCGACTTCGGCCCCCTGACTGCGGCGCGCTGTGATCATAAAGGAATCGATTTTGCGGTTGATCGCTTCCAGACTAACGCCCGACCCCACCCCCTCGGTGTAAAGCGCGCCCTGCTCCACCACCTGCCGCGAATAGCCTTCCGTATTGGCGTTGGCGATATTCTGGGAAATAACACCCAGCACCGACTGATTAATATTCAGTCCGGAAATCGCATTGTTGAGTGCTAGGGAGAGGGACATGGAGATGAGAACCTTAGAACTTTAGGACGGTGGAACAGTAGAACCTTGGAAATTTTCAAACGCCCCCTATGCCATTTCGTTAAACCGCAACGCCATCGATTCCGCTCCCACCGAGCGACGATCCCCGCGCGCCGTATAGCGCGGCGAACCCACCTGCTCGGCCACGGAATCGCGGATAATCTGCATCAATTGGCGGTTAATATCGCGGGCCGCTTTCAGTCGGTTATGGTTTTCCACCAGAATCGATTCAAACATGCCAGCCACCGAGCGAAAATCCTCCCGCTCCTCTTCCGAAAGCCCGGCCAAGACGGCAGGATTGGCTTTCACCCGGTCACGCAGCCGCTCCACACCGCGCAACGCCTCCAGTTTCTGAGGTTGCAGCGCTTCCACCTCGCGCAGACGCATCGCTTTGAGATGCTGCACCTCTTCTGCCATCAAACGGGCGAGCTTGGACGTCAACCCAATCAGTTCATCCATCGAAAATCCGTTTTGCGCCATGTTATGCGTCATGGGATACCTCCTGCATTTGCAACATTTGCCGTTCCACATGATCAGCAAGCCCGATTCCGCCTGCCGCCCCCATGGCCTTACCGAATTCCTCTACCAGCATGGAGCGGAACACTTCCTCGCCATACCCCCCCCCAAACATGGGATCGACCTCAATCCCGGAGAACATGTTTTTCACCATTTCAGAAAGGAACATGGCCTCAAACTTCTCTGCCGTTTCGCGGATTTCTTCACGCTTGCCGCTGGTCGCCGCTCCTGCTGTGGCACCGACCATGGCCTGCATGCGCTTCTCAGCATGCTGCGCCTGCCCCATCGCAACCAGCCCTTGTGTGGATGTCAGATCCATGGCCATTCCCCTACATCGTTTGAATATCGGCTTGCAGCGCGCCAGACGCTTTGATTGCCTGCAAAATGCTAATGAGATCCCGCGGCCCAACCCCCAGCGCATTCAACCCGCCGACCAATTCCCGAAGCGTGGCCGCCTGCTCGACAATCGCCATGCGATTCCCCGCACCTTCATCCACCGTAATATCGGTTTTGGGCACGGCGACGGTCGCAGCACTCTCCGGCGCGAAGGGTTCGGGCTGCGATACCAGCGCCGACTCATTGACCCGAATCACCAGATTGCCCTGCGCAATCGCCACGGTATCAATCCGCACATCATCACCCATCACGATGGTACCGGAGGATTCGTCGATGATAATCTTCGCGGCCTGATCGGGGGAAACGGTTAGTTGCTCCAGCTTAGCGAGCACCGTCGCAGCACTCCCCGCGCCTCTGGGAATGGTCACCTGCACCGTACCCGGATCCATCACCTCGGAAATACCGCCCAGCGACGCATTGATGGTTTTGGAAATCCGCTCTGCCGTGGTGAGGTCGGGGTTATTAAGCGCCAGCTTCACCGACTGCATATCGTTCAGCGCAAACGCAATTTCGCGTTCTACAATCGCACCATTGACCACCGCTGCATTGGTAGGCACACCCTTGGTCACGCTCTGCGCATCGCCACCCGCACTGAAGCCGCCGACCGCTAATTTCCCCTGCGCCACCGCATACACTTCTCCGTCCGCTCCATATAAGGGAGTGGCAAGCAACGTGCCGCCCAGCAAACTTTTCGCATCCCCCATGGCGCTGACATTCACATCCAACCGGCTCCCGTTGCGGGCAAAAGGCGGCAGCGATGCCGTCACTGTCACAGCGGCCACATTCTTGCTCTTGAGCTGGCTATCGCGGGTATTGACCCCCAAACGCTCCAGAAACGAAATCAGGCTTTGCTCGGTGAATTTATTGTTCTTGATTTTATCACCCGTGCCATTAAGCCCCACCACCAGACCGTACCCGATCAGCGGATTTTCGCGGATTCCTTCCACGCTCACCACGTCTTTAATGCGCGAAACCGCTGCCACCTGACTGGACATCACCCACGCACAAACGCCTATCATCAGACTGTAGAAGAGAACACGCATCGCCTATACCCATTGCTGTTTCTCCCCCTACTAAGCGAATGGCGTGCCAAACTGGCGAAGCCCAGCATTTCCGCCACCCCTTAAGAAGATCGCAAAAATTTACAGAAAATTTTATGCTTCTGGGTTGCACCGCAGCATAAGAGCTGCTATCACCCCCTCGTTTTATGTGTGCGCATTTTGCCACATGTAAGCGTTTCGTACTTTTAAAGGAGCAACTCTCAATGGCAACTCTTTCGGGTTCTATTTTTCAGGACCACGCGGTCCTGAATGCCGATGAGAAGGATTGCGCGACTGCGGCCGTAGGTGCCTCGGTTTCGTTTGACAATCTCATTGGCCCAGGCGACAGCCTGACCGGAACCTCTGCCAACGATGTATTCCTGGTTACGCACACAGAAGATACCGTCACCGATAAGGGCGGCATCGACATTGTAGTAGCCAAGAGCGGATACACGCTTGGTAAGGGTGTGGAACACCTGATTTTGGAAAATGTGACGGTTTCTGGCGCACTCGCCAACAACATTCACGGTATCGGGAACGGCCTCGACAACGTCATCACCGGGAACGATGGCGACAATTACCTCTTCGGCGGTGATGGCGACGACAAGCTGCTCGGCGGCGAAGGTCGTGATTACCTGGAAGGTGGCAATGGCGACGATCTGCTGGTTGGCGGCGTCGGCAATGACTACCTGCTTGGTGGTAAGGGCGACGATACACTGCTTGCAGGTCTCGGTGACGACGACGTGCAGGGTGGCCTCGGCGACGATTCCATCGAAGGCAACGAAGGCAACGACAACATCCTCGGCAACGGCGGCGACGACACCATTCTCGGTGGCGACGGCAACGACTATGCTGAAGGCAATGAAGGCGATGACCACATTACCGGTGGAAAAGGCAACGACAATATCCAAGGCAACGAAGGCGAAGATTACATCGAAGGCAACGACGGGGACGACAATCTCCTCGGTGGCGACGATGACGATCAACTCCGCGGCGGCGACGGCAATGACTACATCGAGGGCAATGACGGCTCCGATGGCATTATCGGCGGCAAAGGCAACGACAACCTGCAAGGCAATGACGGCAACGATTACCTGGAAGGCAATGATGGCGACGACGTCATTCTGGCCGGTTCGGGCGACGATGACGTTCAGGGCGGCAACGGCAGCGACTACATCGAAGGCAACGACGGTGCCGACAATATGGTTGGTGGCGACGGGAAAGATTGCCTGCTCGGTGGCGCTGGCAATGACTACATCGAAGGCAACGACGGTGGCGATTACATCGAAGGTAGCTCCGGCCATGACGACCTGCTCGGCGGCGCTGGAATCGATTACCTGACCGGTGGCACGGGTAACGATTACCTCGTCGGCGGCACTGGCAATGACTCGCTCAATAGCGGCACCGGTGAGGACGTGTTCCTCTTCGGCGACGGCAGCGGCGACGATGAAATCGCTGATTTCAAAATCGGCTACGATCTCATCGAGCTGGCCTCCAACATCAACGGAAGCGGTATTCTCGACGCAGCAGACGCTGTGGCGGCCGTTACCGCCGATGTGGATGGCACGGCGATCGTCAATCTGGGCGGTGGCAACACCATCACGATTTACGACGTACATGCCGGCGATGTGGACGAAAGCTTCTTCAGCATTTCATAAGCATCCGTCTCGCGATACAAGAAAGGCCCTCTCCATCCGGAGAGGGCCTTTTCGTTTGGGGAAACGATAGCGTTTTCTATTATTTCCCAGACGGCCTCGCCTGTTTCACCTCCTCCTTGATGGGGGAGGTCGGCGAGCGGCGTGAGCGTAGCGAATCGCCAGCGAGGCCGGGAGGGGGTGGTCATCCTGAGGGGCTTGCCCCGAAGGATCTCTCCCTTTACGAAACGCGGATAGGTTGACGCAAGCGGGGAGATGCTTCCACTTCGCTGCGCTCAGCGTCAGCATGACACCCTCCCCCGGAATCGTGAACGATTCCGACCCCTCCCATTCAGGGAGGGGTGAAAGGCGTCTGGGAATCATTGGGAAACGGGATATGATGGTAGAGATTGGACTTCTCTTCACAAGCGCACTGCTCGCAGCCACCCTGATTCCGGCACAATCCGAAGCGGTGCTTGCAAGCCTGATCCTGAAGGGCGCCCATTCCCCCCTGCTGCTCGTGACGGTCGCCACCGCCGGAAATGTGCTGGGAGCCTGCATCAACTGGGGGCTGGGTCGTTATGTGTGGCACTTCCGGAACCGCCGCTGGTTTCCGCTCTCAGGCGTGCAACTTGCTCGCACAACCGCCCTCTATCAACGTTTCGGTGTATGGACATTGCTGGGGGCATGGATCCCCTTCATCGGCGACCCGTTGACCGTCATCGCCGGAGCGCTCAAAACCCCTCTGCCAACCTTCCTGCTGCTGGTCACCCTTGGCAAGGCAGGACGTTACCTCGCGCTCGTGGCGATGCTATAGCGATCCCGCAAGCCGACGCGCTTCATCCACCAACATAATGGGAATCCCGTCACGGATTGGATAGGCAAGCCCCGCCTTGCGGCTGACCAGCTCCTGCGCGGCCGCATCATACTCCAGCGGCCCCTTGGTCAGCGGGCAGACCAGAATTTCCAGTAACAGCGGGTCGATTGCGTGGGAAGACATGGGATGATGACTCGATAAGCGATGATTAGATGATTAGATGATTAGATGATTAGATGATTAGATGATTAGATGATTAGATGATTAGATGATTAGATGATTAGATGATTAGATGATTAGATGATTAGATGATTAGCAGGATGCTGCTGGTGGCTGAAACTCTGTCAATACCATTTTAATATTCTAAAGTTCTGAAATTCCAAATTTCTAAAGTTCCAGTCATCCCGATTCCAGTCATCCATCATCTCCCCTCCCTCACCGCACATACACATGCACCTGCGCATACGGCTCCGGCGTGGAACCGGTCTCCACCGTTTCCTGTATGCGTGAGGCGGGAACCCCCATTTTCACCAGACTCTCCTTCACTTCGGAAGCCTTTTGCTCGGCCCAGGAGCGGTAGGTCTTGTCGGGCACCAACCCCACCACCTCAAACGCGACATCCGGCTTCACTTTAATCGCCTGCGACGCCGCCTGATACAAAGGCCGCTCAAAATAGACCGCCCGCTGATTGAAACGAATCACCACCAGCGGCGTGCGAGCATAGGCGGCAAACGCCCCCGCCAGCACCGCTCCCACCATTAGGCATAGGGAAAAAACTCTCATGCGGCCATCTATAGCAGAGTTCCGCACAGGATGCAGCGGTTTTTCAATACCAATCGAATACACCGCCATTATAATGGCCCGGCAGAGTTTAAAAAACCAAAGGAAGCGACCATGGCGGTGGAAACGGCACAGATTGACCTTGGATACCCAAACGCATACCGCTTTACCGCCCTCCTTGAGGCAATATTGCTTATTCCGATACTGGTAATCTTCTCGTTTCTGGCCTTCATGAGCCTCGCAAAAGATGCACATTACATCTCCGGCAGTCTGTTCGCCTGTATGATTGCCATACCGTTCCTATGGAAAATAACCTACTCCATTCAGGATGTTTTGTTAGGAAAAACAACTGAAAACCTGAACGTCACGGTAACCAAAGAACATATCCACATTCCCCTATGCCTTTCCAGTAGCTGGAAAATTGGGGAACGTGCGATCATAAAATCATACATCGACAAGCGGGGAATGCTAACCATTCCCTGGAAAGACGTCGGGAAGATTCTCTTTGTCCATATAGAGCGTGGAGAGCTCCCCAGAATCATCCTTGGACTCAGAAAAATTGAACGCAATCAGCTGCACGACTATCTGCGCCCCAGATTCTACCATGTTACCGTTCGCCCCTGTAACACTCTGCATCGGGCATCGGCTCAAACGCTGGTTTCCGCGATCCAAACCATCGCAAACCAATCTGTAGAAGAAGTGCGCTCTTTTAGGGGAATGGCTCCCTACTGGAACGACTTTTAACCACCTCTGAAGTAAACCGCATACACCTCTCAACAACGCTTGACCTTACCCCAAAAAGGATTTAGAACTTCTCCCCTTTAGATTCAGGAGAGAAACCATGACATTTGCTTGTGATCTGACCGGTAAAGGCGCGCAAAGCGGGAATAAAGTCTCCCACTCGCAACGCAAAAGCCGCCGTGTTTTTATGCCCAACATCCAGCATGTCGCGCTGCTCAGCGACGCGCTGGGACGCCGCGTGCCGCTGCGCATTGCTGCCAGCACCCTGCGCACCGTGGAGCATAATGGCGGGCTGGATTCGTACCTGATCGGCACCTCCAACCTGAAGCTGACCCCCAAAGCGGTGAAGCTGAAAAAGCAGGTTCAGGCAGCGAAAAGCGCGGCCTAGGCGGTGGAAAACCTCGCCTACACGCTGCATCAGGGCGACCTTGCGGAAGGCGTGGTCGTAACGGGAAGCGTGGCGGTAGACACCGAAGCAATGGGGCTGAACAATGCCCGTGATCGGTTATGTCTGGTGCAGCTCTGCGGCGAAGACGGCCATATCCATCTGGTACAAATAGCGCCCGGCCCCGTACACGCCCCCCGTCTGGCGGCCTTGCTCGCCGACCCCACGCGGCAGAAAATCATGCATTATGCGCGGTTTGACGTGGCCTTGCTGCAACGAAGCCTGAATATCATCATCGCGCCGATCTTCTGCACCAAAATCGCCTCGCGCCTGTGCCGCACCTATACCGACCGGCACGGACTCAAGGAACTCTGCCGCGAATTGCTGGGGATCGACATCTCCAAGCAGCAGCAAAGCTCAGATTGGGGTGCCGCCAGCCTCAGCAACGAGCAACTGGCCTACGCCGCCTCCGATGTGCTGTATCTGCACCGCATCCGCGACATCCTGCAAACCATGCTAATCCGCGAAGGCCGGATGGAAGCAGCCCAAGCCTGTTTTGACTTCCTCCCCACCCGTGTCGCGCTCGACCGCATGGGCTGGCAGGACGAGGATATTTTCGCGCATTAGATACTGTCGTCCTATTCTACCATAGCTTGCTGCAAATGCAGGGTTTCTACGCTTCCGGCTTTCATGTATGTCTGTATACATTGGAACTTCCGGTTCTCGCAACCCCGCATTTTCGCTACGCCTTGGCGAATATGACGACGCTATCTAAGGTGTCACTGCCAGCGGCTCCAGCGCATCCCGCGTCAGGCGAAACACGGTCCAGTCGCTCATCGGTTCGGCTCCCAGCTTACGATAGAAGGCAATCGCCGGATCGTTCCAGTCCAGCACCCACCATTCCATACGGCCGCAGCCTTCGGAAAGGGCAATCCGCGCCAGATCGCGGAACAGTTCCGTGCCATAGCCGCACCCGCGATAGGCCGGACGGACATACACATCCTCAATATACAGGCCGTGCTTACCCAGAAAAGTGGAATAATTGAAAAAATACAAAGCAAACCCCACCGGCTCGCCCCCTGCTTCCGCGATGCGCGCAAACACCTTGGGAGTAGGCGCAAACAAAGTGGCGCGGAGCTGCGCTTCATCCGCCTGCACCTCGTGCAGTAGCTTCTCATACTCCGCCAGCTCACGGATGAAGGTGAGAATCAACCCTGCATCTTCAGGGGTAGCGGGGCGGATGGAGAGGGGCATGTCAACCGTTGTTACGGCGAACCGCTTCCGCCTGCTGCTGATATGCTAGCACGTCCTGTAGGGTAGAATCCGCGGGTAAGCCATACATCTCCTGATATTGCGCAAGCTGGTACGCACTCTGAGCCGCTCGCACCTCTCCAACCGTGACACCTGGCTTCAGATTATACGATTGCAGCTGTTGCGCAGAAAGCGTGGTGGGAGCATTGAGGTCCACAACGGGGGCTGCCCCCCCCTCGCCAGACGTTCTGAACATCGCCATATCAATATTTCCTTTGGATAGTTAAGATGCCAGAAACCCTATCATTTTGATAGGCCATCAACAAATTAAACTTTAATGACATCACACCGGATGCCGGGTGATCCAGTCCCGGAGCGCGGCATTCATCTGCGTTTGCCAGCCTTTTCCATGGGCCTTGAAGCCCTCCAGCACATCCGGATCAATCCGCAGCATCACCTTGCGCTTGGCGTCCGCCTTGCGGGGACGGCCACGCCCTTGTTTCCACGAAGCATGCAACTCAGGATGAGCCTGACTGAACGGGACGGCATGCGCGAAGAAATCATCGTCTAATTCAGGTGCGTCATCTTCATCCAGCAGGATGCGTGTCCCATCCTCATATTCGATATATTCGGGCGTTTTCATAGCGTTTCCTTTCTCTGTGGTTGGCTTTGCGCAGCTAAATCACACGCACCCACGACCCTCTGGCGGTGAACACCATCACGTGCAGCCGTCCTCTGATGAGGCCGAATGCAATGGAGCGTGATTCTCCGTAATCCGTTCGGGTATCAGGAAAAACGACCGCAGCATCCATATCCATCAGAGATGCATCTGCAAGAGAGAGGCCATGCTTCCGTTGATTGGCAATATCCTTGAGCGGGTCAAAGGCAATCTGCATCGATTAAATGTATACCCGAAAATACGCGAAGTCAACCCATTATCGGGTATACAACAAATCACTTCGGTTCCGCATATACCTGCTGGAGGTCAATCGTCGAAACGTAAGGGATAAAACCGCTTTGGCGCTGGATGTTATACAGGTTCTTCACCCCTGCCTTATCGGCTGGGTCCCAGTAATCAAGCGTCATAATGCGCAGTTTCGGATGCAGCTTCGCCATCTCGTGAAACAGTTTGGTGTGTTCACGGTAGGCAGCATCGGGAAACAATTTGCTGGTTTTGGTATCCCAGTTGTAGTCGGCGAGCACGCTTTCCACCAGCAGCATGTCGATCACCGGCGCGACACGCGGCAGAATGTCAAACCCGCGATTCAGCATGATCTTCATGCGCGGATAGCGCTCGCGGATGCGTTTGATGAAAGACACCCCGGCATCGCGCATCCCCTTATAGGTTATGGGATCCTGCTTCTCCAGCTCCAATGCGCTGTCATAGGTGTCGATCATAATGCCGTCGAACCCGTTATTGAGGATCTCCGGCAGCAGCGTGTCGAGCACAAAATCCTGCCATTCCGGACGGCGGATATCGATCGTATAACTCCCCTTCCAGAAGGGGTTTTCGGCAAGCCTCACCCCCGGCAGGTCGTGCACCTCGTAAGGGCGATCCTTCGACGCCTCCCCCAGGCTGATATAGCCCAGAATGATGCGCTGCTTGCCATCCTCACGCAGAGGCCCCAGCGGCGGATGCCCCACCGCGTCAAACACAATCACATCGTAAGGGGTGAAGTCGCTGGCGGGCAACGCACTGCCATAATAGACCACCCAGCGTTGCTTGGCCCCACCCAGCCACCAGAGCAGCCCGGCGAGCAACCCCATGCAGGCCCCGGCGAGGAGTGCGTGTTTCCACAAGCGGCTCATCCGCGCAGCTCCGCAATCCGGGCGGCATAATCGCCGCCGCCAAACACCGCCGTCCCCGCCACCAGCACATCCGCTCCGGCGGAGACCGCCGCACGCGCCGTTTCGCGGTTGATGCCACCATCCACCTGAAGATGGATGGCCTTGCCTGTGCGAGCAATCTGCTCCCGGATCGCTTGAATTTTCGGGAGTTGCGAAGGCAGAAACGCCTGTCCGCCAAATCCGGGGTTGACCGTCATCACCAGCACCAGATCCAGCCTGTCCAACACATAATCGAGCAATTCCGGCGGGCTGGAAGGCACCAGCGACACCCCCGCCTTCACCCCCAGCGAGTGGATCAGCTGCACGGTGCGGTCCAGATGCACGCAAGCTTCGGCATGGACGGTGAGGATATCCGCTCCGGCCTCGGCAAATGCAGGAATCAGGCTGTCTGGCCGCTCAATCATCAAATGCACATCCAGAAGTTTGCGCGTATGCGGGCGCAGCGCCTTCACCACGCACGGGCCGATGGTGAGGTTGGGTACAAAAGCACCATCCATCACATCCACATGGATCATATCGGCACCGGCGGCATCCACGGCGCGCACCTCCTCTCCCAAACGGGCGAAATCGGCAGAGAGAATCGAAGGGGCGATGAGGGTCATGGCTCTGTACGTACACATGGATAATAAAGGGTGCTACTTTTTATAACTGAACAAATAGCGCCCAACCAAATACCAAAAAATCAGGATAGATGCCGTTGTGGTAGAAAATACAACGTTAAATTCTGTTCCGGAAAGCCCAAACCCATACTTTCTCAGAAAAAACTGCAGGGTGGTAACAACGATCAGAAAGAACATCCACGTCTTAGTGATGCAGTATGCCCTCTCAGCAAAAAGTTTGCGTTCGCTGATATCCTGTGACAGCGACCTATGTCGCAAATCAGCAAAATCATCCTCCAGCTCCTCTTCGCCCGTAGGAGTATCATCAAGCTGACGAATACCAGCTGATTCTTTCCCGACACGAAGTCGAACGGTGCTTTTTACACTATCCATCATGCAGGCTTAGATCTCAACTCTGATGCCTCACGTTGAAAAAAATCACTGATAAGTTCGTCCGGAATGACAAGATCGTTAGGAACCAAAAAGTTCCTTTCCTCCGCAATACGCCGCCAAGGTGTCCCCTTCTCGTGGGTCATATCAGACAATTCCACCGCCGTGTATGGCGAGTATCTCTCCCACACCCACCGCACCACAGGCAACACATCTAAATCTGCAATGATTACGGGATCAGTGAACGGCGAATCACGCTGCGGGTCACATATAGGGGAGGCGCCATGATGCTTCAACGCGGCATACATAGATTTGAATACGGGGCCATAACGCCACACCTGAGGGCGTTCAGACAAAAAGGGGGCACCATTGTAAGCAAGCCACCAGCCATGCGCATAATAGGCAAGCTTCTGCAGCTTCATATGCTGGATACCGTCCTGGCCTCCATACATACTGATGAACGTATTCGCCAAAGCAAGCGGCGTATGTTCTAAAGTCCCTGACATAGCGGACACCATTCTAAAATAGATTAGACCTACTCGCAACCCCCAATCTGTCAACAAAAAAAACCGGACCCCCGTGAGGAGGCCCGGCCAATAAAACAGGGAGGCTTGCCCATGCGCGGAGAGGCATTTCCACGATGGGCCCCAGAATCGCTTCCGGGCGAAAGCTACTACACAAAAGTAAGTAACTTGCAAAAGCGACTATGCGTTATGCGAGACAGGAATACAAACGCAAAGAATGCGCTACAGATATGCGCCTAACGCATACCAAGCAGGGACAGCGCATCCTGCAAGGCCACCCGCCCATCATACAGCGCCTTGCCCACCACCACACCGGCAAGGCCACTCCCCACAAGCACCTGAATATCCTCTAACTTCCCGACACCGCCCGATGCAATCACCGGAATCGCGACCTGCTCGGCAAGCCCCCGCGTCTCCGCCAGATTCACGCCAGAAAGCGTGCCGTCACGGTCAATATCGGTGTAAATAATGGCCGAAACCCCCGCCCCTTCAAAGCGCGAAGCCAGTTCAAGCGCCGTGAGTTGGCTCGTTTCCGCCCAGCCTTCCACCGCCACCTTGCCACCGCGTGCGTCGATCCCCACCACAATCCGCCCTGGAAACTGTCGGCAAGCTTCATGCACCAACTGCGGATCGCGAGCGGCGACGGTACCCAGAATCACCCGCGTGATCCCCGCTGAAAGCCATCCTTCCATGGCAGCAAGCGAGCGAATCCCCCCGCCAAGCTGGATCTGCATCCCAGGCACGGCGGCACGGATCGCCTCAATCGCCACGCGATTCGACGAGGTACCAGCAAAGGCGCCATCCAGATCCACCACATGCAGCCAGGGGCAACCCGCCTCAAAAAACACCCGCGCCTGCGCGGCAGGGTCGTCACTATACACCGTGGCGGCATCCATATCCCCGCGCAGCAATCGCACGCAGGCTCCGTTTTTGAGGTCAATGGCGGGGTAGAGGATCATGTTCGATGAGCGATGATTAGATGATTAGATGATTAGATGATTAGATGATTAGATGATTAGATGATTAGATGATTAGATGATTAGATGATTAGATGATTAGGGTTCCTTACCCCACTATCTTGTCAACACCATTCTAGTATTCTAATGTTCTGAAATTCCAAATTTCTAAAATTCTACAACTCTAGGCATCGCCTACAAAAGCCGCTGCAAATCCTTCACCAGATCCAGCTTCTCCCAGGAGAATCCGCCGTCCGCCTCTGGTTCGCGGCCAAAATGGCCATAGGCAGCGGTGCGCGCATAAATGGGACGGTTCAGCTTGAGATGCTCGCGCAACCCTTTGGGGCTTAGATCCATCAATTCCTGCAAACTATCGGCAATCACCTGCCAATGCACTTTGCCGGTACCATGCGTATTAATATAGAAGGAGAGCGGGTACGAAACCCCAATCGCATAAGCAAGCTGAATGGTACAGCGCCGCGCCAGCCCTGCCGCCACCACATTCTTCGCCAGATAGCGCGCCGCATAGGCGGCTGAGCGATCCACCTTGGTGGGGTCCTTGCCCGAAAACGCCCCCCCGCCATGCGGGGCCGAGCCCCCATAGGTATCCACAATAATTTTACGGCCCGTGAGTCCGGCATCGCCCACCGGCCCGCCGACCACAAACTGCCCGGAAGGGTTAACCAGAAACCGGTGTTCGTCGCACATCCAGCCTTCTGGCAGTACGCGCTGCGCGCACACCCGCACCATTTCACGAATCTCGGCTTGCGAAAGGCCCGCCACATGTTGCGTGGATACCACAACGCTAGAGGCTTTCAGCGGACGCCCCTCTTTATAAACCAGCGTAATCTGGCTTTTGGCATCGGGCATTAGCCCTTTGGCCTCGCCGGATTTGCGCATCCGCGTCAATTCGTGGAGGATACGGTTGGCATAATAAACCGGCGCAGGCATAAACGCAGCCGTTTCATCGCAGGCATAGCCGAACATAATGCCCTGATCGCCTGCCCCTTCTTCCTTGGTGCTGGTGGCGTCCACCGCCTGCGCAATATCCGGCGATTGCCGATGCAACAACACATCCACCTGCACCTTCTGCCAGTGGAAATCCGGGTCTTCGTAGCCAATGCCACGAATGCAGTCCCGTGCGATCTGCTCAATGCGAGCGGAGGTCATGCTTTCGGGACCACGCACCTCGCCCGCAATCACCACGCGCCCGGTGGTAACCAGCACCTCCGCCGCCACCCGCGCAAACGGATCCTCGCGCAGATAGGCATCCAGAATATGATCGGAAATCTGGTCGCAGATTTTATCGGGATGCCCTTCCGACACCGCCTCACTGGTAAATAAAAAGGTCTGTGGCTCATCCATCACAGGCAACCTACAGCTGCATTGTTAATAAAGCCTCTACGCATTTTGCGCGGTGAAAATGGCCATATTTTTGAGTAAAGTCCAGACCGAATTACGCAACACCTCCTCCGGAACCGGCTGTTCACCCGTAAACCAGCGGTAGAGGTCCACATCTGGCATCTGCAACAATTGGTCGTATTCCTGCAATTGGACCTCAGAAAGCCGATCAATCCACACCTCACAGAAAGCACCGAAGATCCAGTCCGTTTCCTTACATCCCCGGTGATTGCTTTGATAAATAAGGCGTTTTTTGAGATCACCACTCTCCATCACCTGCCCACCCCGATCAATGTTAATTAAATTATAAATAAATGTGACAGTTTTTTGATTTACAAATTCTTCAGATTTTCTTATTATCTCTCAATAGGAAGCACGAACGTCCGACGATGCTTCTTCAGGGAGTGCACATAAAAGGACTACACACATGATAACGACCCCCAAACGCCGTACCGATGCGGTCCTTACCATCGTACAGAACAACAGCGAGAAGACGCTGCTGATTCTGGAAGCCAACGACAAAGCCGAGAACCTTCTTGGCATCCCGGCGAACGAACTGCAAACAAAAGATTTGCGGATGCTGGTTGCCGCCCCCATTAAAGAAGCGATTGATGATTTTCTGGAGTTTGAGGATTTTGCCCCCGACCTCGCCGATGTCGTGAGCAAATTACGCGAATTCACCTGCATCAATCAGGAGGGGATCAAAGTCCCGTTTGAATGCAAAATCCATCGCGTTTCCGGTGATATGGGTTCGGCAGTTTTCGAGCTGATTCTGCGTGATCTGACCATCCGGCAATCGCTGGAGGCCACGCGCCAAACCACCGGCGCGCTGAAAGGCTACGAGATCATCGACAGCAGCAGCGGCCTGCCCAATTACGATTCTTTCATGAAGGATCTGGAAATGGTGCGCTTCTACATGAACCGCGACCAGATCTACGCCACGCTTGCCGTACTGGAAGTGGATAACTACTACGAAGTCCAACAACAATACGGGCAGGAAGCCGCCGACAAACTCGTCTATGCCATTGCCAACCGCTGCAAAAACAATTTGCGCGGCGAAGATTGCGTAGGACGCATCTCACCCAGTCAGTTAGGAATTCTGCTGGTAGAGGCCAATGGTAGCTCTGCTGCCATTGCGCTGAATCGCCTGCGTTGGTTTGTCCGCTCGCAGCCGGTGGAGGTAGGAGCCGAGATGGTCGCCACCCCATCCATCAGCATTGGCTATGCAGAAATCAGCCTGCGCTGGAGCGAAAACGAGTTGTTCAAACACTGCGAAACGGCTGTGCTAGCGGCCGTGCAGCAAGGCGGGAACGCCATTCAGGCCGTCGCCGTCTGAAGTTACAAAAACCGGGAGGGTCCTCCAACCTTCCGGACTGCCTACCCCCCACGAAACGCCCCTCTCCTTCCTCCGGAGAGGGGCGTTTTGCGTTACCCCCTCTGTAACGCCGGGAGAATCGTCATGCGGAGCGAAGCGACGTGTGGTAAACCTATACGAAACGAAGCACGACGGGGCTTAAGGAAACATGGGAAACGCTATAACGAAAATACCCCGAAAATCCTCGCTTCCTTTCACATTTCCTTCATATAGGCGCGCTATAGTGACCTTATGGAACAGCTCTCAATGACCGTTGCAATGTGGGTAGTAAGTGTTCTCGCTCTGCTGGTGCATGAAAGTTTTATGACGGCATGGAGCACCCGCCCCGCCTATGGTAAAGTAAGATCATAAGTTGAAGAAAGGGATAGGAAGATGATTTTCGCCTCTGTTGATACCATGACGGTTGCACTCCCTCAGGCTCTGGGAAATGGGCTGGAGCATCATGCGAGAAGCGCGGCCGATCAAGGGTTAGATGTGCAAGGCCTTGTCCCCCCTATTACAATGGCGGGTTTGTCATCATTGTTTGGTGGGCGCGAATCCGGTGGGCGTTACTAAACTTCATTTCCCTCTACAAAAAACCTTTTAACCGGTGTATGCTTGCGCCCTAGCTAGGCAGGGATTCTTTGCAAGACAGTGTCCGTAAATATTGGATTGCTCGCGCCATAGGGATGAAAGAGACCTATGAGAACGAGGAGTTCCGCGATAAAGAGATCGTCGTTCTGGTGAACGGGCGAAACGTCTTTAATGAGCAGATTTACTGCTATTTAAAGACCCCCCTCAAGAACTTCCCCATCATTAAAGAACGGCTGGAAAAGAAAGAGCAGTTCGACCTGCGCGAATACGGTTCCGTGGTGGCCGCAGGTACTGGCGAGCCGTCGGAAGAGATCAAGGAAGAGATGCGAACGCTCTACGATATGATCCCCATCGACACCAAACCAGCCTTTGATCCGCGTGCGATTACCTTCGACGATGTCGATGAGGGCGATTTACCTTTTTAGGAAGTTGCGCAAAAGCAACAGTCGCTGGGTGCGTAGTAAATCGTCAGCAGGGACGTCATCCTGAGGGGCTTGCCCCGAAGGATCTCTCCGTTCACGAAACACGGATAGATTGACACAAGCAGGGAGATCCTTCGCCTTCGGCTCAGGATAACACGCTCCACCATCCTCTGAACCACACAACACACGCTGATAACGAACCATGCCTGAGCGGATCGCTGCTTCCCCTACCGGGTCTTACCCGTATCCTTGTCCCTGTCGCGCTGAAAGGTGATTTTATCACTCTCTTTCAGCATCCCCACTTCCGCTGCCGCGGGACGGGTGCTGGGGCGCTGCGCCCTGCCATCGCGCCCACGGGGGGGGGCCGGTTGCGCCGATGGCGCTTCCGCACGGTGCGATTTGCGTTCACCCTTGCGTTGATCGCGCTCGCGTTTCTCGCGCTCTTTATCCTGCTGTTCGTCGATAATCAGCTCGCCTGCCATGCGTTTTTCGGTGGTGACGGCGTGCCGTGCTCCGTGGACAATCCGCCCCTTATCCAGATAGCGCATCTGCTCGCTCCGCACCGGAGCGCGGGCGGCGCTATGCGACTGATGCTGCTGCACGATCTTCATGAAGGAAACAAAATCCCCTTCATTCTTGAAGGTGGCTGTTTTACCGCGTTGCAGTTCGCGCATAATATCACGGGCCTTCATGCGGCGGCTGGTGGCCGCCCCCACATACACGTCGAAGGAGAAATCGAGGTAGCTATCATCCTCTTCCACGGCGCGTTTCTGATCTTCCTCATTGCTGTCGTCGGAGAAATCGCCACCGGTGCGATCCACCTCCTGCTCCATCTCCACCCCGTCGAGCTTCAGGTTTTTGAAGAAGTCGATAATGGTCTGGGCGGCGTCGATCGCTTCTTTCTCCTTCTTCGCCGATAGCACCTCGCCCATATTGACGTTGGTGCGCGTTTCAGCGAGCGCCGCCTGCATCGCGGCTTCCTGCTGCACGGCTTTGGTTTCCTCCGTATGAGGAGTGAAAAGCTGCTTCTGCTGCGTGATGGGTTTAGGAACGGCGTATTGTTTCAGCAACCGGCGGGTGATGGCGGGGATATGCCCCAGCTTGGCGTCGTTGGTGAGCGCAAAGGTGATGCGTTGCTTGCGCAGCCTTCCGGCGATCCCCTGTTTCGCCTGCGCTTTGGCGATGGTAATCACCTCCGGCTTCAGGATGTTCCGCAACTCGAACGCCTCCAGCGTGA
Source organism: Rickettsiales bacterium (assembly GCA_044368015.1). Taxonomy (GTDB): domain Bacteria; phylum Pseudomonadota; class Alphaproteobacteria; order Rickettsiales; family RI-342; genus JBIPLF01. Next base: position 35,500 of record JBIPLF010000012.1, read on the forward strand.
GCTGAGGCAGACGGTCATGCAGCAGGGTCAGCGCGGTGGCGGCAATATCAAACCCGGCCTCGAAGAAATAACCGTAATCCTCCCGCGTATGGGCCATGGGGATGGAAGCCTGCTCCTCCGCCAGCATCTGACCATAGACAAACCGCGTATCGGTCAGCGCCGAGACATACTCTCCGGCCAGAATCGCGGCGTGGTAGGTGATAAACACCTTGCGCCGCAGGGTTTGATCGAGCGGCGGGGCATCCAGCAACTGGCTGACGGTGAAAAACACCTCCTGCCCTCGGAACAGGCGTTTTTTCAACCCGTTGCCATACTGTTTGGCGGCCTGCACGGCGGTGAGGTTAAAGAGAGATTTCTCCGTATATTCCTTGCCAAGTGCCGCGCTCAACCCCATCCGCAGCACCGTTTCGCATTGGGCGAAGAAATGCTGGCTGGCGATGTCCTTGCTCGCCAGTTGAGAGACAAATTCGGCATCCTCGGCGAGCACACTGTGAAATACGCGACGGAAAAACAGGATATTCTCCGGATACGCTCGCGGCAGGGGGCTGAGCAGGCTTTGTAAGGAGGCGCAGGATTCGCCGGTCAGCCCCAATTCGCTATAAAGGGCGGGGGTGATGTCCGTCTGGCGATGGGAAAAGGTAAAGCGGCTGCTCTCCTGAATGGAGCGGTACACCTGTTGCAGCACATGGGTCTGGTCCATCTTGCGATTGAACACGCGCTGGATTTCGCCACTGCGTAAGACCAGTTCGTTCGCTTCCGGCGATTCAGGAGAGGACGGGTGCATGAGGAGCAGTGTAGCGCAAACCCGTTGCCTTTTCATTAAGGATTCAGGGGTCGGGATTCAGGGTTCAGGAAAGACAAGCGGAAACACTTAAGCTGGTATAGGTTCGGTGTTTTCGTCATTGCGAGGAGGCGTTGCCGACGACCCGCTACGCCAGCGCCAGCGCGGCGAGAGCAATCTAGCCCAAAGAGCCGTGCGGAAGCCGGGCACGCTGATCCACACATTTTCCTCAATCCCATCCCACTTTCCATGAAAGCCAAATCGCACCAAGCGTAAGAAATACAGAAATTGCTCGAATTACCATTTCACTCATATCAGGAGCCATGAGGAGGGAAGAACCATTCCAGAAAAATGCACCAATGGAAAAAGCCACCATAAAACTCTTATCGCCTATATTTGGAGACCATCTCCTCCCAAGCAATGCTACGAGATACGCAGCGGCTCCAGCGCCAGTAAAAGCACTAATCCAAGTACTGACAACGAGCGATATGTCACCATGCATTCCAAACAGGAATAGCAAAATAAGCGTCATCACGCCAAATAGAACAAGATTAACTATCAAGAAGCCTGTAGAATATGCCGCCAAACATAATGCTTTTTTCATGAGCAATCTGTGCTGTTAACGAACGCGAGTTTTGTTTTTTGCGTGTTCAAATAATCCCTGTGCCACCACTATAACTAGAAGCAAAAGAGGGAGTCCTAAAAAGAGAGCACTGGCTCCTAAGAATGTCCAGTTCCACACTTTCATCGCTCCTACGATGCCTAATATACCGCCCAAAAAAGGAATAGGTCCCAAGAAAATCCCTATAATAAAGGCTGCTGTGGCGTACCCGCCAAACCAATATTTTAGTCCTGCAATCGTGGCGCTGATTTGCAGCAAACCAAAACCTATAATTCCAGAAAACCAAATAACTTTTAGGAAGCCCACAACACCCTCCACAAAAATCTATCATCTTGTGTATCATATCGTTTTGATAGCTCAATAAAAACCTCACGCATGCCCGGCGGTTAGTGACAATTTATACAGGTCAATGCCCACCATGCTGCCGGCGCGCAGCCATTTGGATTCGTTGTCGGTGGAAAACACAAGCTCGGCGGAAGCGGGGACGCTGATCCACACATTTTCCTCGATTTCATGCTCCAGCTGCCCGGCGGCCCATCCGGCAAACCCCATGGTGAGAAGCGCTTTCTCAGGGCCTCTGCCGATCGCCAGATCCTGCATCACGTCGATATTGGAGGTCAGTGCCAGCCCGTTTTCCATCGGCACGGTATTTTCCACGGCGTATTCGTCGCTATGGATGACAAACCCACGCCCGGTTTCCATGGGGCCGCCAAAATGCACCGGCACATGGCTGGTATCGGCGATGGGGCGAATCTCCAGTTGTTTGAGCACATCGCGGCATTCCAGATGCGCAAGCGGCTGGTTAATCACCAGCCCCATCGCCCCATCGGAACTGTGGGTGCAGACATAAACCACGCTTTTTTCAAAACAGGAACCCACCAGCGCCGGAGTGGCAACCAGAAAGGATCCGTCTAAATATCCGCCTTGACTGTTGGGCACGCTTCACACATCCTGACGTTTTTAGATAACGGTGTCATGGGATAGAAAATGAGACGAAAATGCAGGGGTTTCGAGAACCGGAAGTTCCAATGTATGCAACATACATGAAAGCCGGAAGCGCAGAAACCCTGCGTTTGCAGGCCATTTTCTATCCCATGACACCATTATCTAGGGGTTTGCCACGCTTTATGATCGCCCACTATAATCCTAAGCGGTGCCTGTTGTCACGATGCATCTTCGTGCTTTTTCTGCTGCTGGCGCTGCCAGTGCAGGCGACACTCACCACCAACGGATGGGTGGCGCAGGAGCAGGTGAAGCTACGGCTGATCCACGGCACCCCGAAGGCGGAACGGGAGGCCATTCGCATTCCGCTGGGGCTGCAATTCGACCTCCAACCGGGATGGAAAACCTATTGGCGCAATCCGGGAGATGCCGGACAGGCGGTACGCCTTAGCCTGACTTCCGGCACCGCAGAGCTGAGTCCGATCCGTTTTCCGGCTCCCACCCGGTTTGTGGAAAGCTGGGGGCTTGAGACCTTCGCCTATAAGGAGCAGGTGGTGCTGCCCTTTGATGTGCGGGTGACGACCTTCCATCCGCTGCGTTTTAAGGTGGAGTATACGGTGTGTGCGGAGCTTTGCATCCCCTACACGGCGGAACTGACCCTTTCCGGCACGCTGGATGGCACCGCACCGCGTGAGGAGGGAACGCTGCTTTCTAAATACGAAGCGCGGGTGCCTGTGACGTCCGGCGCTTCGCCGCTGCGGGTGGAGACGCTCACCCTGCAAGGGGGGAAGCTAACGGTGATCGCCGGGAACGATCTGGGGTTTGTCAGTCCCGATGCCTTTGTGGAAGGGCCGGACGGGGTGCGTTTCCCCAAGCCGGAAATCCGCTTCGCCGATGCGCAGAAACGCGCCATTTTCACCTTCACCCCCGCCGATGACCGGGCGACACCCGCCCCTCTCACCGCCGAATCCTTCCGGGTGACCGTTACCGATCATGCGGGAAGCGTGGAAGTGCAACAGGCGATCACGCTTGGCACACCGGAGCTGCTTGCAACACCTCCGGCGAACACAAGCCCACTGTGGCTGATGTTGCTTTTTGCTTTTCTCGGTGGGTTGATCCTGAACGCCATGCCCTGTGTGCTGCCGGTGCTTTCCATCAAGCTGCTCGCCGCACTTCGTTACGGTGGAGAAGGAAACGCCAAAATCCGCGCCGGGTTCCTCGCGTCCAGCATCGGGATTTTCCTCTCCTGCATGATGCTTGCCGGAGTGACGCTGCTGCTGCGGAGTGTGGGTACACAGGTCGGCTGGGGATTCCACTTCCAGAACCCGGTGTTTCTGGTGCTGATGCTGGTGGTGGTTACGGTGTTTGCGGTGAATCTGTGGGGTAAATTTGAAATCCGCTTGCCCGGTTTCATCGCCAACCGGTTGGGCAATGCCGGGCGGGGTGATTCCTTCCTCTCGCATCTGCTGAGTGGAATGTTGGTCACCCTGCTTGCCACTCCCTGCACCGCGCCGTTTTTAGGCACGGCGATTGGGTTTGCGCTCGCCGAACATACGGGCGTGATCCTCGCCATTTTCGCGGCAATCGGGTTGGGGCTGGCCACTCCCTATCTGCTGGTGGCGCTCTTTCCTGCCATGGCGCGGTTGCTCCCAAAACCCGGCGCCTGGATGCTGAAACTCAAGCGGTTTTTTGCACTCTGCATGGCGGCGACCGCCCTATGGCTCGGCTGGGTGCTGGTGCAACAGCTTCAGCATCGGGTGTTTACCTCAGAGAGTAGCGCCCTGCACTGGCAGGCGTTTGAACCGGAACGTATTCCCGCGCTGGTGGCCAAGGGAAACCGGGTGTTTGTGGACGTCACCGCCGCCTGGTGCGTCACCTGTAAAGCCAACAAGGCGCTGGTGCTGGACCGGGAAGAAGCCGTGCTGCTCCTCTCCCAGCCGGGAGTGGTATTAATGCGCGCCGACTGGACCTCGCCTGACCCGAAGATCGAAGCGTTTTTGCAATCGCATCAGCGGTTTGGCGTACCGTTTAACGTGGTGTACGGTCCGGAAGCGCCGCAAGGCATCATCCTGCCGGAATTGCTGACGAATACGGTAATCCGTGAAGCGCTCACCAACGCGGCGGGCAAGCCGTGACCATCGCCGCCCTCATCGTTGCAGCGGGTAGTGGGGAACGATTCGGCGGGAGCCTCCCCAAGCAATATCTGCCGCTTGGCGGTAAGCCGGTGCTGTGGTGGAGTGTGAGATGCTTCCTCACACACCCCCGCATTGATCGGGTGGTGGTGGTGATCGCCCCCGACCATCAGGCATGGTGGGATGCACAGATCGCGCCGTTACTCACCACGCCGGTTTCAGTGGTACAAGGTGGCGCTACAAGGCAGGATTCCGTGCGTCTGGGGCTAGAATGGCTCGCCACGCACACCCCGCCTCCTGCTCAGGTGCTGATCCATGACGCGGCGCGGCCTTTGGTGCCGGATGCGGTGATTCACCGGGTCTGCGATGCCCTTGCCACAGATCAGGCTGTTATCCCCGCGCTTCCCCTCTGCGATACGCTGAAACAGGCGGAAGGGGCGGCGATTCTCCGCACCCTGCCGCGAGAGAGGATGGTAAGCGCCCAAACCCCGCAAGGGTTTGATTTCCAGGCCATTCTCTCATTGCATCGCGCCGCCGGAACCGCCCATACCGATGACGCCGCGCTGGCGGAGGCTTCCAGCCTGCCGGTTGTCTGGGTAATGGGCGATGCCCGTGCCCTCAAACTCACCCATCCACAGGAGTTGCCCTTGCTGGAAAGCCTGATGCCGTCCGTCCCTTGCGTCGGAAATGGATTTGATACCCACCGGTTCGCCGCGCCCTCTGCGGATGCGGTGGTGACGATCTGCGGGGTGCGGATTCCCCATAGCCACGGGATCGAGGCCCATTCCGACGGCGATGTGGGGTTGCACGCCCTCACCGACGCGCTGCTGGGGGCTGTGGGCGCGGGCGATATTGGCCAGCTCTTCCCGCCATCTGACCCGCAATGGCGCGGGGCGGATTCCGCGCAATTTGTGGAGGAAGCCTTGCGGCATGTGCGGGCGGCGGGTGGCAGGCTTCAGCATATCGACATCACGTTGCTGGCGGAAGCACCGCGCATCACCCCCTACCGCGACGCGATGCGGATGCGTCTTGCAGAAATCTGCGGCCTGCCACTCTCGCGGGTGGGACTCAAGGCCACCACCACCGAGCGTATGGGATTTATCGGCCGCGGCAAAGGGATTGCGGCGCTCGCCACCGCAACGGTATGTGTGGTAGAGCATGGCGATGCGCGTTAACCTCTATCGCTTCATCGCCACGGGGTGCGGGGTGGGGCTGATCCCCTTCGCGCCCGGCACGTTTGGGTCGCTGCTGGCGGTTCCCCCTGCCTATTTCTTGGCGACGGAAGTACGCAACATCCCCGCCCTCAGCATGCAGGTGGGGATTCTGCTATGCTGGATCGGGATCCGCAGTTGTGGGCGGTGTTTACAGGGGGCGGGTGTCAGGATTCAGGGGTCAGAAAGGCGAAGGGCCGGAAAGGATAGCGACCCCTCCGAAATTGTCATCGACGAAGTGCTGGGGCAGTGGATCACCTATGGGATTTTGTTTTCGGCCTATCCCCTCACCGGCCCGATGCTGTGGGCGGGGCTGGGCTTCGGGTTCCTCGCCTTCCGGCTGTTTGATATCCTGAAACCCTGGCCGGTTTCCTGGGCCGACCGCAAGGTCAAAGGCGCGCTTGGCATCATGCTGGACGATATCATCGCCGGAGCGCTGGCGGGAGGCGTGGTGGCGCTAGCCCTGTGGCAATAGCAGACCGCGCAACAGAGCGAGGCCATTTCTTAACCTATGGCAGCCATGACGCGGTTATAGCTTCCCCTCCGACACGGCTATGCTATAACCATAACAAGAGCACATGCACGAATAAAGATCAGCGAAATGGAAGAGCGTGCTCTGAGGAGGAGACACTTACCTTAAGGACGATGATGTGTTATAGGTAGCGCATTCTCACCTAAGGAGTGCGCTATGTCGGGACTTTGTTGCAAGAAATGTGGGTCTTTTTCGTTTGTGAAGTCGGGCCATGCACGTGGCCATCAGCGGTATAAATGTCAGGATTGCGGCTGCCAGTTTACGGCGACTCCGAGGCGAGGCGTGCATCCGGCAATGAAGTCGTTAGCAATTGTTTTGTATAGTTATTGCGGCGTATCGAT
>JBIPLF010000074.1:0-3240 GCA_044368015.1 Rickettsiales bacterium
TTGCGATAATAAAAATAATGGCGAACATATACTTTCAAATTGCGATCTTGTTATTTTATAACATAAATCCTTGTTTTCATAAAAATTTTTTACAGCTACATGCGTTTCCATCACTGATGACAATAATTGTTTTGCTTGTTCACAACTCGTTCTTAATTTTTGCAAAGATAATGCTGATAATTTAGCTTCATCAAAACTTTTATTTAAATATTTGAATTTTTTTAAAACATAATCTATCATCATATTATCAAAATCACTACCTCCCAACTTTGTATTTCCTGCTGTAGCCAATACATCAAATATACCACCATCAATCGATAATAATGATACATCCAATGTCCCACCACCAAAATCATATACGAGAACCCTTTTTAATCGACATTTTTGCGTTTTCGTTCTTTCCAACAAACCATATGCCAATGCTGCCGCTGTTGGTTCATTTATTATTCTCACACAATCCAATCCTGCAATAAGAGCGGCATCCTTTGTTGCATGTTTTTGACCATCATTAAAATGAGCCGGCACCGTTATCACACATTTTGTTATTTGACTTTTCAAATAATTTGTTGCCATTATTTTTGCTTTTGATAGTATACTTGCCGATATTTCTTCGGGTGTAAATAATTTATCACCAGAAATATCAGGCTTCAATAAAATATTATTATTGTTGTCTCCAACGATATCATATGATAAATATTCTCGCTCTTGTTCGACAAATTTATCATTTATCTTTCGCCCAATTAATCGTTTTACCTCATAAAATACATTTTTTATATTAATATCTTTTTGATTTTTCGCATCATATCCTATATATCTATTTTTATTTGTATACGCCACAAAACTTGGTATTGTTCTGTTGCCAAATTCATCCGGAATCACTTCCGCACAACCATTGCGCCAAATAGAAACACACGTATTTGTTGTTCCCAAATCAATACCAATAACATTTTCAATATTGTTGTCCATTATTTCATTATTTTTATCCATACAATTAATCATGATCGATATAATTATTTTTATTATCCATACACATTTTTATGTATTTTTATTTATAGAATTATGAATTATTATATAACCATACACAACACAGGTATCGCCGAAAGATTTTCCAACACTTGTATGTTTATTTCCATTCATTAATGACAATAATGATGTAATTAAAGAATTGCTTAAAAAAATTTTTGATATAATAAAACAACAATCAGATGATACAATCAATTATCTAAAAAATTGAAAATAACACTTATAAATAATAAAAGAATACATATTTGCGAAAATATAATGTACGGAAAAAAACTCAAAAAATGGTCAGATTACAAATTAAAATTAAGCGATTTAAAAACTGACCTCGCAAATTTAATCAAAACTGATACAGTTACACATAAAAATGTTGATGCAATATTGGTCCCAATACTTAAAAACATTGGAAATACACATGGAGAATCTTTCAAATTAACATGCGAAATATTTAATCTATTGTCAACAAATAAATTATTAAATAATAATACAATTTCTAGCATTATTAATACATTGTATACAAATACAATGTTGAAAAATATTAAATGTAATTACTCATGGATTGGTGATTCAACCCTCAGCCAAAATGATTATTTATGTTTGGTAAAACTAGGATTTATTGAGTATTTTGATAAATTAAATGATACATGTATACTTACTGCCAAAGATTTGGACGATATGTTCAAACAAGCATTTTTGCAACCCATGTGTGATGTAATTTTATCAGCCCATCCCAAATTATTAAATATAATGAAAAAAAATAAAATCACATTTGATAAAACATCTATTATCAATATAATTTATTGTTCTGAAGCATCCATAATAAAAATTATAAATATGCTCCAATTAAATGAAGTTGACTTTTCAATCCCGTTGATTGCAGGAATAATGTCAAAATGTAGTGATTTATGTTTCACGAAAATAACGAGCACAATTAATATAGTTATGAATGTCGAATTAATGATTCAGCTCGGAACATATTTGTCTCCACATTATCCTCAACAAATTATAAATAAAATTGATTCATGTTCCATATCAAAATCAAACATTACGATCCGCGACATGATTAATTTATTAACTTTATATGGTAGCTGTGGCAATGGTGTTATAATAAAAATAGAATCAATGTTTTCAATTGAAAAAAAATATTTGACCCCCGAAAACAAGGAATTTAATGAATATATAGAATTAATTTGCTTGTATACCACAAGAACAATAGATTTTAGCATTTTGCACCATTGTGATCTCGATTTAATATTTATGTTCGCTTTTGATAACAAAAATACATTCGTTATTGAACAATTATTAAATAATAAATATATTCCATCAACCGATGTATTTTCATATTTAGTATTAAAATATTTTGCAAATAAAGATTTTGAGTATTCCAAACATATTTTTGTATTATTCTATAATTATGGTATTCAACCAACGAATAAAGATTATATTATTTTAGGATGGATTGAATATCTATTACACAGTGCAGGTTATGTCATACCTGATGACCTTAAGACACAATTCACAAAATTATTGCTTTATGAAAATTTTAATTTGGATGAATTGCTGTACCAAAATCAAAAATCCTATAACGTGGCAAATAATATGTGTTATTCATCATATCATACTCTTAAATTAAATCTCAGAAATAATTTTATTAACAACACGAATTGTAATAATAATTGTGTATTAAATTATTATAATCCTATCGTATTTGAATATATGCATAAAAAACATAATTATATTCCATCAATTATGGATATCATGAAAATCAACATTTACAGAGTCAGAATTATATATTTAATTCGTTTTTATCCTGATTTTGCACATTTGGAGTTTTAATTTTTTATTACAATTATATATTTTAAAATATATTGATTAGTGTCAAAAATTACATAAATTGGAGGTTTGTTGTAAGAATCCGATGTCAGCGCCAATTCGCATATTCCACATATCAAAAACCCAGAACTATCATAATTTCCAATTGTACAATAACTATGCGAAAATATACAACTGTTTGAAAAATATACTCCATTACCATATGCTTTTCCATTTATTCTAACACCAATCTCTGTGGGATCAATGTAAAAACCATTTTTTATAATTGAAAACCAATTTGTTACAGAACTTCCATGAATACCAAGCGTTTTTTCACATTTCGGATGTTTTTTAACAAAATTTTCATAAATCACTTTTTTATTTTCATCTTCAATTTTATATATTTTT
>JBIPLF010000047.1:0-13212 GCA_044368015.1 Rickettsiales bacterium
GGGGAGGTAAGCAGGCTGGGGAGCTAATCGCATCACCCAATCATCGTTCATCTCCTCATCTCAGGCGACCTTCTTGCTGCGTACGGGTTTACTGGGGGCAGCAGGTGCAGGCAGGCTCATGACCTGTGCCGAAGGCATTTCCACTCCCGCTTCATCGAAACGAATCTTCACCGCTTCGGTGATCGCATGAAACAGATTCCAGTATTCGGCGGTTTTGACCCAGGGACGCACCGCGAATTTCACCGCCGTTTCCGTGAGTTCTAGCACCACTACTTGCGCTGCCGGGTCTTTCAGCACCAGCGGTTCGGCCTTCACCACCTCCTCTAAAATCTGCTTCACCTTGGGCAGGTGGTTGTGATGCCCGCAGGCAAACACCATATCCACGCGACGGATTTCCTTCGCCGAGAAATTCACCAGATTTTCGTTGATGAGCTTGCTGTTGGGCACCACCACCAGCTTGTTATCCGGCGTGCGCAACGAACTGAAAAAGATGCTCAGTTCCTCGGCCACACCGGCTACGCCCGCGCCTTCGATGTAATCGCCAATGCGGAAGGGTTTGAAGAGGATAATCATGATCCCCGCCGCGAGGTTTGACAGCGAATTCTGGAATGCCAGCCCCACCGCCAGCCCTGCCGCGCCGATAATCGCAATGATGGAGGAGGTGCTAATGCCCAACTGGTTAATGGCGGCGATGCCGATAAAGGTCAGCGCCAGTGCGTAGAGCACGTTGTTGGCGAAGGATACCAGCGTGGGGTCGATCTTGCTTTGCAGCATGATTTTACGCACAATCTCCAGCACCCAGCGGGCGGCCCATTTGCCGCCCCAGAAAATGGCGATCGCCCCCAGCAGCTTCAGCCCATAGGTGGTGCCGTAGGTGGTAAGGGTCTCGATCATTGCCTGATTCATGGTTTTGCCTTCATGGGGAGTAGTTTGTTGAGTTCGGTATCAATGGTTTTTTGCATATGCGAGCCGAAATCCGCGACTTTTTTCTGAATTGGCTCCGGGAGGGCGGCCTTGATGCGCTCTACGGTTTCGCTCGCTGTCTCAGGTTTGCTATGGCTTGCAAGCGCCTGTTTCAACCGGTCGGAGCAGGAGAGGCCGGGGGGGCTGCCAGATGTAACCTGCGGTTGCAACAGCTTCGCAAGCCCCTGTTTGTCGGTGAAGAGCGCAAACAACCCACCGGCGGCAGCGGCGGTGCCGAGTGTATCCAGCGCCATATCGGGGGAAGTAAGCGGCCCGCGTATAATGATTGGCACGGCGAGCGATTTCAGCGCCGCGTCTTTGGGCAGGGGCCGCAGGGTGATGTCCAGACGTTCCTCCGGCAGCAGCACCGACCCTTGCGCCACCGCCAGCGCGCCGGTGGTATCCAGCGCCATGCGCAGATCCCCTCGACCGCCATTGAAGGCCAATGTTCCTGAGCCGCAATGCAGGGTAAGCTCCCGCGCTTCCTTGCCTCCCGCCAGCGTTTGCAGCACGCCCGTGGCACTTCCGGCGATCAGCGGCAGTTTGTAGCGCCCCTCAGAGAGGGCAAGGCTCACCGTACCATCCAGCGAGGAGGCGAGCGCCTGCGCCGACCGCCCGGCCGCTTGCAGATTCACCTCCATATCTACCCGGCTGCCGGAGAGGTCCAGCAGCGGTACCAATGCATCCGCCAGTTGCGTGCTGTCCAGATGTTTACCGGTTGCCTGCAACAGCCAGTGCGGGGCACCGGTGGCCATGGTGAAGCCAAATTGCGCACTCACCGTGCCGCCTGCGGTCGCAAAGGTGAGGGGCGCGAGGTTGATACCCCCCTGTTGCAGCACAAGCCGCGTGTCAAACCCGGTGAGGGTCAGTTTAGGGAGTTGTAATTCCTGAATATTCAGTCGAATATCGGCGTCAATAAGTTGCAGGGACTCCAGCGGCCAAAGGCTATCGCTAAAAAGTTTGGCCGCCGCTTCTGCAGCATAGGCATCCGAAATGGGCGAAAGCGCCGAGAGCGGAATGAGGGATTTGGCATCTTTTTGCGGTGGAAACAGCTCTGCCCAGATGAGTTTTGGACCCGCAATGGAGGCGTTGAGTTTCATAGGCGTGGAGGCATAGGCAAAGGAACCCAGCCCACCAAAGCTGCTTTTGCCCAGACTCGCTGAGAATTTGGAGAGGGCAATCTCGCCGGGGGAGGCTTTGGTGCTGGCAAGCAAGTGGTAAGGACCAACCGATGGCCATGTGTGACCCAAGGTTTCGCCCAGAAGCGCCAGGTTACGCCCTTCCATGGCGATTTCGGCCTCTCCAGAGAGCGCGGAAGGAATGCCGTTCAGGCTCCCTTTCGCGTTGAATTTCATGTCATTGCGGTGTAGATTTAAGGTAAAATCACTGGCCGAAATCTGCTGCGGGGCAAAGGGGCCTTTGGCGGTGAGGTCAAGCCCGTCCAGCTCCGGTAACGCAACGCCCGCCAGCGCGAACAGCGCTTGAGGATCGGCACTTTTAAGGGCCAGTTCGTACTCACCGCTCCGCGTTTTCGATCGCAGAGTGCCGCTGGCATTTAGGGTGGCGTCTGCGATGGCGGCTTCCCATTTCCATGGCCAGGGCTGGTCGTTTCGCCATAGGGGGATGCCTCCCAGCGTACCCTTCGCGGAAAAGCTGTGTTGCTCGATACTTCCATCCAGCGCCAGCGTGCTGTTTTCCGAAAGGTTCTGGCTATCGAGCGCTAGACTTTTCAGCATCAGCGTCGTTTTGCGGTTTTGTTTCTCGCTGCGGTAGAGGATGTTCACATTCCGCGCATCCACATGCAGCGAGGCTTCCATCCAGTCTGCCGGGAAGAGCTTAGAGGCCGCAGCCTCCTCCTCCGGTTGGTTTTCGCGAGGGGACGGTGTAAAATGCCAGTTCACCTCTCCTTTAGGTGATTCTTCAAGAATCAAATATAACCCTTTGATGTTTAACGAATCAATGGCAATTTTTCCGGAGAGCAGAGAGAGGATGTTCACCTTGCCAATGGCCTCATCCACTCGCAGCATATTCGGGCTGGAACCCCAGGCGGTGTTGGCGAGTCTGAGATCGTGCAGGGCGAGCGAGGGGAGCAGTCCGAAAACCGGGACAATGTCCCCTTCGATACGGCATTCCCGCCCCGTTTCTTTTGATATTTTGGTTTCGATATATGTCTTAACGGTTTGAATATTAACGATGCGAAGGGCGCCATGCAGACCAAAAATGGTTGCAAGCACCAGCGTCACCACGCCGCCACATGTGAAGAGGATTCGCCGAAGTTGGCGCTTCCTGCGGCTTGCATACTCTCTCAGGTGGCGATAGGGTGCGTCATGTCCAAACATGGGGGTGAGGGTAAAAAGATTGGACCAGTTGTCAAGCAATGCCGATGAAAAAAGCGCATCTCTCGCAGAGGATGGGGTCATTTTTGAGTCGATTACCATTGGAAATCAGGTGCGTATCTCGGCTATCGACACTCGGGCGGGGGTGGAGGTCTCGCTGATGGGACCTGCGCAGGCGGATGCCAGACTGTTGCAACAGCATGCCCTGCAAAAACTGAGGTACAGGCTCCAGAAACAGGGGGATGCGTGAGTCGGAAACGCCCCCATGCTCCCCGGAAGAAACGCCTCTCCTCCTGGCGGCGTCGGGTTGCGACGGCCAGCGCGATGTTGCTTGGAGTCACCGCTTATGTGGCCTGGGCGAAACAGCAGGAGCCGGGTTCGATGACGCCGGTGGTGCCGGTGATTGAGTTTGCAAGCGCGTCGCTTCCCGCAATGGGGGGCGGTTCTCATGCCCATGGCAGCCTGCCATCGCAGCTCTCAGCGCAGGATCGCGAGCGTTATGCGCATATCTTTTCAGCACAGGAGGCAGGGCGTTTCGGGGATGCCGATGCCGCGATGCGTAAACTCGACAACAAGCTGTTGTTGGGGCATGTCTGGGCGCAGCGTTACCTGCATGCGGATTATCGGAGCGACATTCCGCAACTGGAATCATGGCTGAAGCAATATAAAGACCATCCGCAGGCAGTACGAATATTGCGACTATTAAGGAAAAAACAGATTGAATCAGGCGTGTTACCGCCTGATGCTGAGGAAACAGATGAAGAATTGGCGGACGATACTCCCGGCACCTTCACCCATGACTGGCGGGGACGCGGGGAGGCAAAGCGTTTATGGTCCCAGCTCAATGCGTATCTGGAAAAAGATCAGGTGACGAAGGCCTATCAGGCGGTTTCCACCCCCGATGCACGGCAATTGTTGCAGGCAGAAGAGCGGGCGATGATCCTCGCCAAAGTGGTCATGCAATACCTGACCATGGGGAAGGGCGATCTGGTACTTTCGGTTGCCAAACGCTATCCCGACGGCAAGGGCAGCACCATGGGACGTATCTACTGGGCGGCGGGGCTGGTTTCCTGGCAGCGCAGGCACTATGCCGATGCGGTGCGTTACTTTGCACGCTGTTCGCAGCAGAGCGACGACCATACCCATCAGCAATCGGCGGCGGATTTCTGGGCGGCGCGCTCCAGCGAGGCACTGGGGCGCACGAGCGACGCACTGCGCTATCTGGATCAGGCAAAGCGCCATCCACGCCATTTTTACGGCTTACTGGCGCAGGCCCGGCTGGGCAAAGCCATTACGGTTAACCGTGAGGTGCCGCGTCTTTCACACAGCGAAGCCGATACATTATTGCGTATTTCAGCGGTAAAGCGCGCCATCGCACTGGTGGAGGTGGGGGCGCTGCCGCGTGCGGAGGAGGAGCTGGAGCTGTTGGCTTCCGACCTTCCCCCCGAAATGGCCATCCGGCTGGTGACGCTGACCGTGGGGTTGAATCAGCCCCCGGTGCAAATCGCCTTAACCCGCACCTTGCAGCGGCGTATTGACACACCGCTCGATTACGCCGCCTATCCCCTGCCGGATTGGCAGCCTCAGGGGGGATTTCAGTTTGACCGTGCGCTGGTGCTGGGGTTTATCCGTCAGGAATCGCGCTTTAACCCACAGGCAATCAGCAGTGCCGGTGCGCGGGGACTGATGCAGCTCATGCCCACGACCGCAGAGGAGGTGGAAACGCGTGAATCCCTGCCCAATGCGCCGGTTTCTGCGCTGTTTGAGCCATCCTATAACATGAAGCTGGGGCAGCGCTATCTGGCGCGTTTGATGCGTAGCGACGGGATAGGGGAAAATCTGGTGTGGCTGGCCGCCGCCTATAATGCCGGTCCCGGCAATTTGCGTCGCTGGAAGGAAACCCTGCCAGACCGCCGCGACCCGCTTTTTATCATCGAAACCCTGCCAGCGCGGGAAACCCGGCATTATGTTAAGCAGGTGCTCGCCAATTACTGGATGTATCAGGCCATGCTTGGCGATGAACCGGAAGGGCCTCGCTATTTGATCACCGGGCATTTCCCGCCTTACCAGGGGGAGCGGTAGCCATGCTGTTTCCTCGTATCGCTATTATTGGGTTGGGGATGATTGGCAGTTCCGTGGGCCGTGCGGTGCGTGCGCGTGCATTGACGGCGATGTGCGTGGGGTATGATCTGGATCCCGTGCATTCCGAGCAGGCGCTC
The DNA here is from genome assembly GCA_044368015.1 of Rickettsiales bacterium. Lineage (GTDB taxonomy): Bacteria > Pseudomonadota > Alphaproteobacteria > Rickettsiales > RI-342 > JBIPLF01. The sequence continues at coordinate 5,519 of JBIPLF010000047.1, forward strand.
ATCGCCGGAGCGGTGGATCACATTGCGGCAAGCGCCCGGAATGCGGTGATGGATGCCGATCTGGTGGTGCTGGGCGTGTCGCCCACCGCCTGCGGTCCGGTATGCGCGGAGATCGCCCCGGCGCTTAAGCCGGGGGCGGTAGTCACCGACGTGGGTTCGGTGAAGCGGTATGTCATGCAGGAGGTGCGCGCGGTGTTTCCCCCGCATGCAGCCTTTGTTCCCGGACATCCCATTGCAGGGAGTGAGCGTTCCGGGCCATTGGCAGGGGATGAGGCGCTGTTTGAGGGGAAATCCTGCATTCTGACCCCTGAAACGGATGATGATGCGGATTCCATCCAGCGTGTCCGGCAGTTCTGGGAGGCGCTCGGAGCGCGGGTCACGCAGATGGATGCCACGCTCCATGACCGGGTGTTTGCGCTTACCTCGCATCTGCCGCATCTGTTGGCTTTCGCCCATGCTGGCAGCCTTCCGGAGGGGTATACACCTGCATCGGAGGTGATGCAGCGGCATTTGCGAATTGCGGCCAGCAACCGTTTTCTGTGGGCGGATATCATGGCCTGCAATCAGGCGTTTCTGGACCCCGCCTCGGCGGAATGCGCCCGGCTGCTTGGGGTATGGGCGACCCAACCCGAGGCCTACAGGGCGGCCTGGGAAGAAGCGGCTTCGTTTCGGCGTGCACTGGGCGGTGGGGTAAGGGATTCCGGAACGGTTCCCGCCGCTGAGCAAACAGTACTCGCCAGCGCCCAGCGACTGTGTACTGCCTATGCTCAGGTATTGTTGCAGGCTGAGCACCGATACTCGGTGCCGCTGCGCGAGCATCTGGGGGCTGGGTTCATGGATTTTACGATGCCGTTATGTGCTGACCCGGTTTCGTAACGCACGAAGGGGTCATGCCACCGCGTGACCGCAACCGCAGTCTTTTGCTACAATGGCAAGCGGCGGTGCCTGACGCAGAGGAGGGAAGGCGGCGTATTCCTCTGCCTTTTGTTCAAAGGCAACCACTTCCTGAGCGGTGTTGAGCTTGATGTATTCCGAGATTTTACGCAATGCCCCGCGCGTTAGCATGATGAGATCCTCAGCGCTGAGAGGGGAAACTTTTCCATCGCTCGTGGCTTCGTACCCAAGCAGTGTCTGGCTGGGGTTTTCTGCGGAGGTGGATGCTTTCTTCCCGGCAAAGAGTGGTTGCAGGTCATCCGCCAGCGCTTCCAGTTGTTTGGCTGAAAGACCTGCCGGTTTCAAAGCCTTGCGTTCCACCGGGCGGATATGGAGCATTTCGTGACTGTATTCCACGACTTCACGGATCAGGTTCAGGGTGCGATGGGCGTCGCCAATATCGCCTTCTCCACGCTCAATGCGTCCGACGGAGGAATGTTCACGCACATACTGCTCCGGACGTAGCTGCATGGCTTGCCGTTCCAGCGGGGCAATGGTGGCGGACGGAAGTTCCTGACTGTGCAGATGATGCGCTGCGGTTTTGATTCCGGCATCCAGCATCGCCAGCACATCGCAGGATTTCTCTAGTAATTTTTCGGTTTTTTTGGGGTCGGCGTCCAGCCAGTTCTGTGCGAACTTAACCGGAAAATAGCAGAGCCACACACTGGGGGCGATAATCAAGGCCTGTCCAATGCTTGCCAGTAGGTTTGTCTTGGTGTCAATCTTGTCCCGAAGGATATACTTGTTGAGGGCGAATAGCCCCGGAATCCGAATGAGGCCTGCCAACCCAAGCGTTCCGGCCTGTGTGTCGATGGCGTGTTTGTTTTCTTTGGTAAAGGTGTTGCTAACCGCTTCCTGCCAACGGTCATTGTCGTTTATGCTTTCCAGAAATTTTTGACCGTTCTTCAGCCATTCCTCGATGTTGCTGTTGGGCAGCTTGTGCTTCAGCCATTCCGCGCCTTTTCCCAACCAGTGGGCAAGGGTGGTGGTGACATCAGAAAATTGTAAGCCGGGCATAAATCTCGCTAGGGTTGTCTGCGATCATAGCAAGGAACCGTTAAGTATTTATGACAGCCTTCATCCCATCCGCGTAAACTGTGGTATGGGTGGATTATCCGGTGTGGTTGTGGGGATACGGTCACAAGGTAAAGTTTTTCAAGGCGTGAGGGAGCAAAATATTCCTGTTGCACTTGCGCAAAGGCTTGGTAATATCCGATTCCGGGCGACAAGCGGGTGGTCCGCCTGTTCGTTCGTGTCTTAACAATCTTAGATTGAGTTTACACACATGTCCAAACTTCTCTCTGTTGCGCTGCTCGCTGCAGCAACCTTCGCGTTCAACGGTGCCGCTATCGCCAGCGAAGCCCCTGCCGCTGAGCACACCGCTGCTGCAGAATCCGCTGCTCCTGCTCAAGAAGCCCAAAGCATCGAGCTGCAAGACGGTACCATGATCCAAATCAAAGGTGAAGAAGTGTGGGTGATCGGCAAAGACGGTCAAAACACTCCTGCTCCCGATGGAACGCACACTGCCAAAGACGGTAAGAGCTACACCACGAAAGACGGCAAGCTCAGCAACTCCTAGTTTTTAGGGTTGACGAGACGGGAAGGGGGTCGGCAGTTGTCGGCCCCTTTTTTATTGCGAAACTGTGGTTTTAGCGCATCGCAGGGGAGGAAAACATCCCCATGCCCTTGGTGGTGGTGCCTGTTCGGATTGCATCGCGGATGTGGGGTGCTACGGTTAGAAGCTAAGAATACTCTGTAATCACTTAAATGGATGGAACCTATGACAACCTGCTCTTCAAGTGCATCGAATCTCCTTCTGGGGCTGCTGGCTGCGGCGCTGGTTGGTGGCGGAGCCTATGTGTTGGGGGGGCAAAAAGCTGCAACCAGTAGCGGCGGGAACCCCGGCTCCATGGAACAGATGGTCGCTGATTATATTAAAAACCATCCCGAAAAAATCATTGAGTCGCTCAATGAGTGGCAACGCAAGGAGTATGAAAAGCAGCAGCAAGGCAACAGTAATGCATCGGAATCCATCAAAAAGGCGCATGAGCAGTTGGTGAATGATTCTGGCACACCGTTTGTCGGTGATGCCGCCGCATCTCTAACGGTTGTTGAGTTTTTCGATTATAGTTGTGGGTATTGTCATAAGGCGTGGCCGGAGCTGGAAAAGCTGATGGAATCCCGCAAGGACGTGAAAATCGTGTTCAAAGAGCTGCCGATTCTGGGGCCTGACTCAGAAGCAGCAGCAAGGGTGGCGTTGGCTGTGCATCGTGTGGATGCGACAAAGTACCTTCCTGTGCATCGCGCGATTATGGGGATGAGTGGGCAGAAAAATCAGGATGCTTTGTTGGAGCTGGTTAAAGCTCAGGGCGTTGATGTTGAAAAGGTAAGGACTGAAATGGCGAAGCCAGAGGTGAAAAAACAACTGGATGCGAACCGTGATCTAGCACGTCAACTGGGAATCAACGGAACTCCCGCCTTCATCGTTGGGAATGAGTTGGTCCCGGGAGCGGTGGATTTCAATACTCTGCAAACACTTCTGGATAAAGCCAAGAAGGGATCATAGGCGGTGCATAAAAAGGGGGAGGGGGCTTCCCTTCCTAGGTAGTGTTGTCAAATTCGCTGATATGTGGCCAAAATGGCAGTTTTCGAGAACCGGAAGTTCCAATGTGTTCGACATACATGAAAGCCGGAAGCGCAGAAATCTAACATTTGCAGGCCATAGCAATAGAGTTTGACGGCACTATCTACGGGAAGCAAGTTGTTTGATGCTTTCTGTCATCGGCACGTCATAAAAAAGTGTTAGCAGGTTGTTAATGGCTGGAAGGCATAGTAAACGATATGCAACACTATTCCGACGAGAATCATCGCGTTATTGCGTCCCTGATTGATGACGGCACCTATTTTCAGGATGCGTATCGCTGGTATGAGCGTGTGTATGTTTCTCCACTCTCTGAGCGTGCCCATGCGCTGCTACTGACCGTTTTGTGTTGTGTTGTGTCTCTGTTTATGGCGATCACGCTGTTGGGGTTGTTCCCTATCACGGCGACCGAGGTCGTGGCACTGCGTATGGAGGATATGGACAGTAAACTCCCACGTCTGAAAGCATTAGGGCAGGGAAATGAGGACGCTGATACATCGCTGATGCGCTTTTTTGTGCAGGAATACGTTCGTAACCGCGAGCTGTATGAGCCGGAAAATATCGGCATGCGCGCCAAGCGCTTGCACAGCATGAGCGACCATGACACCTATTACGATTACCGCCTTTCGCTCGATCCATCAAGTCCGCAAAGCCCGCTGGTGCGGTATGAACGTCACAGTGTCCGAAATATTGCGCTTCAGGAAACCAACTTACTCGAATCCTCATCCCAAACCACGCCGGAAGGTTCCAGAATCTACAAGGCTTTGGTGCGTTATGTTGCTCGTGTGGATGATGGTCAGGAACAGCAGGACAGCCGGTGGGAGGCTGAGGTGACTTTCTCCTATCGCAATGTGGTTGTGAATCAGGAAACAGGCGAGGTGACACCCATGGATTTCACGGTGACTGAATATACCACACACCAGCTCCAGCAGGATCAGGAAGGCTAGGAATGTTTCGATATTACGCTAAAATCTTCGCTCTGGGCTGTGTGGTTGCGCTGCCTATGTTGCCATCTGTGGTGTGGGCGCTTAAATTACCACAACCCATTGCGACTGATTCGCGCATCCGCAATGTCGTTTATAGCCCTAATGAGGTGTTCCGATTTGTAGGGCATTATGGCTACCAGTCGAGTATTGAATTTGAAGCGGGGGAGGAGATTCAAACCGTTTCGATAGGTGATTCTGTTGCCTGGCAGGTTGTCCCTTCAGATAACCGTCTGTTTATTAAGCCAATTGAGCCGGATGCTCTTACCAACATGACCGTAGTGACAGACAAACGCACCTATCTGTTTGAGCTGGACGCTGCCGAAACCGAAAATATCCGCGACAAAGGTATGATCTTTGCTATCCGTTTTGTATATCCAGATACCAACGGTTACATGACCGCTCCTGCGTTTGAGTCTGAGATGCCAAATCCAGAGGAAGAGCCCCATCGGTATCATTTCAATTATACTATCAGCGGTGAAGAGGAAGTCTCGCCGATGAAGATCTTTGATGATGGCGAATTCACCTATTTCGAGTTTGCCGATAAGAATGCTGAGCTTCCAGCCTTCTTTACGGTGAATGCCCGCCAGGAAGAGGCATTGATTAATTATCGTATGGTCGGTAATTATGTGGTGGTAGAGCGGGTGGCGGCGCGTTTCACGTTGCGCCGTGGAGCGGATGTGGTGTGTGTGTTTAATGAGGACATGTATCGTCCACAGCCGCAACCTCAGGATAAACAGTAGAAAGCATTACCATGGCCGACTGGAGCAAAAAACATAAACCGAAGAAGGTGGATACCGACGAGATACAGAAGGGGCCGGAGAAGAACGAAAATGATTTTCCGTTGGAGGATGTCTATTACATGCGGATTGGTTCCGGATATATCCATCCCTCCCGCAGCTACGACCAGATTGAAGCGCCGGTGTTTCAAAAGTTCGTGACCTACATCAACGCCTATTACGAACAGCCTGAGGAAACCAATCAGGTGGTATTTGAAGAGATTGAGGACTAACGGCGATGGAATTTACAACCGCAGACCGTATAAAATTCAAGTCCGTCCTCGCTTGTGTTTTGTTTAAGGGATACAACCCACAGGGTGAGCCTGCCTACGCCTATGTGGCGATGCATTTGGACGAATACGAGAAAATCCTCACCAAAATTGGCGAAACGGGAGGGTTCAATCCCAAGGATTTTAACGCCACAGTGCTGGCCCGTTTCCCGGGGGATCCCAGCGAGGAAGTCCAGAAATTCATGCGTCGCAAATTTGGGTTCAGCGACGATCAGGTGATTGTGCAGCGCGAAAAGGCGCAGAAGCCCGCAGGCGAATCTGACGAGGGCGAGGAAGTATCGGAGCAGGCCGATGATGCAGCCGAAGCGTAACCGGTTCCTCGGTGGCTGAGCTTCCCGCAATCCGGGTGTTAATCGCAGAGCCGTTTCATCTGCCCACCCTTGCTTCTTATGTGGAGGCCAATCCCGACCTCCATCTGCATGAGGCATTGGAAGCTGCGGCGCGTCCGGGCATCAACCTCTATTATCAGCCGAAACTTTCGCCAGCTTCGGTGGTACTTGCCCCGCTGCTTCCGGGATTTGATGCGCTGATGGTGCGTCCCAAATCGATCACGGCAGACGACATTGCAGCCGCGGACCTGCTCACACTCATTATTCGTGGCGGGGCGGGGGTGAATGCGATTGCCGTGGAAGCGGCTCGCGCCAAGGGGATTGTGGTACAAAATACACCAGGGCAGAACAGCGTCAGCACGGCAGAATTTACGCTGGCATTGCTGATGGAACTGACAGGAAAGCGGCAGATCCACACGGCCAACCGCGATGTGATGACGGGTGCGCCACGCTCGCCCCGTCGCTATAGCGGCACGGAGCTGTGTGGCAAACGCGTGGGGTTGATTGGTTTTGGTGCGATTGGTAAGGTGATGGCCCGCATGTTGCGCGGTCTGGAGATGCCGGTCGCTGTGTATAGCCGCAGCCTGACCGATGCACAAGCCGCTGCCCATGACGTGCAGCGCGTGGGGGATCTCTCTGTATTGCTGGCCTCTTGTGCGGTGGTGAGTCTGCATGTGCCGCTAACCCCTGACACCCACCATCTGCTGAATGCCGGGCGCTTATGTCAGATGCAATCTGAGACGGTGCTGATCAACACGGCGCGCCCGGCATTGATTGATCCGGAGGGCCTTGCCGTTGCGATGGAGCAGGGACATATCGGCGGGTTTGGGCTGGATGGCGACGTGCAGCTTCCCGGTCAGCCGGAGGAAAATACCCTCACGCCTTACCTGCGGGTGGTGGAGCGCTTCACGGAGATTCCGGCGCTGCTTACCCCCCATATTGCCGATACGACGGATGAAGCACAGGCGAAGGTCACCCGCCAATCGCTGGATCAGTTGCTCTTGTTTTTTCGTGAGGGGAAGGTGGTGAACGGGGTATGACGGACATGCATAAAAAGCAGATTGAAGTGTACTACGCAGAGCGTCGTGGGAAGATGCTGCCCTTCATGATGTGGGGGGCCGGGATAGGGATTGCCCTCAGCTTTTTTGCCCCCTACTGGCTGGATAGCAAAGCCTCTGCACAGTGGGATGATGCGCTGAAAGAGGCGTCTATTACCATAGTGAGTATTGCCAGCCTCTTTGTGCTGGGGTGGGGGGGGCTTCTTTACCGTAGCAAAAAGCGGGTGGTGCTTGCACCGCGTTCGGTATCCACAGCTGAATCCAGATTCTCGGCGGAGGGGGAGGTGCTCCATCTGCTGCCTCAGGGGGCGGGAATATCGCAGAGAGGTGCTCTTGAGTATATCGCCTATTCCGCACTTATTTGTTTGCTCCTGGCGATTGGGGCAGGAGGCGTGGCCGCCTTATCCTATGCCGTATCCGAGACGGATTCCCTGCTTGGATATATTCTACTCGGCACGGCGGCATGTCTGTTGCCGGTCACTTTTCATGCGTTTCATCAGGCTCGCAAGGCAAATTATCTGGTATCACGTTCGCCGGAGAAGGGGATAACGTTGAGTGCGCAAGGCATACGCGTGAGTATTGCGCTGATGGAAGGCCCGTATCGTGAGATGTTGATTCAGGAGGGGAAAGCCGTTGCAGAGGTGCCGTGGCGAGATCTGTCATTTATTAGCATAGAGTCAA
>JBIPLF010000075.1:0-3197 GCA_044368015.1 Rickettsiales bacterium
ATCAAATAATATAAAAAAAAACAAAAAAAATATTCACGCTATTGATGAAACTGATTCAATTATCAAAGAAAATAATGCGATTAAACAACAAATAATGAACAATAATGTGCGATTGGATTCATTGGAAACTGAGTCAGGAACAGAAGAAATGAAAATCCTTACGCAACGAATTACACAAAATTTTGATGATATTGGAAGAGGCATTGATAAATTAAAGGAAATTCATTTAGAAATTTTAAGCAAGTTAGATTCAGCGTAATGTGATATAAAACAAAAAATTTGAAAAGGAAATGGATTGAAAGTCTCTTTATATTAATTTATAAATAACTAACGCTATAAAAGACACCGTTTTCTGTTCTTTATTGTTGAGTACAATTTGAAAAGAAATGTCAATTCTGCAAGTGATCGACGAAAAGATCAAGGATCTCAAAAAACGGATTGCACGTCGCAACGACAAAATTTTTGCGCAGCGCATATCAGTTATCGATTATGAATTTGAAGATGATGTGGATTTTTATGAAGATGATGTGGCAGAAGATAAGCTATCATCAGATTTGATGCTCGAAGTAAAGATCACAGAATTTTTTACATTGATCATGGAAGAAAAGGCGAAGATAGCTCGCCATGATGCTGCGAATGTTGAACCTCTAAGGTTCAAACATCGGACAGAACTTTCGAGCAAAACAAGCCCATTTTACGATACTGATTATACAGCAATGCTCAATGCAAAGCGTGCAGAGGTTGAAGCGCTGATTAATGCAGAAGATGACCAAACACAACGCGACATATGGTTGGATAGGTGGCGAGAGCGCTATTTTCTTCATCGAATGAAAAACAATAATGAGATGTTTCCTCAATTTCATATTCGGTAATCATAATCATAATGAACGGTATGGATGAGTGTGCAGATATCACAAGTTTTTGCACAGCAAAACACATAAATTTGCTCTCATATATATATTATTAGAAGAGCATAAAAAATTAAAAAAAAATAATTATAAATTTATATTACCAAAATCCATTAGTGATAGAACATCAATATATTTAGAATTATCATGCAATATAGTGCAATGGTTCAAGGACAATTATGAATATGTTGATGAAAATGATAAAGTATCAAAAATAAAAGATATATATGAGAATTTTTCACAAAGTATGTATTTTGTGAATTTAACAAAGCCTGAGAAGAGAAAATACACCAAATCATATTTTACAGAATATATACAAACAAATATATTTTTTAAAAAATATTATGTTATGAGAACTGCAACAATGAAAAATTTTATTAAAGGATGGATTCCAAAAGAAATAATCGATGATGATTAAAAAAAAGATAATATTATTTTTTATTTATTGATTCGTTTGATTCCTGACAGATAATGCAACATCAATAGTAGAGATTGCACACTGGGCTCAATGATTTAACTTTTTTTGTTCTTTTTTTTTGTTACTTTGATGGAAGAAAATAAAAATTTATAAGGAATAATAAAATGGTAAAACACTAAAAGAGTAACCATATCAGTGGTGAAATTAGTAAAATAAAAATATATTTTATTTTACGTTATCAACAAAAGACAAAATAAAAGCAAGTGATCTCAATAAGAAAATAAAGAATGAAAGTGCAAAGAAGTTAAAACATGTAACCATCCAAAAAAAATATTTTATACAATTCTCTACACAATTTATAATTTTCTAATAATAATTAAGTTTTTTCTTAAATATTGCGAATGTACTTTTCCGTTTCTGGTAATGTCATGAACAAATCTGCATAAAGACATTTTTAATTTAGATTTGTTCGATCCTGTCGTCTAAGTGTCAGTGGTCTAGGCAGAATCGTATGTGTCGATAATAATTAAGCCTTTACTTAAATATTGCGAAAATACTTTTCCTCTTCTGGTAATACCATCACTGCATTTAACTGTGATTTGATCATTCCATACAGGAATTTCCGCAGGAATTTCCTCAGGAATTTTTATTTTGGTTAAATCAGGATTAGGTATCAGATGATAAAATTTTTTATTGGTAATGTTAAATAAATCAGGATTATCTATTGCGTGTGCTACATACATTGTCTCTCCTTGGTGTGGTGGTGCTTTTGAGTTTATATTTAGTAATTCATCTTCAGTAAGTTTGCCACCTTTCAAATTTCGTTTGCTATTTCGTTTGCTATTTCGTTTGCTATTTCGTTTGCTATTTCGTTTGCTATTTCGTTTGCTATTTCGTTTGCTGGCTTTTTGATGTTGTGTCATTATAATATAACAATATAAATTTATTATATCTAAAAAAAAAATTGAAAAAAGTAAATTGAAAAAAGTAAACGTACTGAAAATCTCATTACTTTTTAATCAATATTAACTAACGCTATAAAAAGATACAGTTTCTGTACTTTATTGAAGAGTTTTTGCGCCATTTAGAAATGTCAACAAAAGAGAAGAAGGGTGTGACTAAAGTGGAGGGATATAAAATTGTAAAGCCAGGAGACCAGTGCTTTGCAGTTAGAGCCCGACAGCACAAAAAAGGAGAGCCGAACGTAGATCCCCATCCGGACCTGAAGGCGTTGAAGATAGGGTACCACGAAGAAGTCAACATCATGAACAGTATCAATATTGAACTGATGCAAAATCGCGATGACATCGCCCTGCTTAACGGCACCACGCTTGAGTGGTACCGCCAAAAGCTCGAAGCCAAGATGCGTATCTTGGCTTCTGACGACGAGGCTTGGCGAAGGGATTGCATCAAGATGGATATCTTGAGTTTCAAGGAAAGGCATTGGTTTTTCACGTGGTACCTTGAGAAGGGAAACGCCTCAAGAAACTCTGGAAGTTTTATCAATGTACTGATTCAAAAGCATTGGTGTTTTTTCGAGTGGTGCCGTGAGAAGGGAGAGTTTAACGGGCTCATCGAGAGAACAATTGCCTTTCTCAAGGAAAGGAATGAGGAACTCGAGATTAGTCTCAGGACACAAAAATTTTGTGTAGAAGATTGCAAAAAGGCGATCGTTAAGTGTGAAGAGAGGATCGCGCGTGCAGAAGGTTTCCCAGTGACGATCGACGAGCTGCACGATGAACAACTCATAGAAGCCCGCTGGCGTGCTTTTTGTGAGCTCAAAAAATAACGATTTCTTTTTTTTTCTTCGTTGCTTTAATGGAAAATAATAAACTATTAATTTTTTTATGACCGATAAAATTAAATTTTTT
>JBIPLF010000048.1:0-12743 GCA_044368015.1 Rickettsiales bacterium
GGAGGGAAAGCCTCTCCCCAAACACAAACGCTGGGTATGAGGCGCGATGGTGCATCCGGTCCCCTCTCCCGCAACGCGGGGGAGGGATAGGGAGGGGGTAACGTTCTAATGATTTCTGCTACCCTCATCCTCGCCTCCGGATCGCCGCGCCGCGCCGAGCTGCTGGCGCAGATTGGCGTCACGCCGGACCGCGTGGTGATCCCCGCCATCGACGAATCGCCCAAACGCGACGAACTCCCCCGCGATTACGCCCGTCGCATGGCGCGTGAAAAAGCCCATGCCGTGGCGGCACTCCATCCGGAAGCGCGGGTGCTCGCCGCCGATACGGTGGTGACCTGTGGCCGCCGCATTCTGGATCAAACACAGGAGGAAGCCATCGCGCGGGCGCATCTGCAATTGCTTTCCGGCAGACGGCATCAGGTGCATACGGCGGTGGCGCTGGCAATGCCGGGCAGCAAGCTTCAGGAACGCTATGTCATGACCCGCGTGGCGATGAAGCGCCTGCACGCGCAGGAGCTGGACGCCTATCTGGCCTCCGGGGAATGGAAAGGCAAGGCCGGCGCCTACGCCATTCAGGGGCTGGCCGGAGGGTTCATCACCTGGATCAACGGTTCCTACTCGGCCGTGGTGGGGCTGCCGCTCGCCGAAACCCGTGCCTTGCTGGGAGGCTGACCATGCCGTGTCCCATTTGCTCTAAGCAAGCGACGGCAGAGGCCGCCCCCTTCTGCTCGGTGCGGTGCAAGGAGGTCGATCTGCATCGCTGGTTGAGCGAGAGCTACCGCATCCCCACTCAGGAAATGCCGGAGGAAGACGAACCCCTGCCGAATACGGACGATGATGAGGAGGCTTAGGAGGCCCGTCATCCTGAGGGGTTTACCCCCGAAGGATCTCTCCGTTTACAAAACGCAGATAGGGTTGCGCACATGGAGAGATGCTTCGCTACGCTCAGCATGACAGACCAACCCTCCCATCAATGGAGGGGTGAAACGGAGGAGAGCAATGCAGCCAGAACCTACTGTAGAGCAAATATTCGCCCGGTTCGCGGCACTCAATCCCGAACCGCAAACCGAACTGACCTTCACCAACCATTTTACGTTGCTGGTCGCCGTGGTGCTTTCGGCGCAGGCGACGGATGTCGGGGTGAACAAAGCGACTCCCGCCCTGTTTGCCGTGGCCGATACGCCGGAAAAGATGTTGGCGCTCGGCGAGGAAGGGCTGCTGCCCTATATCCGCACCATTGGGCTGTTTCGCAGCAAGGCGCGGCATATCATCGGCCTGAGTCAGCGGTTGGTAGAGGTCTATGGTGGCGCGGTGCCGCGTGACCGCGAGGCGCTCGAAACCCTCCCCGGTGTGGGGCGCAAAACCGCCAATGTGGTGCTCAACTGCGCCTTCGGAGAACCCACCCTCGCGGTGGATACCCATGTGTTCCGCGTGGCAAACCGGTTGGGGCTGTGCCGCACCCGCACCCCGCTTGCCACCGAACTGGCGTTGGAGAACGTGATCCCCGACGCCTATAAACGCCACGCCCATCACTGGCTGATCCTGCATGGGCGCTATATCTGCAAGGCGCGAAAGCCATTATGCGGAAAGTGCCCGGTTAGGGAGTGGTGTGCGTTTGAGGCAAAACTGGCTAGTGACTAGTGGCGAGTGGCTGGTATAAGGATAGGCGCACATCACTAGCCACTGGAAGCATCCATGTCCCAACCCATCTTCAACTGGCAAGACCCGTTTGATCTGGAATCGCAGCTCACTAGCGAGGAGCGGATGATCCGCGACGCCGCGCGATCCTACGCGCGTGAGCAGCTCATGCCGCGGGTGATTGAGGCCTACCGGCACGAAACATTCGACCCCGCCATCATGGCGGAAATGGGCGCAATGGGGCTGCTGGGCGCCACGATCGAGGGCTATGACTGCGCCGGGGCCGGGCATGTGGCCTACGGACTCATCGCTCGCGAGGTGGAATGGGTGGATAGCGGGTATCGTTCGGCGCTCAGCGTGCAATCGAGCCTCGTGATGCATCCGATTTTTACCTTCGGCAGTCAGGCAGTGAAGGATAGATACATCCCCAAACTCGCCAAAGGAGAGTGGATCGGCTGCTTTGGCCTCACCGAACCGGATCACGGTTCAGACCCCGGCAGCATGCTCACCCGCGCTACCAAACAGGGCGATACCTACCTGCTTTCGGGCGCGAAAAACTGGATCACCAACTCCCCCATCGCCGATGTATTCGTGGTGTGGGGCAAGGTGTTTGGCGCGGAAAGCGACGGCATTCCGGACGGCACCATCCGCGGCTTTGTGCTGGAGAAAGGCATGAAAGGGCTTTCGGCCCCGAAAATCGAGGGGAAACTCTCGCTGCGTGCCTCCATCACGGGGATGATCCATATGGACGCGGTAGAGGTGCCAGCCGGGAATATGCTGGATGTCTCTGGCCTCAAAGGGCCGTTTAGCTGCCTGAATAAGGCGCGCTACGGCATCGGCTGGGGGGCGCTCGGCGCGGCGGAATTCTGCTATGAGGCCGCCCGCAACTACACGCTGGAGCGCAAGCAGTTCAACCGCCCGCTGGCGCAGACGCAGCTGATCCAGAAGAAACTTACCGACATGCTGGTGGAGATCACCCTCGGCCTGCAAGCCTGCCTGCGCGTGGGGCGGTTGCTGGACGAACACCGCGCCTCGCCGACGCTGATTTCCATGATCAAGCGTAACTCGGCGGGCAAAGCGCTGGATATTGCCCGCATGGCGCGGGACATGCATGGCGGCAACGGCATCAGCGAGGAATACCATGTCCTCCGCCACGCGATGAATCTGGAGAGCGTCAACACCTACGAAGGCACTCACGACGTCCATGCGCTGATTATTGGACGGGATATCACGGGGCTGGCGGCGTTTTGAGGGGAATGACACTTCGCACCTTTTACCGTTTGAGTTTGTTGCTGCCGGTGGTGGTGCCGCTCGGAATATGGGGGATTGAGAGAATATCAGGAGTGGAGTGCTGCGGCTGGATTGGGCGTTTATTTGTCATGGCCGCGATAGCGGGGGGTATCCCTTACGGTGTGTTTGCAGCGTGGCTGTTTATCCAAATTGGAAAAACGCCTACCAAAGATTTGGCTAGCCTCGCCTTATGCTCTCCCGCAGGGTATTTTCTGGTTTTTTCGGTATGTTACATACTCTTCACAGGGAGCATAATGATCGCGCAGGGAGAAGTGTTAATGGGGGGCTTGGCCGCGCTTGCAGGCCCTTTCTTCTATGCCATGTTCATCTTCCCTATCGCGTACCTCTACATAGGAGGTATGTTTCTGATTAAATGCATACTCCAGCGATGCTCTCTTGTTGAAAGAGAGATTCCGTGAAGCTCATTGCACGCCCTGTACGAAGTGTCTCGGCTTGGCAAGCCACAAAGATCCTATTTCGACACATGCGTTGCCGTTACCGTGGTATGTACCCCTCGGCCATCCGGGCCACCTCCTATTTGCGTGACCGCTTCCACCGTATTCCCCTGATCACGAAGTACCTTCACACCCGCTGCAACGGTGCCAGCATCGGCATCGCCTAGCGCGTAGGTGGTTACCACCTCTTGTACACCCGCGCCGTTTGCATCCATTAATTCCTGCGACACTTGCATTCCATTCCTCCCTAAATCAGCACCATGCCCTTCTCTTCCTTAAGTTCATAACGTTTTCCCGGCCCCATTTCAATCTCGTTGTGATTGGCACCGGCGGGAATCATCGGGTAGACATTCTCCTGCTTCTCCACCACCATATCCAGTACCACGGGGCCGGGATGGGCGAGCATCTCGGCAAGCACGCCGTCCACCTCGTCCTTTTTGGAGGCGCGCAGGCCCTTGATGCCGAAGGCTTCGGCCAGTTTCACGAAATCAGGCACGGTGTCGAAATAGCTCTGCGAATAGCGCTCGCCATGGAAGAGTTCCTGCCATTGCCGCACCATCCCCATATAGCCGTTATTGAGGATGCAGAGCTTCACCGGCAGGTTATATTGGCGGATGCTCGCCAGCTCCTGAATATTCATCATGATGGAAGCGTCCCCGCTGATACAGACGGAAATCGCTCCCGGATGCGCCACCTGTGCGCCAGCGGCGGCGGGTAGGCCGTAGCCCATCGTTCCGAGTCCCCCGGAGGTCAGCCAGCAGCGCGGCTCGTCGAAGCGGATGAATTGCGCGCTCCACATCTGATGCTGGCCGACATCGGTGGAGAGGTAGAAATCCGTGCCCTGTAGCCGGTGATTCAGCCGCTCCAGCGCGTATTGCGGCTTGATGCCCGGCCCCGTCTGGTCGTAGCGGAAGGAATCCTGCGCCTGCCAGCCCGCAATTTGTTTCCACCAATCGGCGATGCCTTCGCGGCTGGCCGATAGCCCCTGCCGCTTCCAGCTCTCTAACATCGCTGCGAGCACCGTTTCGGCATCGCCCACCAGCGCATAATCCACGGGAATGTTTTTGTTGATGGAGGAGGCATCCACATCCACATGGATCTTGGTGGAATGGGGCGAGAAGCCTTCCAGCCGCCCCGTCACGCGATCGTCAAACCGCGCCCCGATATTCACCATCACGTCGCAGGCATACATGGCCATATTGGCTTCCAGCGTGCCATGCATCCCCAGCATGCCGATAAATTGCGGGTTGGAAGCGGGGAAAGCGCCGAGTCCCATCAGGGTATGGGTGATGGGGAAACCGGTCATCGTGACAAACTCGCGCAGCAGCGCGCAGGCACGATCGCCGGAATTGATCATCCCCCCGCCGGTATAAAAGATCGGCCGTTTGGCCTTGGCGATCGCCCGCACCGCCTGATCCACCGCCTTCTGGTCGAGCGTCGGGCGCGCAATGGCGGAAGGCCGCGCCCCGGAGTTGATGCCTTGATAGGTGGTTTTGGCGTTAAACACGTCTTTAGGAATATCCACCAGCACCGGGCCGGGACGGCCACTCAGGGCAATGGTGATCGCCTCATGCAGGGTGCGTTCCAGATCGCGCACGTCGCGCACCAGATAGTTATGTTTGGTGCAGGGGCGAGTGATGCCAACAATATCGGCCTCCTGAAAGGCGTCGTTGCCGATCATGTGGGTGGGCACCTGCCCGGTGATGCAGAGGATGGGGATCGAATCCATCCAGGCGTCGGTGAGTCCGGTCACCGTATTGGTCGCGCCGGGGCCGGAGGTCACCAGCACTGCGCCGATTTTCCCGGTAGAGCGCGCATAGCCTTCCGCCATATGCACCGCGCCCTGCTCGTGCCGCACCAGCACATGTTTCAGCGATTCCTGCTTGAACAGCGCGTCATACATCGGCAGCACCGCGCCACCGGGATAGCCAAACAGCGTATCCACCCCCCGCGAGGCCAGCGTGGCGATGACAATTTCGGCTCCGTTCATTTCAGACATGGCATCCCCTTACAGCAAAGGGGCGCAGAATACCGTGTTTGGGCTGGAGGGTCAATGGTTGGACGACACACAAATGTCACACTATTTGTGAAGACATGGGCGAGATTCGTATTATATGATTTGGAGAAGCTTGCCGCCCTGCGGTCTGCGCTCCATACTTACCGGACTCGGCGAAATTAAGAACAATAGGCTCGTATACCCGGGTGTAGCATGAGGAATGCTTGAGATGACATATCAGCCAGGTTCTCTGAACTACAGAGAGATAGAAAAGATTGCCAGCAACATACTGCACGAGTATAGCGTCAACACCCCCCCCGTTCCCATTAAAGATATGATAGAAAGCCGTGGGGTCGACGTTGTTTTTGCGCAATTCAATAAGATGCGGGGCCAGATAGCAGGCTTTACCGACTTTAATTCACGGGCAATATATGTAAATACAGAGGATTCCTTAAAGAGAAAAACATTTACCATGGCCCATGAATATGGGCACTGGATACTACATAAAAGTCTCTTCGAGGAAGACCCTGAGAAGTACGGAGTGCTACTCAGGACCCATGAGAAGAGCGACGATCCTTACGAAAAAGAAGCGAATGCATTCGCCGCACATTTACTGGTGCCAAACTACCTACTTAAACCCATTCTCGGAGTCGCATTAAGAAGTCAGCTATCTGTCATTTTTGCCGTTTCCGATGAAGTGATAGCGCATCGCCTGAAACACGTTTGAGGTGGTAGTCGAAGTGAGAACGGGCAAAGATCCTTTACCATACGTTCTGACCGTTAGCGAGGCGCTCAGAGATATTGGAAAGGATACAAAGGCCAGGGAAGTAGCGGAAAAGGAGTTTGAGGGAGAGTTCGACCGCCAACGGATAGAAGCAGAGCGTGAATACACCAAACTACAGGGATTACGGGATCATTTTAGGCACAAGAAGCACTGGTCCAACTTCTTAATGCTTATAATGGGGTTCATGGTTTGTTTTCAATCTCTACTCATTGTGTGCGTTGGAGTGGATTGGTGGAACTTCAGGGATTACGAATGGCTTTTGCCAACGCTGATGATCCAGTACCTTTTACAGATAGTCGGATTAGCAACATTCGTAGTGCGAAGTCTTTTCAAGGATGTTCAATAGGGCGCCGCCCTCTCTCCCGGATTGGTTCCGCACGGGTTGCCTCCCGCTGCCGCTGTCTGTGCGGGAGCAGAACGGATCGATGGGAGAAAGGTGTTTGCGATGCAATCACTCCGTACCGCTATACTCCACCCCCACCAACTTACTCTTGCCATACTGCCGTTCCAGCAGGGGGGCAAAGCCCTCCGGCAGGGCGATAGCATCCCGCAATCCCATCTCCAGCCACAGGGAGGCGCCCGGTTGCAGCCAGTTCTGGCACGAAAGTTGCTGTAATCCTGTTTCAATCAGTCCGGTGCGGTAGGGAGGGTCGAACAACACCAGCCCAAAGGCACGCGGGGCAGGCGGCAGGCGGCGGAGATCGGCCTGTAGCGTATGGGCGCGGGATTCCGCCTGCACCCGTGCGATGTTCCGCCGGGTGAGCGCCAGTGATACGGGCGAGCTATCCACGAACCAGGCTTCCGGCGTACCGCGTGACAGGGCTTCCAACCCCAGCGCACCGGTGCCGCAGCAGAGGTCAAGCACCGGTTCGTGCAGGGGAGAGGGATCGAAATGATGGGCCAGAATGTTAAACAGCGCTTCGCGCAGGCGGGCACTCGTCGGGCGGATGGTATCGTCCTTCGGCGCCTCCAGATTCCGGCCTTTCCATACTCCCGCTATGATACGCATCCACACCCCTCTGTCATTTACCTGCAACAGGCCAGTCGTGATAGAAATTTAACTTTTATCCGACAGCATAGTATCCTAGAGTGGTTTGCCAAGTATAAAGGAACCGGCATGCAATGGCTGTTACTGATAGGCCTGTGGTTGAGTGTGGCGTTGCCCGCGCACGCGCTGCCTGCGGCCGATGCGACCGCCTGTTTGCGTGAGTTTTCCGCTGTGGAAGCGCGCAACGGCATTCCGCGTGCGTTGCTGGCTTCGGTCGCCACTGTGGAATCCGGACGCTGGAACGACGAGCTTCGCCGCCGCACTCCCTGGCCCTGGACCATTGGCGCATCGGGCAAGGGCTATTACCTCAACAGCAAGCAGGAAGCGATCGCCAAGGCGAAGGAGCTCATCCGCAGCGGCGTGCGCAATATGGATCTCGGCTGCATGCAGGTGAATCTGATGCACCATCCCAAGGCGTTTCGTAGCCTTTCGGAAGCGTTTGAGCCGCGCACCAATGTGGCGTATGCCGCGAAATTCCTGATGCAGAATTACGATGAATCCCGCTCCTGGCGGAAGGCGGTGTCCTATTACCATTCGCGTACCCCACATCTGGGGGCGGCCTATGTGCAGCGGGTGGCGGTCGCCTGGCGGCAGAATCTGGGGCAGCCGCCGCTGAAGCCCTCCGAGCTGCGCCGTTATCAAACCGCAAGCCTCGCCCCACGGGAAAGCTCGCAACGCGCTCCCCTGCGTCGCAAAGGGCATGATATGGTGATCTACCGGGTGGAGGGGGAATCCGTGGAGCGCACCTCCGCCGGGCAGGAGTCGGAAGCGGAAACCGAGACGGAAATCGCCCAAACCGCCGATACGGTAGAAGAACCGCCAGTAAAATCGCGTAGCCGTTCCAAACCGATTGTGACGGCTTCCGCACAGTCCGGTGAGCCGGGACGGTATTTTCCGCTCCCTCCTCGCAATGGACGTGCGCGTCCTCTTGCCAAGATGGTCTTTACGAATTAGGGTAAACACCATGACCCAACCGATTCCCCTCCGCGCCGGTACGCCGCTCGATACTATTCATGCGCTTGAACCCGACGTCGCCTGCGATGGCGGCGGTGGAGCGCTGGGACATCCGCTGGTGTATCTGCATCTGCTGCCCACGGGCCGGGTGCTCTGCCCCTATTGCAGCCGCCTCTATGTGCTGGGCGCGCTGGACACATCGCAGGACTAGAACGGTTTCGCTTTAGTCGAACACTAGGCCCTGTTGAGGAGTATTTTAAGGTTTCGTTGCTGGCAAACCTTCTTGCTCCACAAGGAGAAGCGCGCCGGTCGTAGTGGTGCTACGTTCAAGCGCTTTGACGCAGTGGGCGAGGAGGTTTGCCGCAACCCGAAGGGCCATGGCTGATTTTGCCGCATAACGGTGGCATATTGTGCGAACGTACATCCGGGTATGCCCACAAAATCCTCCTTGTTCTTCAGCAGAATCAGGCTCATGGCGAAATCCTTAAAATATTCCTCAACAGGGCCTAGGCAGCCGAGGCGAGGAGCAATCCAGCGTACGTTTGGTACGTGATTGTGACGAGTCCGAAGGATAACGCCGTGTACGGCTAAATGGAAACCGTTCTAATGCCCAGCTATCACGACACCCGCGAACTCCCCTACAGTGCAGAGCAGATGTTTCTGCTGGTGGCGGATATCGAGCGCTACCCGGAATTTCTGCCCTGGTGCAAAGCGGCCAAGATCCGGGAGCGCGAGAGCGAGGAAGTGCTGTTTGCCGATCTGGTGATCCACTATAAAATATTCAGCGAACGTTACACGTCCAAGGTCTATCTGATGCGCCCGATTGAGGAGGGCGACCCCTTTATCATCAATGCCTCGCTGGTGCAGGGGCCTTTCACCCATCTGGAAAACCACTGGGAATTCCACGCCCTGTCGGAGCATCGCTGCCGGGTGGTGTTTTCAGTGGAGTTTGCCTTCCGCTCCAGCCTGCTGGAACACACGATCGGCATGGTGTTTGACCGTGCCGCCCGCAAAATGGCTACCGCCTTTGAGGATCGCGCGCGGGCCTTGTGGGCCTAAGGTATCCATACCCCCGTGGTAGCAATCGCCTGATGCATGGCGTCCGGTGCCAGATCAGCACCGGTTTCCCATACGATATTCCCATGCTCCAGATAGGCGGCTGAAAACACATCCGGATTTGAGAGTGTTGCAAAGATGCCTGCATTCGGTGCGTGTATCAGGCGGGACAAATCCGCCACGCCTTCGGTGCCATCCATAAACGCAACCTGTAATCGGAATCCGTCCATGACCCAAAACTTGGCCACCCGCCAAGGAGCAAGCGTGCGGATAGGAGGGGTCAGGCCAGTGGCGTTATCTTGCGGGGAAGTTGGTTGCTCGAACATAAATGCCAATCCTCTAACAGTTCTGCGCGATGTTCCTGCGCCCATTCCAGAACCAAGGCGAGTGCACGCCGCGGTAGTTTCCCTTTCATGACCTCCAGTGTCTGGATGGCAATCAACACTTCCTCGTCACCATAGAGTGCATGGAAATGAGGGGGCGCGTGATCGTTCCAGAACATCTGAATCAGAATGCCATAAAAGGTGCTGATGGTTGGCATCTACACCAACCCCCGCATCGCCATGAGCTGGTCGAGAATGCCGAGCAGCGCCTTCCGCGTGGCGTCTGACATGGCAGGAGGCGGGGCCAGAGGGGCCGCCACCATCGGCGGAACAGGAGTCGCCACCACCGTTTCCGGCATCAGGGTGTTGAGGGTGGTCCCCAGCGATTCGGCAGGCTTGGGGAGGGCTTTTTTCTCTTTATAGAGCTTCACCACTCCTTTGATGGTATAGCCTTCATCATAGAGCAAGCGTTTGATGGTGCGAATGGCCTCCACATCGTCAGGCCGGTAATAGCGACGCCCGCCCGCCCGCTTGACGGGGGATATCTGGTCGAATTTATCTTCCCAGAAGCGCAGCACATGCTGGGGAACATCCAGTTCCTCCGCGACTTCGCTGATGGTGCGCAGCGCCCCTTCCGATTTGGTGCGCGGCGGCATATCAGCGGGAGCAAACATCGAAGGTTGGGTCATGGCGGTGCTTCTCCTTGCGGATACAGTCGTGTGAGCTTACTTAAACCGTTATCCTTTGTCAAAAGCCACATAATTTACTTGCATCCTGCGGTAAAACAGGTATGTTCCGGGGCTGAAGGCGGGCATTTTGCCCGCCCTTTTTTATACGCGTTGATTCCGCCAGTGCATGTCAGCAATGCGCTTTGGCAAAAAAGCGCGCAGCGATGGATACCGAGAAAAAGCAAGTGTACATCGGGTACATGCTTTTTTGAGGAGGTTCCAGCGCAAGCAGATTTGAAGGCAAAGTAGCATTGATGGAACCACTCCTTACCCGCATCCAGAACGTGATCGAACCCTCGCTGGCCTTTCAGGGTTACGGGTTGGTACGCCTGTTGCAGACGGGAGGCAAGGAGCGGCAATGCTTCCAGATCATGATCGAGCGCATGGATGGCACGCCCGTCTCACTGGATGAGTGCGCGGCGATCAGCCGCAAGCTCTCGGTGCTGCTGGAAGCGGAAGTGGGCATGCCCGATAGCTATGTGCTGGAGCTGGGTTCCGCCGGGATCGACCGCCCATTGGTGAAGCTGGCCGATTATCCCCGCTTTATGGGGCATAAGGCAAAGCTGGAATTGCAGTTTCCGCTGGATGGCCGCAAGCGGTTCACCGGTGACATTGCGCGGGTTGAAGGCGAAACCATCACCCTGACGCTGGAAGATGGCACGGAAGTGTCGTTCCCCTTCGCGCAGGTGTCGCACGCCAAGCTGGTGCTGACCGATAAATTACTGGCCATGGGGAAGGCCGCACGAGAGGCCGCTAATCAGGCGGCGGAAGCAAGTTAGCAAATCTACGTCAAACAAGAGGATACACATCATGCAGATGGCAGTACCGGAAAATCGGGAATTGTTGCAAGTCGCCGAGGCCGTGGCCCGCGAAAAGGGTCTGGACCGCGAGTCGATTCTGGAGGCGATGGAAAACGCCATTCAGGTCGCCGGGCGTCGTAAATACGGCCATGATTTGAACATCAAAGCCGAGATCGACCGCCGCAGTGGTGAGATGCGCCTGTTCCGCGAGCGCGCTGTGGTGGAAGTGGTGGAAAATGCCGCCACCGAAATGACCCTCGCCGAAGCCAAAAAAATTGATCCTGCGCTCGAAATTGGCGATGCCACCCGCGACCTGCTGCCCGCCATTGAGCTGGGCCGCATCGCCGCTCAGGCCGCCAAGCAGGTGATTATCCAGAAGGTCCGTGATGTGGAGCGGGATCGCCAGTACGAAGAATTCAAAGACCGTGTGGGCGACATCATCAGCGCCGTGGTCAAGCGGGTGGAATTCGGCAATGTGTATGTGGAGATGAACGGCGCGGAAGCCGTCATCCGCCGCGACGAAACCATCCAGCGCGAGCAGTTCCGTCCGGGTGAGCGTGTGCGCGCCTATATCTATGATGTACGCCGCGAAAAAAGCGGCCCGCAGGTGTATCTGTCCCGCACCCATCCGGTGTTTATGGCCAAACTCTTTGCGCAGGAAGTGCCGGAAATTTACGATGGCGTGATTGAGATCAAAGCCGTGGCGCGGGATCCCGGTTCGCGGGCCAAAATCTGCGTGCTGTCGCATGATAACAATATTGATCCCGTCGGTAGCTGCGTCGGGGTGCGCGGGGTGCGCGTACAGGCCGTCATCGCCGAGCTTCAGGGCGAGCGGGTGGATATTCTGCCTTGGTCGTCTGACCCTGCAACGCTGGTGGTTAGCGCGCTGGCTCCGGCAACCGTCACCCGCGTGGTGATCGACGAGGAGGCCCATAAACTGATCGCCGCCGTACCGGAAGATGAGTTGAGTCAGGCCATTGGCCGTCGCGGGCAGAATGTGCGTCTGGCCTCGCAGCTGCTCGGTTGGGACATTGACGTGATGACCGAAGCCGATGAATCCAAAATGCGGGTGGAAGATTTCGCCGCCGCGACCAAGCTCTTCACCACCGCGCTGGATGTGGAGGATGTGATCGCCGAGCTGCTCGCTTCCGAAGGCTTCCGCAAGGTAGAGGAAGTCGCGCAGGCGCAGCCGGGCGAAATCGCCGCGATCGAAGGCTTCGACGACGATGTGGAGGCCGAGCTTATCCGCCGCGCTGCCACCTTCCTGCAAGACGAACGCGAGCGGATGGAAGCGGAACTGCGCACGCTCGGTGTCTCGCCCGCATTGCTGGAATTGCCGGGCATGTCCTCCGCCATCCTCACCGCGCTTGGGAAGCAGGGTGTCAAAACGCTCGACGATGTGGCGGATCTGTCGCGGGATGAATTCAAGGAATTCGTGCCCGGCGCAGGTCTGCCCAACAAGGAAATTGATCGCATGATTATGGCGGCCCGTGCCCATTGGTTTGAGGATGAGGAAGGTAAAGAGGCGGTAAACGGGTAGTGCGTGGCGATGGATACCCTACGTAAACCTTAATTTGTGATGAATGACTAAGAACACCCCCTCCCTATCCCTCCCCCGCTTCGCGGGAGAGGGGACCGGAGGAAAGGCCTCTCCTCACGATAGACGCGGAT
>JBIPLF010000087.1:0-3085 GCA_044368015.1 Rickettsiales bacterium
ACCCCTTTCCTCGGCACCGCAATATCGACCATTGGGCTCATTTTGTATCGGGCGCGCGCATGTTCGAGTTCTCGTCTCACACACACAAAATCCCACACAAAACGATTTAGGGAATCTCATTTTTCACGATTCTCGCATACGGTCCACCTCATCAACACGTTGGTGCGCACCATCCCATGGCTCGATTACCCCGTCCTCATACCAGTCCCTCCACCACACCATGACCTCACTATCCACCGTTTGTTGCGGTCGAATTCGTCGTCTGTAGCGAACGCGGTGCTATTTTTCACCCGCTAGAGAGTTGCGACTTATGCGATAATCATACATAATGACGAATAACTCGGGTTTACAGAGTGGGGATGACTGAGGGTACCACAGCAAATATCATCCTTACCAATGCCTTAGTAATGACCTTTCATTACGAGCAGTAAGTCTGCGTTGATGGGTGTCGATGGGTCGTAAATATGAATATAACAATTGACCGTACTGTACGAGGACGTGTTTGGAAGACAACTAGCATATTGGGTACTTGGTTTGAAAACAATTAGGATCCGGCGATCTCATTCTCAACAATACGTCTATGTCGAGATGTCTCACCGGTGGTGAATATGAGCCGATTGCTATACATGGGCCAAACAAAAAACAACTGTGTGCGAGAGAGAATTAATTTGATTTCACTTCATACATGGGGATGAATATACACAACACGACAACAATGAAAGTGCTATCAATGTCGCGGTGTGTGGATGATTGTAAGCATATATTTAGAGCGGCGTCGTGGAAGGGGAGGGGTGTGGGTGAGAAGAATGTGTAAGGCATGTGGCATTGATTATCTCTGTTTATTCATTATCCACGTCTTCCGACTCATACTCTAACTCTTCGTCAGAAGTCTCCGAACTGTAATCATCTTCACCAAATACCAAACCAACGTGGCTATCACCATCATCGTCATCCATGCCGGATTCGTCATCGCTGGATGCTTCGTCATCGGAATTTGCTGGACTGGGCTGAGGCGTCGACCTCCGTTTAGTTTTGTTGTATCGATCCAGAAGTGCCTCCTTGGATGTAGGTAGTGCTTTATCACCCGGGAGTTTCTTGACCTTGATGGCGATTTTCAACTTTTCGACGGTCCACTTGAAGTCCGGATTTCCAAAGTTGGGTTCCGACTTGAGCTTCAGGTATGCTTCCAATGACTTAGAAAGATCTAGCTGTTTCTTCTGCATTGCTGCGTTCACTTTATCAGTTATAACTTGGCGGCGACGGATTGCCTCGTTCCGAGCAGATGGACCAAGAATTCCGTCACCGGATCCGAAGATGACGTTGGAAGTTAAACGTGGGGCTTGCTTGTACCTCTTCTCGAGCTCTTCGACACTAACTGCTTCTTGGCTTGTGTTGTGCTGCATCCTCCCTGCGGCTTGTTTACTGGCAGTTTGCGCCAGTTTGAGGATTGCATTAGCGGTAGCGTTATTGTGATTGAGATCAAATACAGTCTTGGCAAGTTCTTCTGCTGCATCAGCTCCTCCTGCGAGAAGTCCAGATCCGACATCCAATAGATTCGTTTCGGTCTGCAAAACTGCAATATTTTACACGACAATTAACCAGTGTGAGAGTGAGTAATAGTACATTGGCGACGCAACAAAAGATGGTTACAACAGTGAACGTACTCTCGTCGTGTGTGACACCTCGTTTGCGAAGCAATTCTGTCCTCGCTAGACGAACATCTTCTGGAGCTGTGGCAAGAATCTGAGGATCCATCAAGATATTCCTGTTGAATGGATAGATTCCTCGTCGGGATAGAGCGGAAAGTGTATTCTCCACATTCATGAATGAATTTTCAACTGCGTCCTTGACTACAATAACAATTTCATCGGGTCGGATCTTGATTGGAAGACCGGCGAGTCTCTTCTTATCGTACATTTTCTTCTTGGCAAGTCTCAACATAGTCTTGAAGTTACCGTTCTGTGCCTTGTCATCGTGCAGTTGCCACATGCCTGTACCATACGGACATCCGACCACCGCAACATATCTAGTTGGTTCTTCATTAATATATGTGAGAAAATCGGCGTTCATTCGGGAAGGGTGTCCGTCAATGATTATGCATGGGACTATAGGATTGCCATTCTCGTCGGTGCCACGTTTGGTGATGCCAAGCTTATCCATCCTTTCGAACATCTTGGTGAGTATCTCGCCAGTCATACACGCATTCGGCGACGCACCGAAGCAGGTGGGAAGTTTATTACCATTCTCGTCGAGCAGTTCAAGGCCGGGATAGCGCTTGCCGGGGCCAAAGTTATCCGCGTAAAACTTCTCATCATCATTAAAGTTGGCAAATACATCAATACCAATGCACCAGCTATCCTTCAACTTCTTGCCTGGGAAAATGACTGTAAGCATAACAAGACGACCATCCAAATTTGAGGTGGGGACGACTGTGAAATGGCAATCATTTGTCCCTACAACGTTACGTGCTCCCTGGCCTTTTCCGACGACGAACCTCTCACCCCCCCTTCTACCATCTTTCTTGCCGTGTGTGTTATCACCTGTCTCATCCATACAAAAGACATTGCCGCGATTGTGGATATCAATAGTAACTGGGTCGCCTACAGCAGATGACTCATCTTCGACTGGCTTGCCGGCTGCATCCATAAGAACAGGAGTGTCCAACTTCCGTGCATTCCCGGATGATAATAAGGCTTTCTCTATTAGGTCGAACATCCTCGTAAATGATGCAAAGTTCATGTGATCAAACCGATTCTGCTCCAAGTTCTCACCGGTAGTTGTTACAATGTCAGAGTTACGACCCTGAAAGAGCTTATACCACCCACGGCCTACCAGCGGAGCGTCCGGGTCGTATCCTCCACGTTTGCTCCTCTGACGGATGAGTTTTCTGGCTACTTTAGATCCTTCGAGGAGATGATTCATGAACACTATTGTTTCAGTGACATTGAGTGGACAATTCAGGCTGGCTGCCGACATAAGATATGACTTGAGTATCGTCTCTACGTGGAGTAGAAGCGATGTTTCTCCGGGATGCCATACCTCTAGGTTCCCTATGTTGATACGAGATTTCACGGTAGACATGGGC
>JBIPLF010000084.1:0-2539 GCA_044368015.1 Rickettsiales bacterium
GAGCGAGTTGACAATATCGCCCACCTCGCGCGCATGCTGCGCGAGGAAATCGGGGCACTGGCAGGTGAAAAGCACGACCGCGACGACGACGACAGAGACGACGCGGCGGCAAAGCGGCCGCGCGGCCGGCGTCCCAGAAAGGAAGGGCCCGGCGCTAGCCGCAGTGTCAAGGCTGACGAATAATTTAAAGTCAACGGCCCATGTATCACAACCAGCTGCGCCCGTGAATGCGTTTGGCGAGCTGCATGTCGCGCGGCTGGACGGTGACGCGGCGCGCGTGGATGGCGCACAGGTTGGCGTCCTCAAACAGGCGCACCAGCACGGCCTCGGCCGCCTCTTGCAGCGCCTCGACGGCCAGCGGCTGCCAGCGCAGATCAAATGCAAACTGCTGCGCAATCTCGCGCACCACGCGCGCAAACGCCGCCCGGCTCAGCAACACGTCGGTCGAGCGCTGGTACTTGCGGATCTCGAGCAGCGCGCGCGTGCCAGGCCGGAAGCGGCGCTTCCTCGGGGGTTCCTCCTCTTCCTCGATGCGCCGTCGCTTGGGCAGAACGGGCTTGCGCGCGGCCTGGGGCGCCTTCCCGCCAATCTTGGTGCGCGCCATGACGGTCTGAATGGGGCGTATTCGGCGCACAGGCCAGCGGGAAATTTCCAAATGAGCCCCATTTCAAGTTTACGCGGGTGGTCTGCGCTCCTCGTCCACCTGCTGGCGCAGCGAGTGGATGATGGAGTCGAGCGCGTCAACGTGCGCCCAGGCGTCTTCGATTTGCGCCTCGACCTTGCGCAGTGCGCGCTGCAGGCGTTTGGCCTCGAGGCGTGCCCGGGCCGCGTCCTGCTCGGCGCGAAGCAGGACCGCCTGCAACTCGTCGCACCGTCCGGCGGCGCGGGGCAACCTGCCGGCCACGGTCGGGGTCGTTATGGCGGGCACAGAAGCTATCCAAACCATGTAGACGGACCCCACATGGCATATCTGGCCACACGCGCACACACGCACACACAGCGGTACGATGGAGGGCGGATACATGGACGACATGCTTTTGGCGTCGATGGAACCCGAGGCCGAGGCCGACCGGTCGCTCGAGCACGTGACTGCGCTCCGCGCCGCCGTCGAGGCCGTTCTGGGCGATCCGGCGCGCACAGACCATGCCACGCGCCTGTTTGACCTGGTGGTGCGCGGTCTCGACCACTGGGTGGCCACTCCGACCGAAAAGGGCTCGCACGCGCTGCACCTGCACGAATACGCGCTCATCCCGCTGTCGTACGCCTTTGTGCGCGCCTGCGAGACGCGCAACACGCCGGTGCGCCGCGTGGCCGTCACGGACCGCATGCTCGATTCTGAAGTAGACCGCATGCACGCCCTGTCGCGCGACGCCGCCTGGGTCGGCGCCCTGTCGTCGGCCGGCACGCTGGCGCGCGTGGCGCACATGGTGTACCCCGTGGTCAACGCCATTGACGCAAACCAGCAGGCCCTGGACCCGGCGCGCGTGTTTCGCTACATGTGCGCCTCTGTCCACTTTACGGCATGGACCGCCGCCGCGTGCTCGATTCGCGTCATGGCCGGCCCGCCCGCGTCCCCGGCCTCTCCGATCTCTCTGGCCGCCGCGGACGAACCGCCGCCCCAAAAGCACGCCAAGGTCGCCGCGCTCTTGCGCGCGCCACCGGCCAAGCTGCCGGCGTACGCCAACAACCTGTTTGTCGACGTGTGTATGCCGCCCGACACGATCCCAACCTTCAAGCGAAACAATGACGTGGCCGACTTTGACATTGTCCAACTGGCCAACCAGCCCGGCGTGCTGACGCGTGTGGAAAAGGAGCAGATTGCATACTGCCAGGAGCGGTTCGACGGCGCGCACTGGGTGACCGACGAGGACATGGCCGCGCGGCGCAACGCCGAGGCGGTCGAGTCGATCGAGTACGCCGACCCGGCGTCCGTCATTGCCAACCGCGCGTCGGTGCCCATTGACTTTATCGCGCGACTGGCGCGGGCGCGCATCGATGCCGCCACCGAGCGCAACGAGACGCGGCTGCCGACCGAGGCGCAAAGGGCGTTTTACGAGGACTGCTACGAGCTGGCCGCCTGGGGCATGGTGCTCGACGCGTGCTTTGTCGACGGCATGCACCCCGTGCCGCCCGGCCTGCAGCTACCCTACGCGTTCTCGCTCCTCGTCGCGCGCCCCTCGCAGCTCGGCCTGGCCAGCGGCACTGCCATCGCCACGTGCGCGCCCATGCAGGGTGGACTGCGCCGCCTGCCGTCCGTCACCATCCTCTGCGCCGGCCTGTACGCCTGCTTTTGCCCCGTGTGCCTGCGCGCCACGCTACACACGCGTGCCACGCCCGCCCTTGCGCGATGGGCCCAGTGCCTGGCCGCCTGTCACAACCACCGCGACGCCTACGACATTGCAATTAAACTGTAACTTTACTACTCTTCGTCGAGCGAACCGCCCGTGGTCGGAGCAGGCCGCGCCGAGGCCAGAGTCGGTGCTGGTTCTCCGCCATCGTCCGGGTGGGCTGTACTCCCTCCTCCAAACAGCCGCTTGAT
>JBIPLF010000077.1:0-2967 GCA_044368015.1 Rickettsiales bacterium
TATCTCCTGTGACATGAACAATTTCCATCGAATCGCTCATGATTTTGTACGATTGAATTAACGATAATGGCGAATCATAAATTGAAATGGTGCAAACTGAATGAAAAGAATCGTTTGTAATATTCAAAATAATTTTATTGCGTTTGAAATTGAATAATAAAAATGACGGAAAAAGATTGTGAACTTTGCTTAATTTATTGACGGATTGATCAATTCGATCATGTTGTCCATACAAAATAATATTGAAACATTTATTTTTTTTTTTGATAAATATTCTTTTACTGCAACTGTCAAAACAAAAAGGGACAGTGATAACGAATTTGTATCATTAACATGTGACACATATCCACAATAATATGGAACAGATAAATCAATTACTTGATCAAGAGGATTATTGGTTCGTATCAAGTCACGATTAGAAAATGGCAAATCAAAAATCAATCCGCCACAATAAACATTGCTATGGCATTTGGAAGGAACGCAATCAGTCCTTCCAATTTCCAACACAAGAGAATTGGAAAAATTATGACAAAATTCGAGATTGCGCCATCCGTTATATTCATCAATAAAAATTGGATCGAAATTTGGAAAGTAGTTATAATTTGGAGGAGTTGCGCAGTACAAAACTATTTTTTTATAATTTTTATATTTGTCACAATATGATATATTGTGGATATATTGAATATCATTTTCTATTGTAAAAAATGATGTATCGAAATTAGAACATAAATTTTTAAATTTATTGCAAGAATTCTTATCGTGCATGTATATTATTATATTTGCGCGAGGGATATTATCATAAATTATTTTTGCAATTTTCAGCGTTGTTATAAAGTCGCCATAACTTCGATCAATATCTTCCGTTGTCAAAACAAATACATAATTATTTTTGTTGGGCATGTGATTCTCGGTCAACAAGTATAATATGTGATCGGAAAAATCAGATAAAAGTTTTTTTTTCTGTTTTCCAAAGTGAAATTTCATTGTTTTTTTTTCTAACATTATTCTCTTTTTGAATGATGCATTAATTTTCTTGCGAACACGTTTGTTCATTGATTATGAACAATTATATAAGTAAGATATTTATTGAACAAAAATATTTGCTGTATAAAAGATATATTTTTCATTTTTTATAAAAAAGTGAAAAAAGTAATTTTTTGACAATTATATTAATATTGTACAGTATATCAATGGGCGATAGCGATAAAAAAACAAAAGGTTCACAATGCTCTGTAAGTGGGAATAATTATGAAAAGAAAATTTTTGAAGTGGTTAATAATTGTTTATTGAATAATAAAAAGTTCAATACTCAACAAAGCGTAGATCTTGGCGGATCAAATTGTATAAATGATATACAATGTAATTACAAAGATAAAAATGATATTGGAATAGAAATAAAAAAATGCAAAACACCAGATTGGATGCAATGTTCAATAAAATATAATATTGAAACAAAATTATGGAAATCATCAAAAAATGGAAAAATACCAAAAGAAAGTTCAAAAATATTTGATGACATAATAAATAATGTGAATCTTTTTGATAACGATATACCATGTTTTATGAATGAAAAAATTACTCATGAAGAATGGACAAAAATAAAAAAAGGTACAAAGAAATGGAATGATGTATACATTGAAATTCCAAATGATACAATACAAAAAATATATACGCATAAAAAATGTCAATATATTCAAATTAGTGATTATGGTTTATATTATTTGGACAATGATGTATGTAATTTTGATGTTCCAAAATTTGAATTAGAACAACAAATGAGAATAAGAATAAAAATCCATACAAAAAAAGACAAGGATGGATTTTGCAAAATGTCGGTGATGGCAGCATGTAAACCTAAAAATATAAAATTATTGGAAAAATCAAAGTATACACTTGACGATAAAAATAAATTGCCCAAAAATCTCATTTATCAAGACAAATAATAACAATCTCAGATGATTTTTTTGTTTTGTTCATTCCATAACTCCAATTAGTCTCTATGATTATATATTTTTTATACAAATTTTTTATATAATCGCAATTATTGTATGTCATTATCCAATTTTTTTTATTAGTTAGGCAAGTATACAATTTATCATGATCAAAATTTTCATGCATGTCCCCATTATTACCATATAATTTTGAATTTTTTTCGAGATAATATGGTGGGTCCAGAAATAACAAGTTTTTTTCGTCAACATTGACATTTATAAATTTATCGAAATCAAGATTGGTTATTGAAAAATTACATAATTTCAAATTGTGTAGTCTACTAATTGATGATTTTGTAAATCGTTTTTTTGATGATTCGAGTGAAAATCCTCCTGATAATGTTGCACCACTGAATGAACAACGATTTATAATAAAATACATCATTGCACAATTTAAATCATCTTTTTCATTCATTATTTTATTGCGCAAATTGACAAAATCATTTTTATTGATATTATCTATTTTGTTGTGTAAAATTTTACACAAATCATCATTTTTATTTTTTACGACATTCCAAAATGTATACAATGGTAAAAATTTATCATTTGCAACAATTGTAAAATTATATTTATTTTGCAGATAAAACTCGAAAGATCCACCACCGAAAAATGGCGACACAACAGTATTGAATTTTTTTAGATCGAATTTATCATTCAAAATTCCATCAAGAACTTTGCACGCACGAGTTTTTCCACCAGGATATCTTAATGGCGAAACATTATCAAAAGACATAAGTTTAATATTATTTATAAACTTATATTTTTATGTAAAAAAAATCAATTTTATTGGTTATTGGATTGTCCACGATTAGCTAAAAATTGCGATTGATCTTTTGTCATACACAAACATCCAGAATCTTGCCATGCATTATTGCACATGTATGATGATGGAACAAAATCTTTAGCACCTTTTTCAACCAATGGGTCTGGTTTTAAATCAAAAGGAACGGGCCACTGTTGGCTGCAGCATGATTTC
>JBIPLF010000001.1:0-100021 GCA_044368015.1 Rickettsiales bacterium
AGGGCGCGCCGGCCCCCCCGGCCCCCCCCCCCCCCCCGCGGGGGAGGGATAGGGAGGGGGTTCGAACCCATTCTGCCGTTATTTATCGCCTACCACAAGCGATTAGCGTTTCGCCGCGGCGACGGTTTGCATCATTTCGTCGGAAGCGCCGATGATCTTGGAATTAAATTCATAGGCCCGTTGCGCGGTGATGAGTGCGCTGATCTCCGTCACCGGCTCCACATTGGAATTTTCTACAAAGCCTTGCAGGATGGTGCCTACGCCATCTTCGCCCGGTGTGCCGGTGATGGGATCACCCGATGCCACGGTTTCCAGAAACAAATTGTCCCCGATGGATTCCAGACCGGCATTGTTGATAAAGGTGGTGATTTCGATCTGCCCCAGCAATTGCGGGGTGGGATCATCGGCCACCTTCACCTGCACTTCGCCGGAAGCATTGATGGCGATATCCACCGCGTTTTCCGGCACCACAATCCCCGGCATGACGGTATAGCCATCGGCGGTGACGATCTCCCCTTCGGGGCTGAGTTGCAGCGCCCCGGCACGGGTATAGGCGTTCTCCCCATTGGGAAGCTGAATGGTGAAATAGCCCTTGCCGTTGATCGCCACATCCAGCGGATTATCGGTCCGCGCCATGGTGCCCTGCTCATTGATGCGGTAAATGGCCGAGGTTTTGACCCCCAGACCCAACTGCACCCCGGTGGGGACGATGGTTCCTGCATCCGACGAGCGCGAACCCACGCGCTGCTGCGATTGATAGAGGAGATCCTCAAAATCGGCCCGCTGGCGCTTGTAGCCGGTGGTCGTCATGTTGGCGATGTTGTTTGAGATCACCTCGATATTGGTCTGCTGAGCGACCATCCCGGTGGCGGCGATATCCAGTGCACGCATCTGTTAGACTCCTTCAATAGGTTACGATTGCCGCGCCAGGGTTTCCTGCGCCTTGCGCTGCAAATCATACGATGTTTCAATATATTGCGAGGTGTTGCTTACCCGGCGCAGCACCATAATCATCCGCGAAATCTCGGAGATGGGCTCTACGTTGGAGGTTTCAATCACCCCTTGTGAAACCTTCACATCAGTGGCGGGCTGCGGTGTTTCATCGCTTTTGAACAGGGTTCCCGATGCGGTTTGCAGCTTTTGGTTATCCTCAAATTGCACGATATCGAGTGCGCCGCGCTCCTCACCATCGACAATGATGCTGCCATCGGCACCAACGGCGATGTCGCGGTCTTCCTGCTGAAACTGAATCTGCTGTCCGCCTGCCCCCAACACCGGGTGCCCTTGCGGATTCACCAGCGTGTTTTCCGCATTGATGCGGAAATTCCCGGCGCGGGTGTAGCGGGGCCCCAGCGGGGTTTCGACCACAAAAAACCCGTCGCCTTCAATCGCCATATCCAGCGAGTTGCCGGTATATTGAAAGCTGCCGGAGGAGAAATCCTGAAACTCTCCCAAATCCTGCGCGTAGGCGATCTTGGAACGGTGTCCCTCGTTCGACAGATAGGCCGAGAACACTATCTCGTTCTTTTTGAAGCCAGCCGTGGTGGCATTCGCCATGTTATTGGCGATGATGTTCATTTCACGAAACTGGGCCGTTTGTTTGGAAAGGGCCACATACAAGCCGTTATCCATGCATCCCTCCTTGGATGGAGGATATTATGCATGTGGCGTGCCAAACCTTGCCCTTATTTCAAAAACGACTTCACCAGCGATTTCATCAGCCCCCGTGCGACCTCGCGGCCGATGGTGGAACCAATGGAGCGCACCACGCTTTTACCCAGTGCCGTGGTGGCGCTGTCGCTGCGACGCCCGGCGGGAGCACGGGGAGCAGGAACCTCACGCGGTGCCCGTACCGCCACCGGCTCGGCTTCCTCTGCATGACGGGCGTTGAGTTTCTCATGCGCCGATTCGCGGTTAATCATCGCCTCGTATTTTCCCGCGACGGGGCTGCGCTGCATGGTTGCCGCCCGTTCCTCCGGCGTGATGGGTCCCACCTGCGACATCGGCGGCCGCACAAACGTCCGCTGCACCGGCACTGGCGTACCTTTGGCATCGAGGAAAGAGGTCAGCGCCTCTCCCACGGCCAGCTCGGTAATCACCTCCTCGGTTTTGAAGGTGGGGTTGGCGCGGAAACTCTCCGCCGCCGCCTTCACGCCCTTGATTTCCTTCGGTGTATAGGCGCGCAGCGCATGCTGCACCCGGTTAGAGAGCTGCGCCAGCACGTCTTCGGGAATATCCGACGGGCTTTGGGTGACGAAATACACCCCCACCCCTTTGGAACGGATGAGGCGCACCAGTTGCTCTACCCGGTCGGTGAGCGCCTTCGGTGCATCGTCGAACAGCAGATGGGCTTCATCGAAAAAGAACACGAGCTTTGGCTTCTCGACATCGCCGATTTCCGGCAGATTTTCAAACAGTTCGCTGAGCAACCACAGTAGGAAAGTGGCATAGACACGCGGCTTGGTCATGACGCTTTCGGCGGAGAGGATGTTCACAATCCCCTCACCGGTGATGGTGGTACGCAGGAATTCGGAAAGCTCCAGCGCCGGTTCACCGAAACAGAATTTCCCTCCCTCCTGCTCCAGCGACAGGATGCCACGCTGAATCGCGGCGATGGAAACCGGACTCACCGCACCATAGGTGGCAGAAATTTCCGATGCGTTTTCCGATACATAGGTGAGCATGGCGCGCAGATCATCCAGATCGAGCAGCAGCAAGCCCTGCTTATCGGCCACCGCGAACACCACATCCAGCACCGCTTCCTGCGTATCGTTCAGCTCCAGCAGGCGACCCAGCAGCAGCGGTCCCATCTCCGAGACGGTGGTGCGCACGGGATGGCCGTTCTTACCGAAAATATCCCAGAACACGGTGGGGCAAGCGGCGAAACTGGCATTCCAGCCAATCTGGTGAGCGCGATCCATCACCCAGCCCTTCTCCGTCCCCGCCTTGCTAATGCCGGAGATATCGCCCTTCACATCGGTCATGAACACCGGCACGCCCGCTTTGGAGAAGCTCTCGGCAAGCACCTGCATGGTGACGGTTTTACCCGTTCCCGTTGCCCCGGCAATCAGCCCGTGACGATTGGCATAACGCAGCAGCAATTCAGTGGCGGTTTCGCCCTTCCCCACAAAGAGGGATCCGGGTTGCTCAGGAGATAGGGCGGCGGCTTGTGTCATGGGTGCTTTCCTGTTCTAAATATTCCACTGTTCTACTACTCCAATTTTGCCTAACCCGCCTTGCGCCAGATGGGGTCTTTCAGCGTAGCGACGAAGGCAGCATGGGCGGTTTCCTCTTCGGGATGCACCGCAAACTGGCGTGCCGGACGGGTAGAGGAAGGGGTGAGCGGTACCTCCATCACAACCGTTTCCGCTTCGCTTTCCAGCGTCAGGGTGGATTGACGCCCACCGGTGAGTTCCAGATACACTTCCGTCAGCAGCTCGGCGTCCAGCAGCGCCCCGTGCTGCACGCGGCGGGAGAGGTCGATATTGAAGCGCTTACACAGCGCGTCCAGATTGTTCGGCGCACCGGGGAAACGTTTGCGCGCCATCTCCAGCGTGTCGATCACCCGCGTCATGGAGAGCGCCGGACGCGCCACCCGTTGCAGTTCGTGATTGAGGAATTTCATGTCAAACGGGGCGTTGTGGATCACCAGCGTGAAATCGCCGATGAACTCCAGAAACCCGTCCACGATATCGCGGAACAGCGGCTTATCGCTAAGGAATTCGCCGGTCAACCCGTGCACGCGGGTAGCGTCCGGCGGCACGTCGCGCTCCGGATTGAGGTAGAGGTGGAACACCTCACCCGTCGGCACACCCTGACGCATCTTCACGCAGCCGATTTCCACCAGCCGGTGGCCGAAGCTGGGGTCAAGCCCGGTGGTTTCGGTATCCAGTGCAATTTCGTACATGGTTTGCTCCTTGTGTTCCCACTCTCCCTCCGGGAGAGGGAGGGGTGAGGGGTATATCAACGCTGCGGAACGGCTCCCCTCACCCTACCCTCTCCCGGAGGGAGAGGGTTCAAGGTCCGCAGCACCCGCCTCAACTGCTGCAGGCTGTGTGCTTTGCCAAGTCCGGTATGAATCACCGCATCCGCACGGCGACGCTTCTGCCTATCGGGCATTTGCTGCGCCAGAATGTCACGCATCAGCGCGTCACTCATGCCAGGCCGCGCCAGCGCCCGCTTGCGTTGCAGCCAGAAAGGTGCCGTGACCACCATCACCGCCTGCACCCTAGCATCGGCGTGGGTTTCAAACAAGAGCGGGATATCCAGCACCACCAGCGATCGACGATGCCGACAGTGAAAGCGAATAAACCGCGCCTCCGCCGCCCGCACACGGGGATGGAGGAGCGCTTCCAGTTTTCGGCGCGCCTCTGTGTTGGAGAAGATATGGCAGGCGAGCGTGGTGCGCTGCACCTGCCCTTCCCGCACCGCAGCCGGGAAGATTGCCGCAATCGCGGCGATGGTGGACGCGTCACGGGTGAGGAGCCGCCGCACCTCGGCATCGGCATCGAAGACGGGAACGCCCAGCCCCCGCAACTGCGCGGCGAGCGTCGATTTTCCCATCGCCAGTGATCCGGTGAGGCCGAGAATGCGCATGGGAAAAGTATAGCACAAAGCAAAGGGGCGGCCAAGCCGCCCCCGTGCGAGACGCTTATCAAAAGCGTTACTGTTTCCGTGCAGCAGCGGCCTTTGTTTGATCAGTCGCTACGGTAGCAGATTTGGTTCCGGCACCCTGCGTGGTGACAGGCTGATCTCCCCCCGCCGGCGCCATCAGATTCGGTTTTACTTCCAAATCCTTAATTTCTGCTGGAGTCAGAACAACACCATTCGCATCTACGGTTATAGCCATTTACACCTCCCTGTTAAATTTTGAGAAATCCACTCCACTATTATGACCGTTTAATGACAATCATCCTCCAACAACGCGATGATTTCCTCCACCACCGCTTCCGGAGAGAGGTCGCTCACATCCACCATCAGCTCGGCTTCGGCATAGAGGGGGTAACGCTGATCCATCAGCTTAGCGAGGATCGTACGCGGATCGCCCTGTTGCAATAGGGGACGCCCCTCCCCTGTCCCCACCCGCGCCACCAGCGTTTCCAGACTCGCATGCAGCCACAGGCTGATGCTTTCCTCCAGCAGTAGCGCTCGCGTCGGCGCATGGGCAAAGGCTCCGCCGCCGGTGGCGATTACCTTCGCCTCGCCTGCCAGTAATCGCTGAATCACGCGGTGCTCCAGATCACGAAACGCGGCTTCGCCCTGCTGCGCAAAAATTTCGGCGATGGAACATCCGGCCTCCCTCACGATTTCTGCATCGCTATCCACAAACGGAATGGCAAGCCGCGCCGCCAATAACGGGCCAAGGGTAGATTTACCGCAGCCCATGAGTCCGATGAGTGCAATGGAGGGGTTGGACATAGAGAAAACCTTGGAATGCTAACAAGGAGGCAGTGCCTAAACAACAGGAGACGAAGGCTCCCAATCATACCTATATCGGCATTTTCATGATTTCCTGATAGGCATTGATCACCCGGTCGCGGATGGCGACAACCGTCTCCACCGCCAATTCCGCATTGGTGACCGAGGTGACAAGGTCGTGGAGTTCGGTTTTGCCGGTGGCGACGGCCACCTTGCTATCGCTTTCAGACTGGTAGGCGGTGTCGATCGCGCTACTCAGCCCGCTTTTGACCATTTTCTCAAAGCTGGAGGCAATGCCTCCGGAGCGCACGGAATCTCCCCCGGTGACGCCCCCGGCCGATTGCGCGGCCTTCTGATAGGCCGAAATGGCGCTCGTAACACTACCGACCATATAATCATCACTCCCTGTTCCGCTATCTCAGCAGATCTACCGTTTGTTGCAACATGCGTTTGCTCATTTCGATGACATGCAGGTTCGCTTCGTAACTGCGCTGTGCTTCGCGCACGTCCATCATCTCTACCATCGGCTCGATATTCGGATAGGCGACATAGCCATCCGCATCGGCCGAAGGGTGACCTGGTTCGTATTTCAGTTTGAAATCGGAATCGTCCAGCCCTACCTTCTTCACCTGCACCTTGTCGATGCCCATCTCCCGGTCAAACACATTGCGGAAGGTCACAATCTTGCGGCGATACGGGTCACCACCGGGGGTTTCGGCAATCGAATCCGCATTGGCGATATTCTGCGCGGTCACCTTCAGGCGGGTGCTTTGCACCTCCATCCCGGCGGAGGCGATATGCAGCGAATTCATTAGATTAGGCATATAGCATGTTCCATTTTCGTTTACGCATCGTCGCGTTTCATCTCATGTAGCTTTTCTACACATCGCTTCACGCTCCTTGCGTACACAAAAAGCGAAAAAGCTATAGATTTGCCCCTACCCGCTATGGCCGAGGGATTTTTTGAACATCCCCACGGTTTTCTTATAGACGTTCAGCGCTTCCTGATATTCGATGCTGTTTTCCGACATTTTCCCCATTTCTTCCTCAATCGTCACCTGATTGTTGGTCAGAGAGCGTTCGTAGAAATCCTTCGTGCGATCAGAGCGGAAACTCTCGCTTTGCTGCCGTTTAGACCCGGCCATATGTTCCACCGAAGTGGTGGAGACGGGCAGCTTGTTCATCCGCCCACGGATCAGCTTATTAAAATCGACGGGTTTGAGGTCGCGCGCCTTGTAGCCGGGGGTGTCGGCATTGGCGATATTCTGCGACAGCACGTCCTGACGTTCGCTGTTATAGGCCATGCGCGCCTTGAGTAGCGCAAACAGCTCCATCCTGCCGTAATCCATAGATTCACCCTCCGGAGAAGGTATAAGCAAGTGGTGTGCCAGAATGGAGAGAAGACTGCCCTAACCCCACTCCACGCCCAGCAATTCGGCGAGCATCCGGTAGCCGCTTTCCAGATCGGTGAATTCCTTCTTACCCTGCGTGAGGAACTTCTCCAGCGCCGGGTAGAACTGAATCGCCTGATCCACCTCCTTGCTGGAACCTTTACGGTAGGCACCCAGACGGATCATATCCGCCATGTCTTCGTAGGTGGACATCAGCCCCCGCGCACGGGCGATCAGGGCATTTTCGCGGTCGCTGTTGCAGTCCGGCATCGTCCGGGACACGCTTTTCAGCACATCCACCGCCGGGAAACGTCCGCGCTCGGCAATCGCCCGACGCATGACGATATGCCCATCGACAATCCCGCGCACGGCATCGGAAATCGGCTCGTTGGTGTCGTCCCCCTCCACCAGCACGGTGAAGAGTCCCGTGATGCTCCCTTCTCCCGTTCCCGGCCCGGCCCGCTCCAGCAATCGGGGAAGCTCCGCAAACACGGTCGGCGGATAGCCCTTGCTGGTGGGCGGTTCTCCGGCGGCAAGTCCAATCTCCCGCTGCGCCATGGCGAAGCGGGTGAGGCTGTCGATCATGCATAACACCTGCATCTGCTGGTCCCGGAAAAATTCGGCGAGCGTCAGCGTCAGGTAGGTGGCCTGTTTACGCATCACGGCGGATTCGTCGGAGGTCGCCACCACCACCACCGAGCGGGCAAGGCCCTCCTCGCCCAGATTATCCTGCAAAAATTCCTGCACCTCGCGCCCGCGTTCGCCGGTAAGGCCGATGACACTCACATCGGCATTGGCATAGCGTGAGATCATCGCCATGACGGTGGATTTCCCCACCCCGGAGCCGGAGAAAATCCCCATCCGCTGCCCCCGGCAACAGGTGAGGAAGGTGTTCATGCTGCGCACGCCTAAATCCAATTTTTCCCCCACGCGCTGCCGCTTATGGGCCGGGGGCGGATTGGCGCGTAAAGGGTAGGGCGTTACGCCCATCGGCAAGGGAGGGCCGCCATCCACCGGTTCGCCGAGGGCATTGACCACCCGCCCCAGCCAGGCGGTGGTGGGGTACACAACCGCGCTGCTCGAAACCGGCTCGACGCTGCATCCCGGCCCCACCCCGTCCAGATCGGCATAGGGGAGCAGCACGGCATGGTTGTCGTGAAACCCTACCACCTCGCACAGAAGCGGCGTGCCATGATGCGTCTGAATACGGCACCGCGCCCCCATGCTGATCTCGCGCGAAAGCCCCGCGCATTCCACGCGCAGCCCCTTCACGGTGACCACGGTCCCCCGCACCTGCCAGTCGGGCAGGCGGTGCAGCGCGGCGATGGCCTCCTCTATGGCATTTCCCATTTTTGTTTACACGGTGTCGCGTTTCATCTCGTGTAGGTTTACTACACGTCGCCTCACGCTCCTAGCGTAAACGAAAAGCGAAAACCCCACAAATGCATCATTTGTGGCATGATAATCACAACCCTTGCGGGATTCTAGCACAAAGGCAAGGTAAAATCTGGCCCGATATTCGCTAAGAGAGGGGAACGTCGATAGTTTCGATAATAAGAGTAGAAAATATGGTTAATTTAAGCTAATATGTGCTCGTTAATGAATTGGTAAGAAATAGTAAGGAGTCCACCATGCGCGTTCTTCTCGTAGAGGATGATCCATCGACCGCTAAAGCCATTGAGCTATCCCTCGCTTCGGAAGGGATCATCTGCGACACCACCGACCTCGGCGAGGAAGGCCTGGAAATCGGTAAGATTTACGATTACGACATCATCATCCTCGATCTGATGCTGCCGGATATTGATGGCTACGAGGTGCTTCGCCGCCTGCGTTCCGCCAAGGTGCAAACCCCGATCCTCATTCTCTCCGGTCTCTCTGGTCCGGATCAGAAAATTAAGGGGCTGGGCTTTGGTGCCGATGATTACAT
Source organism: Rickettsiales bacterium (assembly GCA_044368015.1). Lineage (GTDB taxonomy): Bacteria > Pseudomonadota > Alphaproteobacteria > Rickettsiales > RI-342 > JBIPLF01. The sequence goes on from JBIPLF010000001.1 coordinate 8,737, forward strand.
CACCAAGCCGTTTAATAAAGGCGAGCTGATTGCCCGCATTCAGGCGATTGTCCGCCGCTCCAAAGGCCATTCGGAATCGGTGATCCGCACCGGCAAGCTCTCCGTGAATCTGGATAGCCGCACGGTGGAAGTGGATAGCAAGCCCATCCACCTCACCAGCAAGGAATATGCGATTCTGGAACTCCTCTCACTGCGGAAGGGGACAACCCTCACCAAGGAAATGTTCCTGAACCATCTCTATGGTGGCATCGACGAGCCGGAACTGAAAATCATCGACGTCTTCGTCTGCAAGCTGCGCAAAAAACTGGCTACCGCCGCCGGGGGCGAAAACTACATCGAAACCGTGTGGGGCCGCGGCTATGTGCTGAAAGACCCGGACGGTTCCACCGGCACCATGCCCGTGGACGAAAACGAACGGGTGTTTGGGTAGGCTTCTAGGCCATACGTAAAAAAAGGGTCTCGCAAGAGGCTCTTTTTTTACGAGTCAACCGTTACCACAAACTCCCCTGCGCGGGCGTGCTATCCACCGCCCACTCCTCAGGCAACGCATCCACTTCCACTGCCAAGCATTTGTGACGGCTGGTTTCTCCGCTCAGCATCCGTACCTTTGAACCCGCCACGCCGCACGCCTTCGCCACATAGGAGCACACGGCCTTGTTGGCCTTACCATCTTCTGGCGGTACGGTAACCGAGAGCTTCAGATAGGTGCGCCCCTGCGCGTCATGGGTGACACCCGTCACCTCCTCGCGCCGTGCCTTGGGCGTCACATGGAGGTAGAGCTTCCAGCCTCCGCTCGCGTTAGGCTGGTAGGGCAGCAAAGGGATTCGCAAAGAAATAGATCAGCACATAGCCCAGAAAATGCAGCCCAATCAGCAGTACGAGCGGCGAGAGGTCAATGCCGTTGATCGGCTTGACATAACGGCGAATATGCTTCAGCACCGGATCGGTAATGCGTTGCAGGAAATCATTCACCCGATACACCAGCGGATGCGCGGTGTTGACGATTTTGAAGGAGATCAGCAATTGCAGAATCACCGCCACGAAGACAGCGAAACTGTAAAGATTAATCAACATCGACAACAGATAGACAATCGGATTCATGGCGTGTCCTCAACCCTATAACCGCGTCATGCTGAACGGAGTGAAGCATCTCTCTGTTCGCGTAACGCAACACTTTTCGCCCGGCGGGGAGATTCTTCGCGCTTTGCGCTCAGAATGACGGCCGCCTACACTGCGGTAAACACTAACACAGAAAGCACTAAATGAAACTCCTGTTACTCGGCGACGTGGTCGGACGCAGCGGTCGGGACGCGGTGGTGACCCAATTACCACAATTGCGGCGCGAGCATGGCATCCATCTGGCGATGGTCAATGGCGATAATGCCTCGCACGGGTTCGGCATTAAGCCCAAACATTGCGAGGAATTCTTCCGCGCCGGGGCGGATGTCATCACGGCGGGCGATCATGTGTGGGACCAGCCGGATATTCGTGGCTATCTGGGACAGGAAAAACGCGTGCTGCGGCCGCATAACTTCCCCGCTTCCGCACCAGGAACGGGCATCCGCATCGTGGAGCTGGCGGGAGGCGCCAAAGTGCTGGTGGTGCATCTGCTGGGGCAGGTGTTTATCCGCGACCATGTGGATTGCCCGTTTCAGGCGATTGACACCCTGCTCACCCAATGGAAGCTGGGGCGCGACGTGCAGGCGATTATCGTCGATTTCCATGCCGAGGCGACCTCGGAAAAAACCGCGATGGGCATGTTTCTGGATGGGAGGGTTTCGGCAGTGGTCGGCACCCACACCCATATCCCCACCAGCGACGCCCGGGTGCTGCCCAAAGGCACCGCCTACCGCACGGATCTTGGTATGTGTGGTGTCTATGATTCCGTCATCGGCTTCGACCCGGAAGCGCCGCTCCTCAGCTTCCGCACCAAAATCCGCAAAATGGGACCACGCATGACCCCCGCCACCGGTAACGCCCAGCTGGGCGGGCTGATCGTCACCGTCAACGAGCAGACGGGGCTGGCGACGAAAGCGGAAGCGATTTCGCCGGTGTTTGGGTAAAGATCACCCCAGATGCAGCGGTGTTGGTGTGTTCCCCACATACAGAAAGGGCTGGATGCTCTCCACCGTTTCCGACATACGCTGCCGGGCATTCCATAAATCATAGCCGCGCTGCTTGTTGAGCCATAGGTCGGGCGTGGTGCCAAAGGCTTTGCCAAGGCGTATCGCCATCTCGGCTGTCACCCCGGTATGCCCATGGATCAGACGGGAAATGGTTTTCCGTTCAACGCCCAACCGTTCAGCAACCGCCTTGATGGTAAGATCAAGCGGCTCCATATACAGCAGCTTCAGTGATTCTCCCGGATGCGGGGGATGATGCATCACACCGTCGCAGGGGATTTCACTTGTGTTGTTCATTGTATGCTCCTCAATGGTAATCGACATAATCCACGATGCGGGCATTCTCTGCCTCAAAAGCGAAGGTAATACGCCAGTTTCCGCTGACTTTGACGGCCCATAACCCTTGCTTATCTCCCTTCAACGGATGCAGATCGGCCCCCGGAAACCCCATATCTCCGACCACCCGCGCTGTATTCAATTGGTCCAGAATCAACCGCCATTTACCTGCATGCTTGGCCTGTATGCCCGCCGTTGATCCTGTTTGAAAAAACGCTCCAGCCCCTTATGTGAGAAAGAGAGAATCATGGGATCAACGTACCACAGCATGGTTCATGACACAACCCCCTCTCCCCCCTTGCCGAACCCGGCATAACCCGCTAGAGTTCCCCCCTTCACGCAAGGGAACGCCATGATTAACGCCGCTATTCATAATCCGGATCTCGAACCCGCCAGCGATTACGGCGCGGATTCGATCAAAGTCCTCAAAGGGCTGGACGCTGTGCGCAAGCGTCCCGGCATGTATATCGGCGATACGGATGACGGCTCCGGCCTGCACCATATGGTGTATGAGGTGGTGGATAACGCCATCGACGAAACCCTCGCCGGGTATTGCGACCGGGTGGAAGTGGTGCTGAACGCCGACGGCTCGGTGAGCGTGCGCGACAATGGGCGCGGCATTCCGGTGGATATCCACGAGGGCGAAGGGGTTTCGGCGGCGGAAGTCATCATGACGCAGCTCCATGCGGGCGGGAAATTCGACCAGAATTCCTATAAAGTCTCCGGTGGGCTGCACGGGGTGGGGGTATCGGTGGTCAACGCCCTCTCCGACTGGCTGAAGCTGCGCATCTGGCGCGACGGCAAGGAGCACCTGGTGGAATTCCGCCGTGGCGAGGTCGTCTCTCCGCTGAAAGTGATTGGCGATTCCGGCGGGCAACGCGGCACGGAAGTCACCTTCTTCCCCTCACGCGATACCTTCTCCAGCATTGCGTTCGACCGCCCCACGCTGGAACACCGGTTGCGGGAACTCGCCTTCCTCAATTCCGGGGCGCGGATTCTGCTGCTGGATAATCGCGAGGCGGAACCGGTCAGCACCGAACTTTTCTATGAGGGCGGCATTGCGGCCTTTGTGCAATATCTGGATCGCAACAAGCAGCGGCTCATCCCGGCGATTGCGATTTCCGGCGAAAAAGACGGCATCACGCTGGAAGTCGGCCTACAATGGAACGACAGCTACCACGAGAACATGCTGTGCTTTACCAACAACATCCCGCAACGCGATGGCGGCGCGCATCTGATCGGCTTCCGGGCCGCGCTCACCCGCACCATCAACCAATATGCCACCGAATCCGGCATTGCGAAGAAGGAAAAGGTCGCACTCTCCGGCGAGGATGCGCGGGAAGGCCTCACCTGCGTGCTGTCGGTGAAGGTGCCCGACCCCAAATTCTCCTCGCAAACCAAGGATAAACTCGTTTCCTCCGAGGTGCGCCCGGTAGTGGAGGGGATCGTGGGGGATCGCCTCGCCCAATGGTTCGAGGAACATCCGGCCGATGCCAAGCTCATCATCGGCAAAATCGTGGAGGCCGCCGCCGCCCGCGAAGCCGCCCGCAAAGCCCGCGAACTCACCCGCCGCAAAGGGGCATTGGACATCTCCAGCCTCCCCGGCAAACTCGCCGATTGTCAGGAGCGCGACCCCGCCCTCTCTGAACTCTTCATCGTGGAAGGTGACTCCGCAGGCGGCTCGGCCAAGCAAGGCCGCAACCGCAAGAATCAGGCGATCCTCCCTCTGCGGGGAAAGATCCTCAATGTGGAGCGGGCACGCTTCGACAAAATGCTCGGATCGGCGGAGATCGGCACGCTGATTACCGCGCTGGGTGCTGGCATCGGCCACGAGGATTTCAACATCGAAAAACTCCGCTACCACAAGATCGTCATCATGACCGACGCCGACGTGGATGGCGCGCATATCCGCACCCTGCTGCTCACCTTCTTCTACCGCCAGATGCCGGAATTGCTGAAAGGCGGGTATCTCTACGTCGCCCAGCCGCCGCTCTATAAGGTGAAGCGCGGCACGAGCGAAGTCTACCTGAAAAACGAGGCGGCGCTGGAAGATTACCTCCTCTCCGGCACACTGGAAGGCGCGGTGCTGCGCTTCAAAAGCGGCGAGCAACGGGCGGGGACGGATCTCCGCGCCCTGGTGGAAGAAGCCCGCGCCGCCGCACGGTTGCTGGGCCGCGCCGTGCGCCGCCTGCCGCATACGGTGGTGGAGGGCTGGCTGCTCGGAGGCGACGCCAAAGCTGCCGAACTGCTTAATATCCTGACGCTCGACACCGATATCGCCCCCTGGAGCGTGGAAGCAAGCGCGCAGGGTACCGACATCGTCCGCATCTTGCGCGGCGTGGAATCGCGCTACCGGTTGGAGCGGAGCTGGCAGGAATCGCCGGAAATTATGGAGCTGCTGCGCCTCTATAAACCCTTCCAGCCGCTCTTTGACGGCACGGCGGCGCTGGTGCTGCGCGATCATGAGCATCCCGTCCACACGCCCGCGGAGCTGATGGCCACCCTCATGCAGGTCGGCAAAAAAGGCATGACCATCCAGCGCTTTAAGGGGCTTGGCGAGATGAATCCCAATCAGTTATGGGAAACGACGCTCGACCCGGAAGCCCGCACATTGCTGAAGGTGAAGGTAGAACATCTGGACGAAGCCGAGGAAATTTTCTCCACCCTCATGGGCGATGTGGTAGAACCTCGCCGCGACTTCATCCAGCAGAACGCGCTGAAAGTGGTGAATCTGGACGTGTAGGGGGTGGTGTGGTATAGTGCCCCGGAAATAGATCATGGGAGGGTATGTTCATGCACCATCTGTCCTTGCATGTACCGGATGCTTTGAATGCGCGCCTTGCCCTGATGGCAAAGGAAACACGGTGTAGCGAGAATGATTTGATTCTCCGCGCACTGGAAGAGTATCTGGAAGATATAGCCGACGCCGTGGAAATGCGGAACGTGCAGGCAAGCTATGGACCAGAAGACCGTATTGCTCTGGAAGAGATAGAGCGTCGATACGGGCTGCACGATGACTGAGTGGCGGGTTTATTTCAGCCCCCATGCCGAGAAGCAATTTGCCAAACTTGATCCGCAAACGCAGCGGCTTATCCGCGATTTTTTACGGCACCGCGTGCTGGCATCTGGCGATCCGTTGCAGTTTGGGAAAAGCTTAACCGGAAGCCTCTCCGGTATCTGGCGCTACCGCGTTGGAAAATACCGTATCTTATGCGATGTTCAACGTCAGGAGATGACCATTGAGGTGATCACCATCGCCAAGCGCGACACCGTCTATACGCGCTAGCTATCGGGCAAGATTGGTTACCAACTCCGCCACCTGTCGCGCTCCATCATTCACCAAGTCCACCACTTGCTCCACCGCCACCGTAACGGGATTGGTTGGTTGCCCGGCCGGCCATAAATCCGCAGGGGTGCTGTCGAATTGTCTGGCAACCTCTGCTTGCCGTTCGGTTAACTTCTGACCGCCCGTGGTTTGTAATGTTTCCATCGTTTTATCCTTTGTGAGTGATTTTCAGGCGCACCGTATCACCCCCCCCGGCAGATAAAGACCTTAACTAAACTGTCATATAAAGAGACGCATAGCTTTCCTCATGGCTTTAGATAGAGACACGCTACGCTTTGACTTTCGCGTCACTCGCGCCTAGAGTAGAGGATATGCTCAAATCGCTTCCTAATTGGCTGACCGCCTCCCGCATCATTGTGATCCCGCTGCTGGTGGTGGTGTTTTTCATCCCTCATCCTTCCACACCCTGGATCACCTGGGGATTGTTTGTGCTGGCTTCCGTCACCGATTATGTGGATGGCTGGGTGGCGCGTGCCTTTTCGGCGCACACGGCGCTGGGACGCTTCATGGACCCGGTTGCCGATAAGCTGTTGGTTGCCAGTGCCTTGCTGTTGCTGGTGAGTGAACAACGCGCCCATGTGTTGCCGTCGATTGCCATTCTGGGGCGAGAGATTCTGGTATCGGGACTTCGGGAATTCCTCGCCGAAGTACGGGTGAGCGTGCCTGTTTCCCACCTGGCGAAAATCAAAACCAGCGTGCAGATGACCGCCATCGCCACGCTGTTTCTGGCACCGGGCCTCCCTTGGCCGGTGACCATCGGCTGGCTGGGCAACCTCATGCTGTGGGGCGCGGCGGGGCTGACCGTCGTCACCGGCTATGCCTATCTGAAAACCGGCCTCGCCCATATGAAAGAAAGTGTGTAGCGTTCTACCCCTCCACGCACTTCCCCTCTTCCACCCGCAACCGATAGGGAGTACCGGGAATGGCATCGAACAACCCCGCTTCCGTACCGGTCAGAAAGACCTGCACGCCGAGCGCCTGCAAGGACTGAAACAGGCTGGCTCTGCGCCCTTCATCCAGATGCGCCGCCACCTCATCAAGCAACAACACCGGCAATAATCCGGAATAGGCCCCTTGCGCCCGCGCCGCCGCCAGTAGAATCGAAAGCAGCAACGCCTTCTGCTCTCCGGTGGAGCAGTGCACGGCCTGCATCCCGGTGAGCGCAAATACCGCCTGTAAATCGCTGCGATGCGGTCCCTGAAGGGTACGGCCACGCATCCGGTCGGTATCGCGATGCTGCTCCCAATGCTCAGCACAGCGCCGCTCACTTTCCAGCGCGCTGCCTGCCGCCAGCCAGCCTTCACCACCACCGATAAGCGCAAGTTCCGCCTGCGGGAATCCCCCCGTCTGTTCCACAAGCGCGGCGTTGAGCATGCGCAGCGTCTCCGCTCTGGCATGGAGGATGGCGATACAGGCCGCCGCCATGCGTTGCTCCAGCGCAGCAAACCATCCCGCCGCGCCCCCCTGCTGCAACAGCCGGTTGCGCTCGCGCATCGCCTTTTCATAGGCGTTCACCTGCGTGGCGTGACCGGGGAAGAATCCATAGGTGATGCGATCAAAAAACCGTCGCCGCTCGCTGCTACTATCAATAAATAACCGATCCATCTGCGGGGTCAGCCACAACAGCTGCAATGCCTTTGATAGCTCTGCCTGCTGGCGCACAGGCTTGCCATTCAACCGCACCACCCGCTGCACGCGGCCTTCCTCGCGGCCCGTGGCGATGCTGGTGGCAATCGTCGCGTCACCCTGTATCACCTCGGCATACACACTCCAGGGGGATTGATTCCCCTGCTGTTCGAGATCGGTCAATGCCGCCCCCCGCAACCCCCGCCCGGGAATCAGCAGCGACATCGCCTCCAGCACATTGGTTTTACCGGCGCCATTGGCCCCCGTCAGCACACAGAAACGGGTGTCAGGAACGTCTAAGGCCAGCTCCGCATAGTTGCGGAAACTGGCCAGACGGAGACGCGAAAGCCTGTAGTTGCTAAGGAGTAACGACACTGTTATAGAAGATACGCGTTTCCAGAATACTGTTCCACATATTCTTCGTGTTACCATAACCCACGATCCGCACATAGCGTCCCAGAGGTGGTACAGTAGCCATCGGGTACACCTCAAACCCTGCTTTCTGCATCGTGGTACGTTTGGCTACCAGCGACTTATAGGTAGCAAAGTTAGGATCGTTTGAGATGCGCACCTCGAAGGTTTGGGTGCGTTCGCTGCCCTTGTACCAGGCAACATCAATGTGCGAGAGCGAATAACTCTGCCCCATATCATACTGGATCCATGCACCATTTCCTTCGCCTGACCAACGAGTATCCAGTTTTCCATCAATACTATTTGCCGGAAGGTTTGCGTCACTGGTGCTGGCCTTGACAGCTTGAACCGTGACCACTTTATCCTGATCGGGAGAAGGTGGCGGCGGAGGAGGAGGTGGTGGTGGTGGAACAACATCCCCTCCATCCAGTACAATCCGATCAAACGCAACAACGGCCTTCCCTGTACCCACTGTCCCGGATCCCTTAGCCGCCGAACCAACCCCCAGATAGGCTCCGGCCTTGAAATACATGGAGTCACTCGTCCAATAAGATACAATCAGATCCGACGCCGTATAGGTAACGCCATTATGCTGAGCCGTGACCACAATCCGACCATTCTCGGTAGCGATGGTGTAACTGAATTTCTCGTTCAACGGGATAGAGGTTTCCGCTCCAGACGCTGATTTCAGAAAGAAGTTCTTCTCACCACCCAGACTAGACACCTCATTAGCAAAATACAACTTCCCACCTTTATAATACAAACGGCACAGCTCCTTGTCTGCACCATGAATCTGTCCCACAATCACCCGCGCTGGATTCTCTCCCTTGGTGACGGTCGGAACTTCCTTCACCGACAAAACAGCAGAGAGTTTCCGGCGCTGAGACACCTTCCAAGCGGCCTTCACGCCGTTGGCACTATCCACCATTTCACGCAATTCTGAACGCGGATATTTAGAGCCACCAGTGGTTGCTCCTGTCGTCGGCGCACTGAAAATCAGAGAACCATTTGACATATAATAATAAGATGGGTGCGTATAACTTTCTGATAATGGCCTTATCTCTATAGCGGAACCAGTATTACCACCACTACGATCAATGGGCAGCGTCAACTTCCATTTATTAAGTTCACCAATCACAGAATGTGCGTGAGCGGTTGCACCACCAAAACCTAACCCGGAAACCAGCAACACAGCAGCAGCGCGTGAAAAAAACAACATAACAGACCCTCCTTTTTTTATTCAGTGTCTCTAAAAAAGTCAGCGACACCATTCCTGAAGAAGAGACTATTCCAGAAAAGTGCATGTTTTTGTGTCAAAAAGAGGTCGCACCATTAAAAAATGCTTTATTTTCAGGTGCTTGTTACAGAAATATTACTCCTGCCAGAAACAACAGCAAAACGGCACATACTCATATCAAACAGTATGTTGAATTGGAAAAACACTGTGTAATAAGTAAAAATCAGGTTTATTACCTGACAGCGTCACAATTTGCTTACATTTAGCCCCATTTAAAATCCCCCTACCCTGAGCAGCAGAAACGCAACTTGGTAACATAACCGTAACATGCGCACGCTAGGATGTGAGGTAGCGTATTCTAACCATAGGTTTGTCAGCCGGTGAGTTTAGCCAACACCCAGAAAACCCTCAAAGCCTCTGCCGCCGCGGCATCCTCGCCGCCACCAGAGGAAGGAGAGGGTACCGTCTATATCTGGACCGATGAGCTGAGCAAAATCCAGTTTCTCCGCACCGCCTATAAGGACAAGGAATGGTCGGCGACGGTGCTCGATAACCGCGAGCCGGGCCGCGCCAAACTTCACGAGGTCGAGAAAGCGCTCAAAAAAGAAGGCTTTGCCACCGAGCGCGGCGAGGAAGATGGCGTACCTGTGCTGCATATCCGCCAGTTTGGTGAAGAATCCCGCTTGCTCGATGTGATCCAGAAAAAGGGATTGGTGGCCGGCACCCGCCACGCACTCAAAAATGCAGGCAAGCACATCGCAGGATGGATCAAAGGTACGACGAACTTCCTGATGGAAACCATGAAAGACCCCGCCCGTGCGGTTGGACTCTTCTATCTGGTGGGGGATATCGCCCTGATTCTTGCCGGTTCCTCGCATCAGGAGGAAGCCGCCACCAGCCTGCAAGGAAAGATTCTACAAGGTCTCCAGCGTTTTGTTCCGGGACGCGAACCGGAAGAATTCCTGAAATCCATGTCCGGCTATGCCGCTACGCTGCAATCGCTGATTTTCATGACCTTCGCCCGCGAGGGAAGCGACCCCATCCGCGATGAATTGCTGGAGAAAATCAAGCGCTCCGGCATCACACTGGAGAATGCTGATTTTGAAGCCATCCGCGACACCATGCAGCAACCGACTCACCAAGCATGGTGGAAGCGCCCACTACAGGTCTTTAAGGACTACCCTATCCAAACAGGCGCTCTGGCCCAAAGTCTGGGCCGCACCATGTGGGGTGCCGCCGGTGTGATCGGCGAGCGCAAAATGCGCGCCCGCATTGCCGAAGAAACAGAAGTGCTGGCCCAACTGGAACAACAACCGGATACCACGCCGGAAATGCTCGCCGCCGCCAAAGAGCGGATCGAAACATGCCAGAAACGGGCGGAAGGGTTCCATGGCGACCAATGGACAGCGCTATTTTCCATCGCCGGTTGGGGATTCCTCGCCTATCAGGGGGAAGGGCTGATTCCCTCCGCCATTCTCACGGGTGCCAGCTTACAGAGCATTCACTCTGGCATCACGCAAGGCAATAAACAACAGGTGTTCGGAGAAAGCGCCTATGTGTTCGGAGACCTGGCCATCGCCCTCACCAAAACCGAAGATTATGGCAAAGGGGCATCGGCGCTGGCGGGCTATCTAGGAGAGGCCGCCGCGAAATTCATGCAGCATTTACCCTTTGCCCTTTCCGAACCGCAACGGCAACGGCTGATTGCCGATATGGCTGCTTCCATGGCATCAGAGAGCATGCCGAAAGAAGAGCCCCTCCGGAAAGAAGAAAGTAAGACCACTGAGCCCGCCGAAAAGCCGCTAAGCAAAGAGGAATTCACCCAGCTCATCATCCGCAATGCATCGGAACATGCGCGGAACTTCCCCGACCGCTTCGCGCATCTGTGCGATCACGCCGCCCGCGTGGTGGCGCTGTTACCCACCGAAAAACGGCAGGAGGCCGCCTCTACCCTCTCGAAATACCTCTGCGAGTCCTCTCCCGGTATTCTGGCTGACGTACCGGATGTGGAAACGCAGATAAGCAAACGCCTGAAGCTCCACGCCCACCAGCACGAGCGGAACGGAAACGGGTTAGACACCCTCCAACACGCCATCGCCGATCTGCTGGAGCATATCCCCGGCAACACCAAGCCATCGAACGCACTGGCGCTGTATGATATTCTTGTCCCCCCTCGCAGACAGGCGCTTGCGGAAGTGGCGACGGGAAGTCGCGAGCATGGGAAGGGGTAGCAAAGCGTCATTGCGAGGAGGTGAAGCCTCCGAAGCAATCCAGCAAAGCATCCGTTTTCTGGATTGCCGCGCTCGCGTTGCTCGCTCGCAATGACGACGGGCCAAGGGACAGCTCTCCAGACAGATTTCCCGCAGACGTAGGACTAGGAGGGAAGTACCCTACCCCCGGTCCTTCGCCGCCGGATAGGTCCCCAGCACATGCACTTTCTTGCAGAAGAACCCCAGCTCCTCAATCGCCAGCTGTACGGAACGCTGGCGCGGCGATCCCTCAAACGTAATGAAAAACTGCGCCTCCTGCGATTGCCCGGCAGGGATATAGCTCTCCAGCTTGACGATATTCACGCTGTTGGTGGCAAATCCGCCCAGCGATTTATACAGCGCCGCCGGGATGTTCCGCACATGGAATAGCAAGGTGGTGAGTACGGCCTCCGTTTCGGGATCAGGATCCAACGGCTCGCGGGAGATCGCCACGAATACGGTGATGTTATCCTGCGCATCCTGCATGTTGGCTTGCAACACCTGCAAACCATAGAGTTCGCCCGCAAGCGCCGACCCTAGCGCCGCTTTGGTGGGGTCGTTCCATTTGGCGACATCGGCAGCAGCGGCGGCGGTGTTGGAATGCGGCTCCCGCGCCACCTTCAGCGCGACGAGATGTTCGCGGCATTGCATCAACGCCTGCGGGTGGGAATAGACCGTGGTGACGCCTTCAAGCGTCGCGCCTTTTACCCCCAGCAAATGATGCTCCACCCGCTGAAAATGCTCCGCGACAAAATGCAGCGGTGTATTGGGCAGCAGATTGTGGATTTCCGCCACCCGCCCCGCCTGCGAATTGGCGATGGGGATCAGCCCCAGCTCGGCCTCGCCGGATTCCACGGCGCGGAACACGTCTTCAAAGCTCGCGCAGGGCAAGCTGTCCATATACGGATAATACTGGCGGCAGGCCATGTCGGAATGCGCGCCGGGACGCCCCTGAAAGGCGATGATATTGGATGTTGGCATAATGATGTATTAGCCTATGCAGAGGATGAAATGCAATGGGATTCCCCCCTCTTGCATCTTTGGCATCCGCATGCCACAAGGCAGATGAATCATATATTAGCATCTGGAATGGTGAAATCCCCATGACCACCCCCTCGCTCTCTCAGGAACTGGACACGCTCTTCGCGGAACTCCAGCACCACCGTCATACGATGGTCGGCTACCCCTGCAACCAGAATTTCGATTACTCACCGCTCTATCGGTTTCTGCAATTTTCGATCAACAATATCGGCGACCCTTTCGCCACCAGCAATCTGCGCATCAACAGCCACGCGCTGGAACGCGAGGTGCTGAGCGAAGCCGCGAAGCTCTGGCACGCACCGGAAGGGCAGTGGTGGGGCTACATCACCAATGGCGGTACGGAAGGGAATCTTTACGGCCTCTACCTCGCCCGCGAGATGATGCCCGGTGGGATTGTCTATTTCTCTGAGGACACGCATTACAGCGTCGCCAAGATCGTGCATGTGATCGACGCCCGCTCCATCATGATCCGCAGCCAGAAAAATGGCGAGATCGACTATGACGACCTGCGCGAAACCCTTCGCATCCACCGCGACGCGCCGCCGATCATCTTCGCCAATATCGGCACCACCATGACCGGGGCGATAGACGACCTGAATAAAATCAAAGCCATGATGAAAGAGCTGGCGATTACTCGCTATTACATCCATGCCGATGCCGCGCTGTCGGGGATGATCCTGCCCTTTGTCGAGAACCCTCCCCCTTTCGATTTCGCAGCGGGTATCGACAGCATGAGCGTCAGCGGGCATAAATTCATCGGCTCGCCCATTCCCTGCGGCTTTGCCATGGCGAAAAAATCGCATGTGGATCGTATCGCCCGCAGCGTGGAATATGTCGGCGCGGTGGATACCACCATCACCGGATCGCGCAACGCCATCTCCCCGCTGATGCTGTGGTATGCGTGGCGTCAGGCCGGGGTAGAAGGCTTCCGGAAACAGGTAGGGGATTGCCTGACCATGACCGACTACGCGGTGGAACGCTTCCGCAGCATTGGGGTGGCAGCATGGACCAACCCGCACGCCAACACGGTGGTGTTTCCCCGCCCCAGTCAGGCGGTGATGGATAAATGGCAGATCGCTCCCTACAAGGAAATCGCCCATGTGATCTGTATGCCGCATATCACGAAAGCCGTCATCGACGAACTCACCGAAGATATGCGGAACAACCCGCCGGAAACAGGGAGATAACCACCATGAAACACATCACCATCATCGTCCCCTATGAGAGCTTTGCCGTCGCGGATATCGCTACCCTCATGGGCGCGCAGAACATCAATATTCTGGATATTGAAGCCGAACCCTTCGGTGCCAAAGGCCTGATTATCCTTCAGGTAGACCGCTACGACGACGCCCTCAAAGCCCTGCGCGAAGCCGGGTTCGACGCCGTTCCGGAAGAAGCCATGCTGGTGAAGGTACCCGACGCCCCCGGTGCACTGGCCAAAATCGCCTCGCGCTTCAAGGAGCATGGCATCATGATGCGCAGCCTGCGCATCGTTCGGCGCGAGGGCGGCGAGTGCTTCGTTGCCATTCAGGCCGACCGCACCCCTGAGGCTTTGGAGTTACTCAAAGATGTGTTAGTGTCGTAAAAACCATGACCTTTTGTGGTTTTGGGATGCAAAAAGACATTTTTTAAGGATACCATCCGAGGGCATATGAAAGGATGTCTATGACGCGCTCTCAGAAACCAAAATCCCACATGCAGGGCTTCACCCTTGTCGAACTCTCCATTGTGCTCGTCATCATCGGCCTGATCCTCGGTGGTGTGATGGTAGGCCGCAGCATGATCCGCAGCAGTCAGGTGAATCGCGTCGCCTCAGACCTGCAATCCTATGAAGCGGCAATGAATATGTTTGTGGATAAGTATCGTGCCCTCCCCGGAGACATGACCAACGCCACTACCTTTTGGGCGAGTACCATCGTGGCCAATGGCGACGGCGACGGGCAGTTGGATTTATCAAGTGCAGCGAGCACTGCAGGTGAACGATTTGGCGCGTGGGAACAAATGGCGCTCGGCGGACTGATCAAGGGAACCTATAACGGCCTGTCCGGATCCGGAGGGGCTGCGCATGCGGTTCCCGGCACCAACACACCAAAAGGATCTGTCTCCGCAAGCTCCTGCACTTGGTATTATATTGGAAATCAATCCGGGAACGCAGCGTATTACGATGGGTTTTATGGCAACGCCCTGTTCTGCGGCACCGCCACTACGGCCAGTGAACCAACCGCAGACGCCTATACCCCTCAGGAGCTTATGGCGATCGATACCAAAATAGATGATGGTGTTCCTGGAATCGGGTCGGTACGATCTGCCCCCAATGACACCGCCTGTAGCACGGGAACCCCTACCACAGGTGCCACCTCTACCTATGTCGCCACTTCCACCGCGATTGCCTGTTATCTGATCTTCATCAGTGGACTCTAGGCCCCTGCACTCCCGGCATTAATCAGCTTGGGAGTGTTTTTCTGGCCTCCATCATTGCGTGTGGCATACTGCTCTTGCTAGTATGCCCGCGTGGCTACCGGAATCGTGTTTCTTCTTGCAGGAGTGGCTGCCGCCGCGTGGGCGGCAACCCAGCCGCATGAGCCATTGGAATTTAAGGAGACCTTTCAGGCCCCTCTCTCGCATGTGCGGATCGAAACCGAACCCACCGGCCCTGCCGATCGGGTGAGCTTCGCATGGGCGGACCCGGTGCAGTACCGCGTGTCCCGCGTGCATCCGCAAGCGGTGGTGGTGGAGTTCGACCATAACGCCATTCCACGCCTGCCCCCGATTGCCCGCACCGTCACCCCGCATCTGGAGCTGATGCGCAGCGAGAACGAGCAGGGCCGCCTTACCATGGTGATCGGCACCGCTCCGGGAACGGACATCGCCTACCACCATGAAGGCAACACCGTGATGCTGGATGTGTTCCCCGCAAAGGAACGCCAGCAAATGGCGGCCTATTGGCCCAAAGGCGACGAGGCCGAACGCACACAGCTTGCGATGGCAGAAGATGCTGGATTCAGGGGTCAGGATTCAGAAAATGGCATAGCATTCACAGCCGGAAACAGGCAGATCGCCGCACCCGTGGCACCGGTGATGATCACCACCGTGGCGGAGGAAGTGCCGGAAGGCGCCGTGCAATCTGAAACCGCCGCAGACGCCATTGCCAAAGCCACCAGCGGCGAACCCTCCGCCCAGCCACCGATGGAAGTGCAGATTGCGCATAGCAGCGAAGCACTATCCCTCACCTTCCCCTGGCAGGAGAAGGTCAACGCCGCCGTGTTTGAGCGCGCCGGTGCGGTGTGGATGGTGTTTGACCAGCCCGCCAGCATTGCCATGTCGAGTCTGGGAGCCGTAGGCGGAAGCTGGGGCGTAGAGCAGCTTCCCCACAGCGGCAGCACCGTGCTACGCCTCACCGTGCCGGAAGGCTACCACCCCCACCGCGTCAGCAAAACCGGCAATGACTGGGTGGTGGAACTGGGCAAAGGCTACCGCCCGCCGGGGCATTCCACACCAGTGGAACGGAAAGCAGGAGATGAGAAGGAAGTCGCGCATCTGTGGCTTCCCGTCACCGATTACACCAGCCCCATCACCATCACCGACCCGGCAGTGGGCGACCAGATTGACGTGATTCCCCTACCGGAATCCGGGCAGGGCCTCTTCCCCGCACACCGCTATGTGGATGTGGAGTTGCTCACCAGCCATCAGGGGGTGGTGGTGCACGGACTCAGCGACCGCCTCTCCATGAAACTGCGCCATGCAGGGGTGATGCTCACCGCCGAAAAAGGCCTGCAGCTTTCCACCGAAGTGCCGGAACTCACACCGCCTGCGGAGGCCCCTCATACAGACGAAACCACCGCCGCCCCTGCCGAGAGTGCTCCCACCCCGCCGGGTACCCTCCCCCGCTATCGCTGGCTGGAAAAACCCAGCAAATTTGCCTATGCCTATTGGCGGGGGGATCTGGCGCCCTCCTTCCTCAAGCAGCGCGAAACCCTGCAAGCGGCACTCGCCACCGAGATTGATGATACCAAGCGCTTTACCCATCGGTTGAGCCTCATCCGCTTCCTGCTGGCAGAAGGATTATACCGCGAGGCACGGGTGGAGCTTCGCACCGCACAAGCCGACCCGCAGGTCGCCACGCGTATACAGGCGATCGCCATGTATGAGGCGATCGCGAATGCGGAGGGCGAACGGTATGCCGAAGCCCTCACCGCGCTGGAAAAGGTCGGCATGGCGGAGGATCCGGAAATCTCCTTGTGGAAACGCGCACTCGCTGCGGCCGCCGGAACCGGCACCGAACCGGTGAAGCTGCTCGATAGCTGGGATGCCTATATCCGGCAATACCCGCCCATCTGGCGCGAGATGCTGGGGCGCATCGCCGCCCGTCAGGCGGTGAATCTCGGCGCGGGCGACAGCGCCGAAGCGCTGATTGCCACCCTGCTGCAAGACCCGGAGATGAGCAGCAATGGCGTCAAGGAACTGACCTATCTGCGCGGCAAAGCCGCCGAACTGCGCGGTGACCGGGAGGCCGCGTTCGCCTATTTCAAACCGCTGCTGGAAGACTTTACCGAGCGCAAATACCGTGCCCGCGCCCAGCTTGCCTATATCCGCATGCTGCGGGAGGACGGCAAGCTCCCCGACGACAAGGCACTGGACATGCTCGACCGCCTACGCAGCGTGTGGCGAGGCGATTTGCACGAGGCCGAGGTGCTACAGGATTACGGCATGATCGCGATCGCGCAAGGCAAACATAAGGATGGCTTCAACGCCTGGCGTACCCTCGTCACCACCTTCGGCAAGGAGCCAATCGGCACGGAAACCGCGCAGGCGATGACCAGCAGCTTTATCGACCTCTTCAACAAGGGCGGGGCGGATGCACTCTCGCCGCTGGAAGCGCTCAGCCTCTATTACGAATTCCGCGAGCTAACCCCGGTGGGCGAGGAAGGGGACCTGATGATTGAGAATCTGGCCGACCGCCTCGCCGCAATTGACCTGCTCGACCGCGCCGCCGCCCTGCTCACCCACCAGATCACCTATCGGCTGGAGGGGATGCGGAAAGCGCAGGCAGGCGGACGCGTGGCCCTTCTCCACCTGCTCAACGAAAAGCCGGAAGATGCACGCTCCATTCTGCTCAGTACCGACATGCCGGACCTCCCCGCCGAACTCGCCGAAACAAGGCGGCATCTGCTGGCGAAATCGCTGCTGGAACTCAACAAATACGACGACGCACTGGCCCTCCTCACCGGCGACACCTCCGAAAGCGGCAATCTGCTGCTGGTGGACATCCTCTGGAAAAAAGGCGACTGGAAGGCCATCACCACCCATCTGGAAACATTGCTGGCAGGGAAGGAATCCGGGAAGGAACCGCTCACCAAACGCGAGAGCGAGCAGGTATTACGCCTAGGGCTGGCCCATGTGTTCGCAGGGGATAACAACGCGCTTAGCGCCCTCAAAACCCGGTTCACCGCCCGCATGAAGGGAAACGAATACGAAAAAGCCTTCGCCTTCATCACCCGCGACGACCCGAATATCGACCATACCAATTTCGATCAGATCAACGGCGAGATCGGCGCGTTTGAAGGCTTCCTAACCGATTTCAAAACCAAAGTGGAAAAAGGCAAGCTGAGCAAAACGGTGAAGTAGAGCCTCTTACCACACACCCAGCATCGCGGGGAGGAAGAACGCGCCAATCCCGGCAAGTGCTGTCAGCGAGAGGGCCAGCAGCATGAGGAAGTGGGCCCCCCTCTCCCTCTGTAACGCCTTCGGCATATCAGCCGAGGAGGTAAGGGCACCCTCTGAATCCTGAACCCTGAATCCTGAATCCCCCTCCCGCAACACCATCCAGAAGCGTAAGTAATAACCCGCGCTCATCAGAGAGGTAAAGAGCAACGCCGCCACCAGCACAAGATGCCCCTCCGCCACCAGCGCAGAGAGCATCTGCCATTTGCTCCAGAACCCATAGGCGGGGGGTAATCCCACCATCGAGAGCATCGCAAGACCAGCCATCGCGGCAAGTAAAGGGTGCTCGTGCGCCATCCCGCGCATCTCCGAAATCTGAGTGCGGTGCGTCACCGCATACAGATACCCGGCGACGAAAAACAACGTCAGCTTGGCCATGCCATGGGCGAGCATCTGCAAAAAGGCGGCGTGCAACCCAGCGGCGGTGAAAAGGCTCAGCATCGCCACCATCATTGCCAGTTGCGCGAGGGTGGAATAAGCGAGCATCCGCTTCAGATTCTCCTGCCGCCACGCCTGAAGGCTCGCCCATACCATGCTGATTCCGGCAAGCATCGGCAGCCACGCCCCGTTCCACCAGAAAGCATCTACCGCCCCCCGCAGCGCGTCCAGCCCAAACACATAGAGTGTCAGCTTGGCGAGCACGAAAATCCCCGCCTTGACCACCGCGACGGCATGGAGCAAGCCGCTCACCGGCGCAGGCGCGACCATCGCTGCGGGCAACCAGCGATGCAGCGGCATCAAAGCCAGCTTCGCCGTGCCGAACACACACAGGGCAAACATCCAGCCAATGAAGGCGGTGCTGGTATCCTCACGCAACATCCCGCCGGGAGTAAATTCCAGCGTGCCGGTTGCCTGCCACAGCAGCAGCATCGCAGGCAGAAACAGCAGCAGCGAAGGAACCAGCAGACTGCGTAAATAGACACTCCCCGCTTCCTTCGTGCCATGGGTACGGCTATGCACCACCAGCGGAAAGGTGAGAAGCGTCAACCATTCATAGCCGATAAACAGGGTGAGGAGATTGGCCGCAAACGCCACCCACAACGCCGCCCCAACCGCCAGCGCCATCAGCGCATGGAACCGGCTGTGATGCTCCTCACGGTTTGCCCGCAGATAGCCAATACTATAGAGCACCGTCACGGGCCACAGCGCCGCCACCAGCCCGGCGAACACCAGCCCCAGCGGCTCCAGATGAAAGGCAACGGAGAGTCCATCGGAAAAGGTAAACCACTCCCAGCGCGGGAAATGCACCGGCGGCATCCACAGTGCCATTTCCGGCGAACGATCCTGATGCAGCGCAGGCAGCAACCGCCACACCAGACAGGCCATCCCCCCCGGCAACAGCAGGGAAAGCGGCACCATCCCCAGATCGCGCAGCAGCGGCAAGCGACGCAGCAGCATCGCCCACAGCGCGACCACGAGCGGAATCAACAGCAGCATCGGAATCAAATGCGCGGGGGTCATCATCGTCCCTCCACCAGCGTTGCGGAGAGGGTGAATAGCCAGTCCTGAATCTCAGCGCCCCACAGCATCGGCAACCAGGAGAGCAGCAACGCTGCCCCCACACTGGCATAGAGGAAAGGGGAAACAGGAGGCGATTCCCCCTCAACCGGAGCCATCCACAGCGGTTGCATCCAGCGCAATACCACGCCCAGCGCCAGCAGATTGCCCAGAATCAGCGCCGCAAACAGGGCGTAATGCTCCGCCTCTATAAACAGCAGCAGCGTTTGCCATTTGGCGAGGAAAGTCAGGCTGAGCGGCGCACCCAGAAACGCAAGCCACAACCCCACCACCATCCATCCAAACACCGGACGGGAATGGATACGCCACCCCCTGCCCGCTTCTAAACTCAGGAACAATCCGGTTTTACAAACCCCATCGGCCACCAGCAACAGCACCGCCGCCGCGATGGATGCCACACTCCCCATCCCCAGCAGCATCAAGGCCATGCCGGAAGTCGCCAGACTCGCCTGCCCCAGCGCACGCGCAGGCGTAGAGGCGCGCATTGCGAGCACCCCACACCACAGCAGCGCCAACGCGCCACCCCATTGCATCACCTCCGGCAGGCTGCTTGCCTCCCATTGCTTGCTGCCGATCAGCGTAAACACCAGCCGCAACAGTAAACACCACACCGCTTTATGCGCGATACCGGAGAGCATCGCTGCGACAGGAGGAGCAGCCGATCCATACGCCCCCGGCACCCACAGCCCCAGCGGGAACACGCCCGCCTTGACGCATAATCCGAGCAGCATCGCAAGCCAGGCAGCGGTGATCGCGGGTGAACCCGGCAGGCTGTGCAGATGTTGCGCCACCGCGTCCAGCGTCAGGCTACCGGTGATGGCATAAAGCATCCCCACGCCCAACAGGTAAAACCCTGCCCCTAATGTATTGGAAAGCAGATAGGTAAAAGCGGCCTTCACCGCCCGCCGGTCCTGCGAGCAGGCTATCAGTGCCGTGCCCGCCAACCCGGCGATTTCCATACAGACAAAGGCATTGAAGAGATCGCCCGTGGCAATCACTCCGCTCCACCCGGCGAGGAGGAGCAGGAAGAGGGAGGCTTTAAGGGAGTGGTGAGTGGTAAGTGGTAAGTGGTAAGTGTTGGACGCCCCCTCCCTATCCCTCCCCCGCCTTGCGGGAGAGGGGACCGGATGCACCATCGCGTCCTGTATATCCGCGTTGCTTGCAAGGAGAGGCCGCTCCTCCGGTCCCCTCTCCCGCTTTAGCGGGGGAGGGATAGGGAGGGGGTGTACTGAATCCTGAACCCCGAACCCTGAACCCTGACTCCACGCCACCACCATCCCCATGCACCCAACCAGCAGCAGAAACACACTGCTAAGCGTGTCGATATGGAAGATGATCCCCATCGGGGCCACCCAGCCGCCAAAGCGATACCCCATCCCGCCATAGGTCCAGACCATCGCGGCAAGGCACAGATTCACCACAAACACGAGCGTGGTGATAAGGCTCACCGCCCCCCACACCGCACGGGGTGAGCGCAGCCACAATAGCAGCGGAGCCAGCAGCAGCGGAATCAGCACCGGCAGCGCGGGCAGTTGCATCAGCGCCGCAGCCAGCCATCCGGTCGGGGTTGATAGAGTATGTTCCATTTATTCCAGCACGTCGTCCTGTATCAGATTTATGAATGCACGTAACAAACACACGATAGCGTTTTCGCTTTTCGTTTACGCTAGGAGCATGAGGCGACGTGTAGTTAACCTACACGAGACGACACGCGACGAAGCGTAGGCGGAAATGGGAAATGCTATATGCTCAGGCGTCATCCGCATCATCCCATTGCTCGCTGTTCAAATGCCCATAGCCCTTTTGCAACCGCAGCAGCAGCGCCAGCCCCAACCCCAGCGTCGCCGCGCCGACCACAATCGCGGTGAGCATCAACACCTGCGGCAGCGGATTGGCATAGAGGGTTTGGCTATAGGGCTCCAGAATCGGCGGCCTGCCGCCAATCACCTTCCCGGTGAGGAGAAAAAACACAATGATGCTGGTTTGAAACATCCCCAAACCCAGCAGTTTTTTAAGCGCATACGGGTGCAGCGCCATCAGCACCCAGCCAAGGGTCGCCAGTATCGCCACCGCCAGATAGGGAAGCTGGAACATCATACCTCCTCCCTCCAGAAGGCGAGGAACATGCCGAACATTGCCGCCGCCACGGTCACGCATACCCCAATCTCCACCAGCAGAATACCAATGCGGTGGCCACGTGCGCTATCGGTCCAGCCAAGCCAGGTATAATTGAGGAATCCATCCCCGGCGAGCATCCCGGTGACTCCAATGAGCGCATACAAGCTCACCCCCAACGCCCCCACTCGCAGCAGAGCATCCGCCCGTAACCAGCGATGCAGAGCGGCTTCGCCATGGGTGAACACATACAGCACGCCGCTTGCGGCCAGTATCACGCCTGCCTGAAATCCGCCCCCCGGACTCACCTCGCCATGCCATTGCACATAAGCGGCATAGAGCCACAAAAACGGCAGCAACAGCCGCACGCTCACGCGCAAAATGGGTGATACCTCCCCCTCACGCGGCGGCAGGGGAGTCGTATGCCCCGCCCGCAGCACCCCCACCACGGCGAGCAGCGCCACCAACACCACCAGCGTTTCGCCCAGCGTATCGAAGCCGCGATAATCAGCGAGCACCGCCGTGACGGTATTGGGAATGCCAATATCCACCGGCACCTGCTCCAGATAGCTGCGCCCCACCCCAGCAGTCGCCGGATGCAGCAGACTCCCCAGCGGCGGCAGGGTGAGCAGCGCCACCATCAGCGTCAGTGCCAGCGGAAACCCGATCAGCCAGCCAGAGAGCGGACGAATCCGCATCATGGAAGCCTCTGGCAGCACCCGCAACGCCATGTTAAGCAGCAAGGTACCAGCCCCCGCCCCCACGGCGACCTCGGTCATCGCCACATCCGGCGCGTCGAGGGTAAAATACAGCAACGCACTGCTCAGACTGAAACAACCGGTTGCCACCACCAGCGCACTATGGCTACGCGCAAAACAGATGCCAACGCCAGAGGCCAGCAACAGCAGCAGCGCCACCCCCATCACCCAGGATTCGCGGTCCATCCCCCAGGAAGCGGCGAAGAGTTCAACCATGCGGTCCCTCCCCGCTGCGCTTGCCATCGCGATAGGCCATCCGCGCCATCAGATGCGTAGCGATGGGACTCATCACCAGCATGGCGAGCGCCAGCAACGCAAGCTTCAGACTCAGCAGAGAAAAACCGCTCTGCACGGCAAACCCGGCCAGCACCAGCGGCACCCCCAGCACATCGGCGATCCCCACCGCATGCAACCGGCAATAGACATCCGGCAGGCGCCACAGCCCCAGCACCGAGGTGAGGAGGAACACGCCCCCCGCCCCCCACAGGATCAGGGAGAGGAGATCACCCATCGCTGACCGATTCCGGATCGGCAGGGGTCGGCCAGCAGGCAAAGCCAAACACCCCCACCAATCCCAGTAAGGCATAGATCAACGCGCTATCCACCAGACTCGCGTCATTCATCACAAAGGCGAGCGCCACCAGCACCAGCACCATCAGGCTATTAAGCAACCCCAGCGCCACCACCCGATCGTAACGGTTGCGCTTCCGCCAGCCAAACACGGCCACCGAGAGGATCAACCCCAGCAATCCGGCCAATATCAGGCTGTAGGTCATGCCCGCCCCTCCGCTGCAAAACACTGCTGGACTTTGCCTTTCATCACCTCGGTTTCCAGTGAGGCGATGTCCTCGCCGCGCAAGGCATGGATACGCAAAGCATCCCCCTCCTGCGCAACGGTCAGCGTGCCGGGGGTCAGGGTAATGGAATGGGCATAGAGGGTCATCGCCCCCTCTTGCACCTGCCCGTGCGGTAGCGACAGTATCTGGGGCGACAGTGCACCACGAGACCAGATCAACCGGGTGACACTCCACGCCGCCTTCACCGCTTCGGCATAAAGCCACATCGCATAGGCCGGAAATCGTACCCAGACTCGCGGATGCAAGGGGTGATGCCGGTGCAGATGCATCCAGCAGGCGGCAATTGCCAGCACCGAGAGCAGCCCCAGATACAGCAGCGGCATCTCAGCGGAGCCGGAAAGCACCCACCACAGCAACGCAAACCCCGCAACCAGCGCAGATGCAAACATGCGCTACCCTCCCGTCATGTGTCTCATATTCAGGCCTCTCTTCTTTAGCGTAGCGTACCCTCGGTTTCACCTCCCCCTTGATGGGGGAGGTCGGTGAGCGGCGTGAGCATCACGAATCGCCAGCGAGACCGGGAGGGGATGACGCCCCGACGTCATTACCCTCCCCCGGAATCGCAAGCGATTCCGAGCCCTCCCATTCAGGGAGGGGTGAAAGAAAGAAGCATCGTCATTGCCCCAGCCGCACCATGGTCAAGGCGAAGAACGCCGCCACTACGCCGAGTAGCACCACCAGCAACAGCCAGTTTTTACCACGTTGGGTACGATGTAATTCGCCGTAGGGCATGGGGTTCTCCTTGAGGATGGATAACTGGAGAGAAGATGACTGGATCACTAGAGTTTAAGTCATCCATCATCCAGTCATCCCAACAATACATCTACGCATACTAACGCGGTGAGCGCAAAAAGATAGAGCATGGAGAACAAAAACATCGAAAGCGCGTGACGCGGGTTGTCACTGCGGTAGACCCGCACCGCATGCCACAGAAACACGGCATTCAGCAGCAGGGCAGGCACCGCATACCACATCCCCACCCCCGCCCACGCGACAGGAGCAAGCGCCAGCGCCGCCAGCACCAGCGTATAGACCAGTATCGCCCGTTTGGTTGCGGCCTCACCCGCCACCACTGGCAGCATGGGAATCCCTGCCTTGCGGTAATCCTCGGACTTATAGAGGGCCAACGCCCAGAAATGCGGCGGTGTCCAGAAAAAGGTCAGCGCAAACAGCCACCAGGGTTGCCACGCCAGCACACTCCCCGTCACAGCGGCCCAGCCAATCACCGGCGGGAGCGCGCCCGCCGCGCCACCAATCACGATATTCTGCGGGGTATGACGCTTGAGGATCATCGTGTAAAACACCGCATAAAACCATATGGCAAAGGTGAGCCAACCCGCCGCCACCCAGTTGGTTGCAAGCCCCAGCAAACACACCGCCAGCACCGCGAGGATCAACCCAAAACATAAGGCGTCATCAGCCGCAATCCGCCCGGCAGGGATGGGGCGATTCTGCGTGCGACGCATGATGGCATCAATATCGCGGTCGTACCACATATTGATCGCGCCACCAGCCCCCGACCCCAGCGCCACCGCAATCAGCACCATCCCTTGCAGCACGGGGTGCAAAGAGCCGGGTGCAATCCACATCCCCACCGCCGCGGTGAACACCACCAGCGACATCACCCCCGGCTTGAGGAGTGTGACATAGTCGCGCACCGTCGCAACAGAGGGCGCTCCCAAGGGAACGCCCTCCAACTCAGTGATAGGAGAGAGGCCGGTTACCACCCGTGGCTACGCATGGGTGTGATACACGTCCCCATGAATCTGGGGAGGGGTTTCATGGCTGTGGAACGGCGGCGGAGAAGGCAGCGTCCATTCCAGCGTTGTTGCGCCTTCGCCCCACGGATTCTGCACCGCCTTCTTGCCAAATTTGAGGCTATAGAACACGATCAGCACAAAGAACACCGCACTGGCACCGGAGATAAACGCCCCGATAGAGGAGAGGTAGTTCCACCCCGCATAGGCATCCGGATAGTCGGGAATCCGGCGTGGCATCCCGGCCAGCCCCAGAAAATGCTGCGGGAAGAAGAGCAGGTTGGTACCCACAAAGGTGGTCCAGAATTGCAGCTTCCCGGCCCATTCCGGATAATCACGCCCGGACATCTTGCTGAACCAGTAGAAGAAGCCGCCATAAATCATATAGAGCGCCCCCAGCGACATCACGTAATGGAAATGCGCCACCACATAATAGGTGTCATGCATGGGCATATCCATCGCGCCATTGGCCAGCACCACGCCCGTCACCCCACCCACGGTGAAGAGAAACAGGAAGCCAATCGCATAAAGCATCGGGGTTTCAAAGCTGATGGAACCGCCCCACATGGTGGCAATCCAGCTGAAAATCTTGATCCCTGTCGGCACGGCAATCGCCATAGTCGCGAGTGTGAAATAAGCGCGGATGTCCACCCCCATCCCCACCGTGAACATATGGTGCGCCCAGACGATAAAGCCTAAGATACCGATGCTGCACATGGCGCAGGCCATCCCCAGATACCCGAACACCGGTTTGCGGGAGAAGGTGGCGACAATCTCGCTCATGATACCGAAGGCCGGAAGGATGATGATATACACCTCCGGATGCCCGAAGAACCAGAACAGATGCTGGTACAGCACCGGATCGCCACCGCCTGCTGGGTCGAAAAAGCTCGTCCCAAAATTACGGTCGGTGAGCAGCATGGTGATCGCCCCAGCCAGCACCGGCACGGCGAGCAGCAGCAACACGGCGGTGATCAGGATTGACCAAGGGAAGAGCGGCATTTTGAACAGGGTCATCCCCGGCGCACGCATATTGAAAATGGTCACGATAAAGTTGATCGCCCCCATGATCGAGGACGCACCGGCCAGATGGAGTGAGAAAATTGCCATATCCACCGCAGGCCCGGAATGGAACATGCTGTTGGAAAGTGGCGGGTAAACGGTCCATCCGGTACCGGCCCCATCGCCGACCATCGCCGAACCGAGCAGCAGCAAAAAGGCCGGAATCAACAGCCAGAAACTGATATTATTCATGCGCGGGAAGGCCATATCCGGGGCGCCGATCAGCAGCGGCACAAACCAGTTGCCGAATCCGCCAATCAACGCAGGCATCACCATGAAGAACACCATGATAAAGGCGTGGCCGGTGACAAGCACGTTATAGAACTGGTAATTACCCCCCAGATACTGGTCGCCGGGATGCATCAGCTCTAGGCGGATGAGCATGGACATCGCCGCGCCGATCAGCCCGGCAATCGCGGCGAACCACAGATAGAGCGTCCCAATATCCTTATGGTTGGTGGAAAAGAGCCACCGTTTCAACCCCGTGGGTTGATGATCGTGACCATGATCGTGATGACCGGCATGTGCCATAGAATTCCTCTTTACGCTTCTCAATGATATCGTTTTTAGCCTGCGGAACGCGCCCGGCCCGCGAACACCACGCGCCCTTGAGTGCTGGCCGACTGTGTTTTGCTCGCCACCCAGGCGTCGAATGCCTTTTTAGACACCACCTCAATCACAATCGGCATGAACCCGTGACGCACCCCACACAGCTCGGAACATTGCCCGCGAAACACCCCTTCGCGGGTGGCTTTGAACCAGGTTTCATTCAACCGCCCCGGCACGGCATCTATCTTCAATCCGAAAGCCGGAAGAGCGAAGTTGTGAATGACATCCGCCCCGGCCGTCAACACACGCACCGTCGTATTGACCGGCACCACAATGCGATTATCCACCTCCAGCAGCCGCACCTGACCGGGCTTCAGGTCTTTTGTTTCGACCATATTGCTGTCGAAAGCCAGCCCGGGATGTTCCGGATATTCATAGCTCCAATACCATTGATGTCCCGTCACTTTGAGCGTCATATCGGCTTTTTCAGCGCGGTCCATGAAGTAGAGAATCTTGATGCTGGGGATAAAAATCGACACCAGAATCAGCACTGGAATCGTCGTCCAGATGATCTCAATCAGCGTATTATGCGAAGTTTTGCTGGGAACGGGATTCGCACGGCGGTTAAAACGCAGGCAGATATAGATAATCAATGCCAGCACAAACACGCAGATCGAGGTAATCACCACCATCAGGTAATCGTGCAGATGCACCAGCTTCTCCATCACCGGGCTGGCAGCCTGCTGAAAATACATCTGCCAGGGAGCGGCCATGCCATCCACGGCAAGCGCAGGGAAGGAAGCGACACAGAATACGCTCATGAGCAGGAATAGAACAGTTCGGGACATAGGCATCGCAGACTTTAAGTTGCGGTTTAGGTTAGCGGGGGACTATAAAAGTGTGAACCGCCCATGACAACCGAAAAACCGCTTTGCCGACGAAAGAACCACCGTGACCCAAGCGCAACCGTTTCCCAGCCCCGCTCCCTTCACCCCGCTCAGCGCCGCACAAAAGGCCGATATCACCCATCAGGCATTGCACGGCATGGAGGATGGCGAGTTGTTTTTGGAACACAGTCTGGCCGAAAGCCTTGTCTTTGACGATGGCAAACTGAAAACCGCCAGCCTCACCACCGAGCAGGGATTCGGATTGCGCGCCGTGGTGGGCGAGCGCACCGGTTTTGCCCATGGCAACGACCTCTCCGCTCCCGCGCTGTACAAGGCCGTGCAATCGGTGCGCGCCGTGCGCAACGGCTACGAAGGTATTGCCGCGCCTTCTCCCGCCCCACTTCCCCGGCAGCGAGCGCTTTACGGCAGCGACAATCCGGTGGATGGCATACCCTTCACCGCCAAAGTGGTATTTTTGCAGCAGGTGGATGCCTATTTGCGCAGCAAAGACCCGCGCGTACGGCAGGTGACCATTTCGCTCGCCTCCAGCTATCAGTGCATCGAAATTTGCAAGCCGGACGGTTTCAGCGCGCAGGATATCCGGCCGCTGGTACGGATCGACATCTCGGTGGTGGTAGAGGAAAACGGCCGCATGGAGCGCGGCTCCATGGGGCAAGGATCGCGTGGTGCGCTCACCCCCTATATCACCCCCGACATCTGGCAAAAACAGGCCGATGAAGCGCTGCGTCAGGCGCTGGTGAACCTCGCCGCCCTACCCGCCCCTGCCGGAGAGATGGAGGTCGTGCTTGGCCCCGGCTGGCCCGGCATCCTGCTGCACGAAGCAATCGGCCACGGGCTGGAGGGCGATTTCAACCGCAAAAAAACCTCGGCTTTCGCAGGGTTGCTGGGGCAGCGCGTCGCAGCCAAAGGGGTGACGGTGGTGGATGACGGCACCATCGAAAACCGGCGCGGATCGCTGACCATCGACGATGAGGGCACCGCCACCGAATGCACCACGCTGATTGAAGACGGCATCCTCGTCGGCTACATGCAGGACCGGCTGAATGCACGGCTCATGGGCATGAACCCCACCGGCAACGGCCGCCGCGAGAGCTATTGCCACGCCCCCCTCCCCCGCATGACCAACACCTATATGCTGGGCAGAAACGCCTCGCCGGAGGAGATGATCCGTTCGGTCAAACGCGGCCTCTATGCGGTGAATTTCGGGGGCGGGCAGGTGGATATCACCTCCGGGAAATTCGTGTTCTCGGCCTCAGAAGCCTACCGCATCGAAGACGGCCGCATCACCTCACCGGTCAAAGGCGCCACGCTCATCGGCAACGGGCCGGATGTGCTCACCAAAGTGGCGGCGGTCGGCAACGATATGCGACTCGATAGCGGCATCGGCACCTGCGGCAAGGCCGGTCAGGGAGTGCCTGTCGGGGTGGGACAACCCAGCCTGCTCATTCGCGGCATCACGGTGGGAGGCACCGAGATTTAGCTTGAGTTTGGGGTTAAAAACCATAGAATCTACTACATCTCGTTTTACAGAGCCTCATCATGCCCAATACGCACACCATTTCCGCCTATGACCGCGAGCTGAAACAGCTCACCCACACCATTATCGAGATGGGTGATCTGGTCAAAGCCCTGCTGCGGATGGGGGTGGAAGGGCTGGACGCCCCGCGTCAGGATCTGGCCGAAAAAGCCGTCGAAACCGATAAACGCATCAACGCGCTGGATGCGAGTGTCGAACAACAGGCCACCGCGATGCTGGCGCTGCGTAATCCCATGGCGGTGGATTTGCGGCTCGTCACCTCGGCCATCAAAATGGCGGTGGTGTTTGAGCGCATGGGCGACATTGCGAAAAAAATCGTCAAACGCACCGTGAAGCTGGGTGATTACCGTCCCGCCCATGTGATGGAGCCACTGCACCTCATGGCAGAAATGGTTGAGAAAATGATCGACCAAGCGATGGACGCCATCGCCCGCTACGACGCCGAGGCCGCCCGTCAGGTGTTCGATCAGGACGACGCGGTGGATGAGCTGTATCAGGATATGCTCACCAACCTGCAACGCGACATGGTGGCCGACCCGCAGAACGCCGCCCCCTACACGCTGATGATCTTCCTCGCCAAAAACTACGAACGCTTAGGCGATTACGCGGCAAACCTCGCCAAATCGGTGAATTATGTGGCGTCCGGGGATCGTAGGTTTGGCGAAGGCGCGTAACGCACTACCCCCGCCATTCTGCCTGCGTCACATCCACAAAACACTCCACGGCAGAAAGGTCCAGCTCGCCGGATTGAGTGGCTTCCCACACATCATAGCCATGCTGCAATCCCAGCCATAGGTCGGGTGTCGTATTGAGTGCCTTACTAAGCCGCAGCGCCATCTCCACCGAAAGCGCCGCATGGCCATGCAGTAGACGCGAGAGCGTGGTACGGTCCACCCCCAGCTTCTCGGCAGCAAGGCTCACGGAAAGGCCAAGCCCTTCCATCAACACATCTTTCAACACCGCACCGGGATGCGGCGGCGCATACATCGGCTGGGTTACACTATATTCGTGGAGAGTATGCATCCTGAGGTTCCTCTAGTGATAATCCAGATAGTCCAACACATAGGCATCGCCATCTTCAAAACGGAAGACCAGACGCCAGTTTCCATTCACCTTGACCGACCACAGCCCCTTCATATTACCCTTCAGAGGGTGTAAATCATACCCGGGCAGCGCGATATCCTGCACGGTTCTGGCACGATTCAATACCGCAAGCATCAGAGAAAGACGGGTGGCATGTTTGGCCTGAATGCCTGCGGTGGATCCGGTTTCATAGAACTTCCACAGCCCTTTATGAACGAAACTCTTGATCATACCGAGAATTGTAGCGCAGCACGCCACAGAACACAAGCATAAATGTAGCGTGACGCGCTACACCCGCAACTCCGCCTCTTCCAGTTCCTGAATCTGGTTGCGGAGGGTGGCGGCTTCTTCAAACCGTAGGTCGGCAGCGGCAGCGAGCATCTGTTTGCGTAAGGCATCCACCTTTTTGCGCAGTGCCGTGCCGGTGAGGATTTCCGCTTCAAACGCCGGGGCATCCGGCTCCGCCACAGCATCATACAGCGACGCCCCCACCAGCTTCAGCACGCTGGTCGGCGTGATGCCATGTTCGGCATTATAGGCCTGCTGGATGGTACGCCGCCGCTCGGTTTCTTGAAGCGCCGCCCGCATGGAGGGCGTCTCCTTATCCGCATAGAGGATCACGCGCCCTTCCACATTCCGCGCCGCCCGTCCGATGGTCTGGATCAGCGCTGTTTGTGAGCGCAGAAACCCCTCCTTATCGGCATCCAGAATCGCCACCAGCGCGCATTCGGGAATATCCAGCCCCTCGCGCAGCAGGTTGATGCCCACCAGCACTTCAAACACGCCACGGCGCAGATCGCGCAGGATTTCGATGCGCTCCAGCGTATCCACATCGGAATGCAGGTATCGCACCTTGAGTCCGGCATCGGTGAGGTAATCGGTCAGATGCTCGGCCATTTTTTTGGTAAGAGTGGTGACGAGCACCCGGAAGCCATCCCGCGTCACCGACCGGCATTCGGCGAGCAGATCATCCACCTGTGTGGTCGCCGGACGGACAATGCACACCGGGTCCACCAGCCCCGTCGGGCGGATCAATTGCTCGGCCACCCGGCCTTCGCTACGCGCCAGTTCCAGCGCGCCGGGGGTGGCCGATACATAGATGGTTTGCGGGCGCAGCGCGTCCCATTCCTCAAACCGCAAGGGGCGATTATCCAGCGCCGATGGCAGGCGAAACCCATACTCCACCAGCGTGGTTTTGCGGGCGCGATCGCCGTTGAACATGCCGCCGATCTGCGGCACAGAAACGTGGCTTTCATCCACAAACAGCAGTGCATCGGGGGGCAGATACTCAAACAGGGTCGGCGGTGGATCACCCGCTTTGCGACCCGTCAACCAGCGGGAGTAATTCTCGATCCCCTTGCACATACCGGTTTCCTGCATCATCTCCAGATCGTACCGCGTGCGCTGCTCCAACCGCTGCGCCTCCACCAGTTTCTGCTCGCTATAGAGCCGCTCCAATCGGTCTTTCAGCTCAATTTTGATGCCCTTCATCGCCTGATCCAGCGCCGGACGCGGCGTGATATGGTGGCTGTTGGCGAACACCCGCACATGCTCCAGCTTGGCGAGGCTCTCGCCGGTGAGGCTATCGAACTCGATCATCTCCTCAATCTCGTCGCCAAACAGAGACACCCGCCAGGCGCGGTCGGCATAGTGGGCCGGGAAAATATCCACCGTATCGCCCCGCACCCGCACATCGCCCCGCTCAAACGACACGTTGTTGCGCTGATATTGCAGGGCGGTGAGGCTGCTGAGCAGCGCGTCACGGTTGCAGCGCTCCCCCACCCGCAGATTGAGCGTCATGCCGGAGTAATTCTCGGCATCGCCAATACCGTAAATGCAGGAAACCGAGGCGACGATCACCACGTCTCGACGCTCAAACAGCGCACGGGTCGCGGCGTGGCGCATCCGGTCGATCTGCTCGTTGATGGAGGAATCCTTCTCAATATACACATCGCTGCGCGGAATGTAGGCTTCCGGCTGATAGTAATCGTAATAGGATACAAAATATTCCACCGCATTATCGGGCAGGAACTCCTTCATTTCACTGTAGAGCTGCGCGGCGAGAGTTTTGTTATGCGCCATAATCAGCGCCGGACGACCAGAGCGTGCAATCACCTGCGCCATGGTGAAAGTTTTACCAGAACCCGTCACCCCCAGCAGGGTTTGATCCTTATGGCCCTCTAGAACCCCCTGCACCAACTGGTCAATCGCCCGCGGCTGGTCACCGGATGGCGCAAAATCGGCTTTAATTTGGAACACTGGGGACACTGGTGGGGGTATCTTCTCCTGTGAGCGATCCCATACCCATGACCTGAATCGCCGCAGGTGTCAAAATAATGATAAACAAGGCGGGTAGCAAGAACCCTACCAGCGGCAGTGTGAGCAATGCCGGCAAACGCCCTGCTTTATTTTCGGCGATCATCAGCCGTGTGTAGCGGAAATCCTCAGAAAGTACCCGTAGTGTTTCGGCAAGGGAGGTCCCGAATTTCTCCGATTGCAACAAGGCGCTGACAAAAGAACGAAAGGCCATCATATCGGTGCGCTCTGCCAGACGTTTGAGCGCCAGCGTACGATCGTTGAGCAAGGTCAATTCCAGACGGGTTTTGTCCAATTCCTTGGTAATCACCGGATGGGCGTTTTTAAGCTCCCGACACACCCGTTGCAATGCAGCGTCCAGCGAAAGCCCAGCCTCCACGCACACCAGCACCAGATCGAGCGCATCCGGATAGGAACGCATCAGCTTGATCTGCCGTTTCTCTTTCTTTTTATTGAGCACCAGATCCGCGCCCCGCATCCCCAACAGCCCCACCACAATCAGGACCAACACTCCCATCAGGAAGGAAGACCCCTGCTCCCCCTGTGAGTTAGCAAACACGATCGCCGCCACGGGCAAGGCCAGTATCCATCCCAGTTTCTTGAAAAAGAGGTAATAGATGGCGGCATTGGGGGCATCAATGCCCGATTGCAGTAATTTGAGATTCACCGTAGGGCGTAACGCATCCACATCAATCTTGAAGGTACGCATCAGACTGAGCAGGAACAACGGCAACCCACTCAGCATATCATCCGTGGCGACTACCCGGTCATAGGGACTGTCATCCGGCTGCTCAAGCACCTGCGTTACCTGCGTTTCACGGCGCAGTTTGCGAGTACGATGCTCTACCGATGGTTCGCGAGCGAGCACGTTCCACACGAGCATCGCCAGTGTAAACACCCCGACACTAACCCCCACCGCCAACAACAGAGAGGTTGCTGAAAGATCCATACGCCCTCCCTAAATATCAATTTTGATCAGTTTGCGGATCACAATTTGTGCCAGAATCACCAACCCCACCGCCACCCCCAGCATAAATCGACCGGTAGGATGCGTGAACATGGGGTCGATATATTCGGGACTGGAAAACTTCAGTGCCCCCAGCACAAAGAAGGGCAAGCCACCCACCATATAGCCGCTAATCCGCCCCTCGGCTGTCATCGCATGGATTTTCATGCGGAGCTGTTTACGTTTGCGAATGATGTTGGAGAGGTTGCTGAGTACCTCCGCGAGGTTACCACCGGTTTCCTGCTGCACCCCTACCACGACCACAAAAAAATTGACATCCTGCTGTCCAACACGCACCGCCATCCGGTACAGGGCCTCCATCAGCGTACGCCCATAGGTGATTTCATCGACCACCTGCTGAAATTCGGTGGAAACCGGGTCTTCCATATTCTCTGCAATCATACGAAGCGCGGTGGAAAGCGGATGCCCCGATCGCACGCTCCGCACAATCATATCAATGGCATCGGGAAACATATTAAGGAAGGTGGTATTGCGTTTCTCCACCTTCATTTCCAGAATCTTGCGTGCCCCCAGTACGGGCAGCACCAGCCCCAGCAACACTCCCGCGATCCCCATGGGAAGCAGCAGGTAGATCGCCATCAGCGTCAGGAGCGCGATAACGGCCCAGAACCCCATAACATTGCTAACCATACCGGAACGCGTAACCAGTAGCTGGGTCGAGCGCACCCCAGGGATCTTATGCAACAGCGCATTCAGGCTCTCGTTACGCGTAAAACTATAGGTACGCAGCGCAACATCAAGCTTGGCATCCTCTTCGTCATCCTCAAAATTGGCCCAACCCAACTCCTGACTGTCTTTCAGGAGTTTCTTCTTGCGATCTGCCCCATCGTTGGATTTAAGCGCCGGGAACAGCGCAAAGCAGAGGACAAACACCCCCACACTCGCAGCGATCGCAAGGAGTATAGGGGTCATACGTTCCTACCCAGAGACCATGTTACGACTGGCATTGAGTAAACACTGATCCAAATCATTGCCTAGGTTAAAATACATGGCTTGATCGTAGAACCTTGGTTTGATGCCTGTATAGAAAAAATGGCCTGTGAGGATGCCGTTCTCATCCATTGGGCCGGGCTTATATCCAAAAAGCAACTGCGTGCTGATAATCTCGCCTTCCATCCCCACCACTTCTTCAATATGGGTGATTCGCCGACGCCCATCCCGCATCCTCGATACCTGCACCACGATATTGATGGCGCTGGAAATTTGCTTCCGCATGGCGGTAACTGGCATGCTCAGCCCCGCCATGGCGATCAGGTTTTCCACACGCGACAAGCAATCGCGGGGGCTATTGGAGTGGATGGTCGCCATGGAACCGTCATGGCCGGTATTCATGGCGGAGAGCACGTCGATCACCTCATCGCCACGAATCTCCCCCAGAATGATGCGGTCAGGACGCATCCGCAGGGCGTTTTTCACCAGCATTCGCTGGTTGATCTCCCCCGTACCCTCATTATTGGCAGGGCGTGTTTCCATCCGTAACACGTGTGGTTGATGCAGTTGCAATTCCGCTGCATCCTCGATGGTAATCACCCGCTCGCCGGGCGCAATATAGCCTGAAAGCGCATTCAGCAGCGTGGTTTTACCGCTACCCGTACCGCCGGAAATCAGCACATTCTGCCGGCACGCCGCGGCAATCCCTAGAAAAGCACACATCTCCTCGGTGATAGAACCGTAATTGAGATAGGCCGAGAGCGGCATCTTATTGGGTTTGAATTTCCGGATAGAGACCAGACTGCCATCCAGCGCCAGCGGCGGAATGATGGCGTTAAAACGAGAACCATCCGGCATCCGCGCATCCACCATCGGATTGGCCTCATCCACGCGCCGCCCTACCGGCGACACGATCTTCTGGATGATGTTAATCAGATGCGCTTCGCTGGCGAAGGTAATGTCGGTGAGGTAAATTTTCCCACCCTTCTCAATGTAAATCTGACGTGGCCCATTGACCATGATATCGGAAATATCTTTGTCGGCAATCAGCGCTTCCAGCGGTCCAAACCCAAGAATTTCGCGGACACTGGCTTCGCTCAGCAATTGATGCTGCTGATCGTTGAGCGGAATCGTGATTTCAGCCAGCAACTTCGTAGCGGATTCCCGTACCTTCTGCTTTTTAATCGTTTCCGGTAGATTGTTGAGCGCGGTAAAATCCAGTTTCTCCAGCAGATTTTCTATAAGCAGCCGTTTGGCCTTCAGGTAGTCTTCTGTCTCCAGCGTTGGATTGGTATAAGGCAGCATGGCAGTGGCCGTTGTCATATGCCGGAAGAGTCCATCCCCCACACCGATCCCTTGCGGAATGCTGGTTGGCACTGCCAGTATGGGCTTGCCGGTACCTCCTTGTACGGGAGGAGTTTGCACGGCTGGTTTGGGAGTGTCAGATGCAGGAGCGGATACTTGCTTCTGTACGGGGGGTACGGCAACCGCAGCAGGACGCACGGGAGCAGCAACCGGTTCCGCTGATGGTTTCTTCCCGAATCCCATACCGACCACCTCCCTTTATCCTATACTTTGCGTTGGAAAATACTACCCAGCCGTGAGCGTGGAGCATCATTGTCCTGTGCGTCCGCCACTTCTGCGACAGGCGTCTGCCCCATGATAACCCGGCCGACAAACTCACTCAATTGCCGATTGAGCAGCGATTCCCCCATTTGCGATAAGGTTCTGCCCTGACTCTCTGCCGAGGCAATCAGCTTAATGTCATTGGCCAGAAATGCGCTGATCGGATGCCCGCAAATCGCTTCAAAATCACGGGCGGTGATCGCTTCCTTGAATTTCGCGCCGCTGCGGTTAATCATCACATGGCTGGTGGCCATATCCACCTGCGCTTCTTTCCAGGCTGCAAAAATCCGTGCTGTATGCGTCACCGAGCGCAACCACATCTGCGCAACCACGACATTATGGGTTGCAAGCCCGATCACATTCGCTACCCATGGCGCCCAGATATGGGGCAAATCCAACACAATCACATCATATTGCGAGGCAAGCGACGTCACCAGTCCCTTCACTGCTTCCGGCTGCACTTCTGGCCAGAATTTGAGCGCGGCAGGCGCCGAGATGATATCGAACGTATCCTGATACCGCACCGTCATACGACGGAGCAGGGTGTTGTCGATCACCCGACCGGAATCCTCCAGTAATTCTCTGATACCGTATGGGGAAGACACATCCAGATTGCGAGCCACCATCCCAAACTGGAAGTCCATATCCACCACAATCGTGCGCATCCGGTACTGCGTTGCCAGCAGATACGCCGTGTTCACCGCCACGGTACTGGCTCCATCACCCGATGCCGCACTGAGGAACGTGATCACCTTGGCAGACCCGGCTTTTTGTAAATCGCCTTCCTTACTCGCCGTCAGTACGTTACGGATATCGGTAATGCGCGCAGGACGCAGGAAATACTCCAAAATACCCTTATCCTTCAAGGCACGGTAAAACTGAATGTCATTCACCGTACCAATCACCACCGCATGGGTATCGGCTGCGCAATGCTCGGCCACCCCATCCAGATAGGCGAGCACCTCTTCCGAAGCGCCGACTGTCTCAATTACCAGATAGAGTGGGGGAATCGGCCGCGCCGTCAGCTGTTGCAGAACATGCTCCGAAGAACCATAGACATGGTGAACGCTACCAAGATTCAGGGCCGTACGCAGCTGATCGGCGAAGGCTTCGCCGTCGGCGTCAACGCTGATCACTACCAGTGGACTATGCACTCCCATAGAATTCCATAACCGTTGATGTTTGCCAAGCCCACAATGCGCCTCCGCCGTAGCTGGGAAAACGCATCCACGGTTTCACCCTACGCATCAAAGACTAAGAAAAAATGAATGCGCGGGAACGTCACAACAAAAATCAGGGTTGTGGCAAAGAGGATACAGTATTACGCGAATTCTGCAACTTGTTCAGGCAAAGTCAGGTTGTTCTTGGAGCCACGGGAGATCGCGGTCACCCCGGTTCGGCAGAGTTCGACCATCCCCAGAGGGCGCATCAATTCAATAAAGGCGGTCACTTTTTCCGAATCGCCGGAAATCTCAAAAATAAAGGAATGGTGGGTGGCGTCCACCACTTTGGCGCGGAAAATATCGGCAATACGCAGCGATTCCACACGGGACTTCCCCTTCGCCGCCACCTTCAACAGGGCGATCTCCCGCTCCACATACGGGCCGTGCTCGGTGAGGTCCAGCACGCTATGCACCGGCACCAACCGGTTGAGCAACGCCTTGATCTGCTCAATCACCATCCGCGACCCGGTGGTGACGATAGTAATGCGCGAGAGCTTCTGCTCGGCCTCCACCTCCGCCACGGTGAGGCTGGTGATGTTGTACCCGCGACCGGAAAAAAGCCCGATCACCCGTGCCAGCACGCCGAACTCGTTCTCCACCAGCACGGAGATGGTATGGGATTCAACGGTGGTATCGCGGGTGGCCATGGAGGGATCATAAGACTGAGAAAGAGGGGATGCAAGCGTTGCGTAAAACGGCCCCCTTAAATACCAGGAACGAATATCAACCCACACGCCACCCCTGTGTAAGTAGCCGTGTTATAACTGGCTGTACTGCCAGCAGCGGCAGCACCAGTCACGCAGTTTGGATTGTAAACTGCATGAAATGATCGCACCACACCCGTGGCAGGAATGCCATCATCTATTTTCTGGTCTATCTGAAATGCTTCTGCGGGAGTCAGCACATTACCCTGTGTTTCTG
This sequence comes from Rickettsiales bacterium, assembly GCA_044368015.1. Classification (GTDB taxonomy): domain Bacteria; phylum Pseudomonadota; class Alphaproteobacteria; order Rickettsiales; family RI-342; genus JBIPLF01. The sequence continues at coordinate 47,014 of JBIPLF010000001.1, forward strand.
CCGTAGCCACTTTGGAGCCAAAGTAGACATGGTTTCCATAAAAACCATCATAGTTATAAGGACTGCCGGACAGGGCACCGTAGTAGTACCATGAAAAGCCAGTACCAGACAGCCGTCCCGCGGGAACATTACTTCCTATCACCGCATCATGCGTACTTCCCGAACCACTCAACCCTGAATAGACTCCTTTTATCATCCCCGCCAATGCCATCTGTTCCCACGCCCCGAAAATTTCTCCCGCAGCGCCAGACGCGCTGGCCACGTTTAATTGCCCATTTCCATTGCCATTAGCTACGGCGGCTCCCCAAAAAGTGGACGCATTCGTGATGTCCCCGGGCAAACCTTGATACTTGTCGATAAATGTCTGCGTGGCAGACTCGTACGCCTGCCAGTCTTGTGCAACAGCATTGACCTGCATCGAGCGAATCATGCTGCGGCCCACCATCACTCCGCCGAGAATCAGGCCGATGATGACGAGGACGATGGAGAGTTCCACAAGGGTGAAACCGGGAGAGGCAAGAACCCTCCCCCTGTGGGAGAGGGCAGGGTGAGGGAGCTTCGACAGCGCATGAGCCTTTTCCCTCACCCCACCCCTCTCCCACAGGGAGAGGGAGCTACCCCCTACCCTACTGGCAACTGGCAACTGGCAACACATCGTTCCTCCCGCATGGCGCACACAACACGCCCATTTTACCCACCCGCCGTCTCAAAGTCATCTGTGTTTCCCGCCTCTCTCTGTAAACGCCGTTGCCATCGGTGCGGGACTGGGATAATTTGGCCACCATTCACCCTGTTTCAGGAGCCACTCCCCATGCCAGAAGCCGTCCGTTCCCTTTCCTCCGATACCCGCACCGAAACCGATAGTTTTGGCCCGTTGCAGGTTGCATCCGACCGTTATTGGGGCGCGCAGACAGAGCGTTCGCTGGGGAATTTCAAAATCGGCGGCGAAACCATGCCCGTCCCGCTGATCCGAGCGCTGGGGATCGTGAAATACGCCGCCGCTGCGGTGAATATGAAGCTCGGCGTGCTGGATGCCACGATCGGCAAACCCATCCTGCAAGCCGCAAACGAGGTGATGGACGGCAAGCTGAATGACCATTTCCCGCTAGTGGTGTGGCAGACCGGTTCCGGCACGCAAACCAACATGAACGCCAACGAGGTCATCTCCAACCGCGCCATTGAACTGATGGGCGGGGTGATTGGCTCCAAAAAACCGGTGCATCCCAACGATCACGTGAATATGGGGCAATCCTCCAACGACACCTTCCCCACCGCGATGCATATCGCCGCCGGGGAACAGGTGGTGGCCTCCCTCATCCCCGCACTGAAGCATCTGATGACCGCGCTCGCCGCCAAGCAGGAAGCGTTTAAGGACATCATCAAAATTGGCCGCACTCATTTGCAGGACGCCACCCCCATGACGCTGGGGCAGGAATTCTCCGGCTACACGGCGCAGATCCGCTACGGCATTGCGCGGCTGGAGGCCTGCCTGCCCCGCGTGATGATGCTGGCGCAAGGCGGTACGGCGGTCGGCACGGGGTTGAACGCCAAGGAAGGCTTCGCAGAAGGGTTTGCGGCGGAAGTCGCCAGCATCACCAAACTCCCCTTCATCACGGCGGAGAACAAGTTCGAGGCGCTCGCCACCCACGATACGATGGTGGAACTCTCCGGCGCCCTGAACGTGCTGGCGGTCAGCCTGATGAAAATCGCCAACGATATCCGCCTGCTGGGCAGCGGCCCGCGCTGCGGCATCGGCGAGCTGCTGCTACCGGAAAACGAACCCGGCTCCTCCATCATGCCGGGCAAGGTGAACCCCACCCAGTCCGAGGCCATGACCATGGTCTGCGCGCAGGTGATGGGTAACCATGTGGCGGTGACGGTCGCCGGTTCCAACGGGCATTTTGAGCTGAATGTCTTCAAACCCGTGATCATTTACAATGTGCTGCAATCCATCCGGTTGATTGCCGATGCCAGCCGTAGCTTCGCCGATAACTGCGTGGTGGGGATTGAGGCCAACCGCGAGCGGATCGACCGCATCATGCGCGAATCGCTGATGCTGGTGACCGCGCTCAACCCACATATCGGTTACGATAACGCCGCCAAAGCCGCCAAAAAAGCGCATCAGGAAGGCACCACCCTGAAAGAAGCCTGCCTGAGCCTTGGCCTCCTCACCGACGCGCAATTCGACGCATGGGTGCGGCCGGAAACCATGGTCGGCCCACGGAAATAGGCGGTGGAGCCGGAAGCACTCCACGCCCGCCTCACCGCTCTGGAACAACGCGCCCGTACCGGCGGGTATGACCTGAAGCTCACCCGGATGCGGGATTTGCTGGAGCGGTTGGGCAATCCGGAAGCACAGCTCCCGCCGGTGATTCATGTCGCGGGCACCAACGGCAAAGGTTCCACCATCGCGTATCTGCGGGCGATGCTGGAGGCGTGGGGCAAGCGGGTGCATGTCTATACCTCGCCGCATCTGGTGCGGTTCAATGAGCGCATCCTCCTCGCCGGACAGGAGGTAGACGACGCCACATTGGAAGCCGAACTCGCCGCCATTCAGCCCGCAGTGGACGCCACCAACGCCAGTTTTTTTGAGGCCACCACGGCGCTGGCCTTCCGCCTGTTTGCGCGTGTTCCTGCCGATATCCTGCTACTGGAAACGGGGTTGGGCGGCAGGCTGGACGCCACCAATGTGATTGAGAAACCGCTCGCCACCATCATCACCCCCATCGGCATGGATCACACCGCCTATCTGGGGGAGACGCTCGCCGCCATCGCAGGCGAAAAGGCGGGCATCATCAAGCCCGGCGTGCCGGTGATCCTCGCCCCGCAAGCCCCGAAAGCGGAGGCCGTGCTGGTGGAAAACGCAAATCGTCTGGGCGCGCCCTGTTATCGTTATGGCGTGGAATGGGGGATGGAGGGGAACACACTGTATTTTCAGCACGCAGAGTTCAGGATTCAGGATTCAGAAAGCCCCCTCCCCGGAGGGGGGAGGGAGGAGGCAGCGCCTCCAAGAGAGAAGATAACTGGCAACTGGCAACTGGCAACTGGCAACTCAACCCTCAACCCTCATCACGACACCCTCCCCCCTCCCGCCCTCCCCGGCGCGCATCAGTGGCAGAATGCTGGCACGGCAGTTGCTTGTTGTCTGGCGCTGTGGGGGAGCGCCTTTCCGCCCGCCGCCATGCAGGCCATTACCCATGCCCGGTGGCCTGCGCGGTTGCAGTGGCTTGTGCGCCTTCCCTATGGCATCGCGCTTCCGGAAACGGCGCGTGTCTGGCTGGATGGCGGGCACAATCCCCATGCGGCGGAAGCAATCGCCACCTTCCTGCGCGCAGACGGCAAAAATTGCCGGTGTGTGTTGGTGTGTGGTATGCTGGCGGATAAGGATGTGGAGGGGTTTCTTAACCCTCTGCGTGCTATACTAAGCCGATGTATTGCCGTACCGATTGCAGGTGCAAGTCAGGCGATAGCGCCGGAAGCGCTGGCCAGCATCGCGCAAGGGCTGGGTATCCCGGCGGTCGCGTGCGATAGTCTGGAAACCGGGCTGCGTGAGGCGGTGCAAACGCGGGACGATCCCCGGCCCCTGCGGCTGGTGATTGCCGGGTCACTTTATTTAGCGGGGGTGTGTTTACGCGATGCATGACGGAATCGACGAAAGCCCGGAATTTACGCCCCTGCTACTGGCACAGCGTCGCTGGGTAGATCCGCCACGCCTCAAATACAAGGTGTTCATCAACAAGCAGGATTATGTGGTGGTGGAAGCCGATAGCGTGTCGCAGGCGCTCCGCCTGTGCGAGGTGCCACACCCCATCCGCGTGGAACCCTATGTGGCGGATTACCAGCTCTTTGCCGAACCCGCCCTGATGACCGAAGTGGTGGGGAAATGCGTCTTCTCCCCGGTGGAAGGCCATCGCCGCTACGATCCGGTCGTCGATCACGACCGCATGACCACCATCACGCAGGCCTCCGGCATCCAGCGCGCCGATATTGGTGGCGGATGGGAACACAACAACGGTTAGGCATCACCGGCGGAGTTTTAAGCCGGTGGGGGAGTATAAGATTCTTGCGTGAAAGCCATACCCCCTTTAGATGGTGTCGTCAAATTCTACTGTCATGGCCTACAAACCGCAGCTTTCTGCGCTTCCGGCTTTCATGTATCACAAATACACTGGAACTTCCGGTTCTCGAAAACCGCCGTTTTCGGCACATATCAGCGAATTTGACGACACCATCTAGGAACAAGGAAAAAAAACAAACAGGGAGATGAAGATGGCTCAGCAAACAGTAACCGTTACTTATCCTACGAGAGATCCACACGGAAACCGCAGAGTTGTCGAGACGGTTGCCGCGTCCCTTACCGGTGTCGAACCCGTACACGTGTATGCCAACCTCAGGGCGGGTACCGTGGCGATTGCGGTTCCACAAGATACAGACCCCCAGGAAATCGCCAAAGCTTTATTACAAGGCGCTGACTATCAGTACACCGTCGGTTAACACATAATCATCAAATTTTTCGCTAAATGTGAATACTTCCCGGCCAGTTAAGTGGCTTTTCTCTGGATTTTTATCGGGTTTGTGCCAAGCATAATCGAGATGATTCAGGAGAAACGCTCCCCCATGCCCCTCACCCTTGCCCAGGCCCTGATCCGCTGCCCCAGCATCACCCCGGAAGATGCCGGCGTGCTTGGCGTACTGGAAGCCGCCCTCACCCCGCTGGGATTCACCTGCCACCGCGTGCGATTTGAGGAAACCGGCACACCGCCGGTGGAGAATCTCTACGCACGCTGGGGGACGGCCTCGCCCAACCTTTGCTTCGCCGGACATACGGATGTGGTGCCGGTAGGCGATGCAAGTGCCTGGACTTACCCGCCCTTCAGCGCCACGGTGGCGGATGGCGTGCTCTACGGGCGCGGTGCAGTGGATATGAAGGGCGCGATCGCCGCTTTTGTTAGCGCCTGCCGGGAGGTCATCGCCAACTCCCCTCCCCAAGGCAGCGTCAGCCTGCTCATCACCAACGACGAAGAAGGCCCGGCGATCAACGGCACCCGCAAAATGCTCGACTGGTTGCGCGGGCGCGGCGAGCGGATTGACGCCTGCATCGTGGGCGAACCCACCAACCCCGATCAGATGGGGGAAATGATCAAAATCGGCCGCCGGGGAAGCCTCTCGGCACATCTAACCATCCACGGCACGCAAGGACACGCCGCCTACCCGGACCGCGCCGATAATCCCGTGCGGCGGATGGTGCATCTACTCCACGCCCTGCAAACACATGGGCTGGATAAGGGCACGGATTACTTCGACGCTTCACGGCTGGAAATCACCAGCGTGGATGTGGGAAATCCGGCCAGCAACGTCATCCCCGCCAAGGCGGAGGCGCGGTTTAACATCCGCTTTAACGACCGGCACTCATCGGTGGGGCTGATCGCCTGGCTGCATGAGGTGATCGCTCGCCATGCGCCACGCTATGATTTACGCCCCCATGCGAGTGGCGAGGCCTTCCTCACCCCACCCGGCCCGTTGAGCGAGCTGGTGGCCAGTAGCGTGGAGAAAATCACCGGTACGCGCCCGGTCCTCAGCACCAGCGGCGGCACCTCCGATGCCCGGTTCATCAAAGATATCTGCCCGGTGGTGGAATGCGGTCTCATCAGCCGCACCGCCCACCATATCGACGAATGCATCCGCGTGGACGAGCTGGAAATGCTAACGCGGGTGTATGTGGAAGTGCTGCTGGGGTATGGGGGATAGCCTCTGCTTTGTCGCTTCAGCGGGAGCAGGCTCCGAAGGTAGGGGGCTTCACCGCAAGCATGGGAGGGGGGGGGAGGCGAAGAGGACCATCACCCTGCGCCATAACATCAAACTGCCCTTGTGGGATGCCTGCCGCCAAAAGCGCCATGTGTAACTGCTCCGGCTGGACATTGTGTGCCAGAGCAGCTGCTGTAAATTCACTCGGTAGGACACCTGCGTCGATGGCAACCTTGGCGGCTTGATCCAGTGTAAAGGGCAGTGGTGCGACGGGTGCGGCGACGGGTTCGGTTGATACAGAATGTATGACCCCTGCGATTGCTTTAGCCGATCCTCCAAAGGCAGAAAACTCGATAGGATACCCCGCAGCCTCGGATACGAGTGCGACCCCGTCCCGCAACAAGGCTCCTGCGGGAGTTCCGCCACCTATTCCTACCTCTAACAGAGTGGCCGTACTGGCAAGAAGCGCTTCAGCATATTTCCCTTCCTCCAGATACCCATACACCTCTACCCCCCCTCCCGCCGCGGCGCAAACAATTCCCACTCCGGGCAAAAAGTGCAGAGCGATTTTACCACCCGACTTTTCACAAATTTCCATCAGGCACTGGCGGACGGCTGGTGTCTCAAGCGCTCCTCCTACTGCGCTAGATGCATCGGCAATGGCACCTCCGATATTTCCGTTACTGGCATTAATATAGGCGGAAATCGCATCGGATGCCACGCCAGCGGAGAGGGGTTTTGTTATTGTGCTGCCTGCTTGTGCGCTTGCCAGTATTGCTCCAAGCAATACCGATGCCTGATCTTCCAGTGGCAGGTCCTGCGATATCTCTATGGTTGCGATTTCATATCCGAGATCGGACGCAACCGTGATGCCAATCATTGAGGATGCAGTGATGGCGGCGGCGGTGAAGGGATCCGCGCCCTCACCCGCATTGGGTGCCGGATTTGTTAACGGTTCAATATCGCCACCCATAGACCTACCTCAGGAGTTGTTTCCTGATGATAGGTTAATGCACGGCCGTTAAGTATTAATTAATGGGCGGCGGTTAAAAATTTATTAATTATGGTCTACCCCAGCCACGCCACCAGACGGCGCATCGCCTCTTCGACGGAAGCACGGGTGCCGGCATAGGAAAATCGCACATACTTCCCACCATTCACCGTGTCGAAATCATGGCCGGGGACTGCGACCACCTGCGTATTCTCCAGCATCTGGCGACAAAAAACCGCACTATCGCCTGCCAGTTTACCGATGTTGGCGTAGATGTAGAATGCTCCCTCCGCTGGGGAAAGCTGCGAGAAACCGGCTTTCGGCAGGGCCTCCAGCATGATTTTACGGTTGGTGTCGTACTCCTGCACCGTGGCGTCCAGCTCGTCGATGCAATCGAACACTTTGAGCGCCGCATGTTGCGGCAGCGCAGGCGGCGAGACAAAAAAGCTTTGTAGCAGCGACTCGTAAGAACGCACGAGATCGGGCGGGGAGACCACCCATCCCAGCCGCCAACCGGGCATCAGATAATATTTGGAGAAGCTGTTGATGATGATGCTCTCGTTGGAGAGGCTGCGGGCCGAAGGGGTTTTCACTCCATCATACACCATGCCGTGATAGATTTCGTCGGAGATCAGCCGCACATCCTGCGCCTTACACCAATGGGCGATTTCCTCCATCCGCTCAGCCGAAAGCAGCGTGCCCGTGGGGTTGGAGGGACTTGCCACAATCAAACCCTGAATGGGTGTGTCGAGTGCGCGGATGTCGTTCAGATCCGGCTGGAAATTATTCGCAAACGTGCCACGCAGCAGCACCGGCTCCAGACCCATTGCCACCAGCATGTTGCGGTAGGCGGGGTAGCAGGGTTCCACCAGCGCCACACGGTCTCCGGCATCGAACGCCGCCAGTAGCGACATCGCAAACGCAGCGGAGGAGCCAATCGTGATGAACACCTGCTGCCAGGGCACCAGCACGCCATAACGTTCGTAATACATGCGGCCGATCCGCTCGCGCAGGGCGCGCATCCCGGAGGCCTCCGTATAGCCCAGCGGATCGCCGCTTTCCAGCCAGCGCTTGGCCTCTTCAATCACCGCAGCGGGTGCGCCCTTCCCCGGTTGTCCGAGCGAGAGGTGAACCGCATCGCCGCCGGTTTGGGCAATGTATTCATTGGCCTCGCGTAAGGCTTCCATAACCAGAAACGGGGATATCGCGCCCCGGCGCGCTGCATGTAGTGCCATCATGCATTATGTATATCTATTGCAGCGCAGCATCTCAAGAGGGAAGTGAGGGGCACAGGGCAAAGTCTATTCTTCTGGCTCATACACCGAAGATACCCGGAGCATCTGTACCTCGCGAGGTGGCTAGAACCACCGATGCGCGAGCATCGTCTGGAGTAGTGTTCGCAACAGCCAGTGTAGGATAGGAATCTAAGCTACCCAGACTACTAATCAGGCTGTAGGCTTGGCGGAACTCAACTTTAAATTTGTTTAGGTCGCCGACATCCAACTGTCCGTTGATTGCGCTTTCCACCACGGATTCAAGGTAGTCACGCAAGCCGCCTACCGTGGTGATTTGTTTCAATCCTTCAGGGTTATCCTGCACGAGATTCAGAAGAGCTGCCCCCCCCCCGCTTAATTCCAAGTCATTTCCGTACTGTGCGATGAGCTTATCCGCCAGTGCTTTCGTGACACTAAGCGAATTTTCGTAGGTAATTGGTTTGTTTTTAGTCTCTTCCCAGCTCATGGCTCTCTCCTTGTGAAAGACTTTATCAATATCAGATCACCATTCTGACAGATAAACTTTAAGGTTTGATGAACGTTCTGCTGAGTCATCCGTTATCCTGCTTATCCCACATAGCGCTTCTGCACCCTGCCGCCGAGACGGGTGAGGAGTTCATACGCCACCGTGCCGATTTGGCTGGCGAGCAGGTCGGCCGGGCAATGCGGGCCAATCAGCTCCACTGCTGTTCCGGGTCGCAGCAGATCGGTTGGAACCTCGGTGACGTCCAGTGTGACGAGGTCCATCGAGCCACGCCCCACGAGCGGGACGTGATACCCCGCCACCCATGCTTTGCCGGTATTGCCGAGCGCTCGGAAATAGCCATCGGCATATCCGGCGGCGACAATCGCCAACCTGCGCGGTGTGTCGGAGCTGTAGGTCGCGCCATACCCCACGGCTTCATCCGCCGGGAGGTCGCGCAGTTGCAAAATCGGCGCGGTGAGCACTGCCACCGTCTCCACCGGGCTGTGATGCTGCGGGGTGGGATTGATGCCATAGAGCGCCGCACCCGGACGCACCATGTCGAAATGCGTGTGATCGCCGAGGAACATCCCCGCCGAGTTGGCCAGGCTCTTCCGCACGCCCGGAAAGCCAGCGATCATCCGTTCAAACCGGCGTTGTTGCAGCAGGTTGCGGGCGTTTTCGGGTGTGTCGGGACATGCGAGGTGGCTCATCACCAGCGTGAGGTCAATCCCCGACAGCAGGGTTGCATCTGCCTGAAGGGTAGCGAGATCGGTTTCGCTAAGGCCCAGACGGTTCATGCCCGTATCCAGTTGCAGGGCGGCGGGCAGCGGTTTGGCATGGATCGTCGCTTCCTGCCGCCAGATCGCGATTTGCTCCAGACTGGAAAGGACGGGGGTGAGCGCAAACGCCCGAATTGCCGCTACATCGCGCAAATGCGGGCCAAAGAGGATGTAAATCGTGACATCCTCCTGCATCAGGGCGGCGCGGATTTCCACGCCCTCCTCGATGGTGGCGACGAAGAAGCTCCGGCAACCGGTTTCATAGAGCGCTTTGGCAAGCGGCACGGCGCCCAGACCGTAGGCATCGGCCTTCACCACGGCGGCGCATTCGGTTTGCCCGATGCGACGCGAAAGCGCCCGGTAATTGCGCTGCACGGCGCGAAGATCCACCGTCAGGACGGGGTATTCCTCCAGAAGCGCCGGAATGGCACGGGTGGGGTAACATGCATCGCCCATAGGATCAGGCGTATGCGCTGCGTTCGAGGTCGCCAAAAGCTGTAACATCGGATGTAAACTGTAGTTGAACGGTTCCTATAGGGCCATGCCGTTGCTTGGCCACGATGACATCGGCGATGCCATGCACTTTTTCCATCTCCTGTTGCCAGGTGAGGTGCGCGTCGGTGCCTTCGCGCGGTTCTTTACGGGCAAGGTAGTATTCGTCACGGTAGACGAACATCACCACGTCGGCATCCTGCTCAATGCTCCCCGATTCCCGCAGGTCGGAAAGCTGCGGGCGTTTGTCGTCGCGCTGTTCCACCGCCCGCGAAAGCTGGGAAAGCGCAATCACCGGAATCTGCAACTCCTTGGCGATCGCCTTGAGGCCTTGCGTGATTTCGGAAATTTCCTGCACGCGGTTTTCGCCGGTATTCACCGATCCGCGCATCAGTTGCAGGTAATCGACCACAATCAGCGACAGGTTATTCTGCCGTTTCAACCGCCGCGCCCGCGTCCGCATGGCGGAGATGGAAAGGGCGGGCGTGTCGTCGATAAAGAAGGGAAGCTGCGACAGTTCGCGGCTTTTCTCCAGCAGGGTTTGGAATTCATGATCCTGCAAATTGCCGCGCCGCAGCTTGGAGGAATTGATGCGCGTCGCAGAGGCGAGAATACGGCCAGCGAGCTGCTCAGACGACATTTCCAGCGAGAAAAACCCCACCGATGGCGCTTTGCCGGATCCATTCTGCGAGCCATGTTTTTTGTGCAATGCCTGACAGGCATTATAGGCCATGCAGGTGGCAAGCGCCGTTTTACCCATGGAGGGCCGCCCGGCCAGAATCACCAAATCGGAATTCTGTAATCCGCCTAACAGCTTATCCAGATCGATAAAGCCGCTGGTGACGCCATTCACCATCCCGGCATTTTTCCACGCCGCCTCGGTACGCTCCATGGATTCGGATAGCGACACGCTGAGCGGTTGAAAGCTGCGGTCGCTCTGGCCGGTGACGGCAAGGGCAAAGAGCTTCTGCTCCACCTGCTCTAGTTGCTCGGTGGCGGTGCTGCCGGTTTTGGCATCGTAGGCGTGGTTCACGACCTCCTCGCCAATGCCGATGAGCTGACGCTTGATCGCCAGATCCTGCACAATCCGCGCATAATGGCCGCTATCGAGGATGGTGCTTGCCGCGCCCGCCAGCTTTACCAGATAATGCGCGCCGCCGAGGGTTTTCAACGCCTCATCCTGATCGAACATGGGTTTCAGGGTAATGGGGTTGGCAATCAGCCCCTTATTCACGCAATGCTCCACGGCCTTGAACAGGCGTTGATGCACCGGCTCGAAGAAATGCTCCGGAACCAGCACATCCCCGACCTGATTCAGCACTTCGTTATTGATGAGCATGGAACCAAGAAGCGCTTGCTCTGCCTCAATATTCTGCGGCAACTCGCGATAGCCCAGCGGCGTATCGGTATCGGCATTCGCAGCGGTGAGCGGGGCAGTGACCATGCCCTCCCCTATACACGAAAAACCACTGCCTGCCTATGGGGAAAGAAAGGGTAAAGAAATAATTTATGTCCACACGCCAATCAACAAGCGGTAGCATGTGCGGTAGGTAGCCCCTAAAAAACGAGACACTTACCAGGAGGATGCTTCCGCAGGTTCCGTCATTGCGAGGAGGCGTAGCCGACGTGGCAATCCAGCCAAAGAGCCGTTTTCTGGATTGCCGCGCTCGCGCTGCTCGCTCGCAATGACGAAACCTACCATGCCTCCGTTACAAAATTCTACATTTCTACCATTCTGAAATTCTGACCTCACACCCGTCCCGCAATCCGCAGGCGCAACGCGTTCAGCTTAATGAAGCCTTCGGCGTCGTGCTGGTCATAGACCTGATCTTCCTCGAAGGTCACATGCGCGGCGCTGTAGAGGCTTTTCGGCGCTTTGCGGCCGGTGACCGACACATTCCCCTTATAGAGTTTCAGCCGCACGGTGCCGGTGACGGGATGCTGGCTGGCGTCGATCAGGGCTTGCAGCATCTCCCGTTCCGGCGCAAACCAGTAGCCATTGTAAATCAGCTCGGCGTAGCGCGGCATCAGGCTGTCCTTCAAATGCGCGGCCTCGCGGTCGAGGGTGATGCTCTCCAGCGCCCGGTGCGCCTCCAGCCACACCGTCCCGCCGGGGGTTTCGTACACGCCGCGGGATTTCATCCCCACATACCGGTTTTCGACCAGATCAATCCGCCCAATGCCATGCCGCCCTGCGATTTCATTCAGTTTGGCGAGCAGCGAGGCCGGGCTATAGCCCACACCGTTGATCGCCACCGGGTCGCCCCGCTCAAAATCCACCGTGATGGTTTCCGCTGCATCCGGCGCCTCTTCCGGCGAGACACTGCGGCGGAACATGGCGGGATTGGCCTCCTGCCAGGGGTCCTCTAAGTCTTTCCCCTCATAGGAAATATGCAGCAGATTGGCATCCATGGAATAGGGCGGTTCGCCGCGCTTGCTTTCCGGCACAGGAATCCCGTGCGCTTCGGCATAGGCGAGCAGGCTGGTGCGGGAATTCAATTCCCACTCCCGCCAGGGGGCGATGACGCGAATATCCGGGGCGAGGGCGTAATAGGTAAGTTCAAACCGCACTTGGTCGTTGCCTTTGCCGGTCGCGCCGTGGGACACGGCGTCCGCTCCCGTTTGGCGAGCGATCTCCACCTGTTTTTGCGCAATCAGCGGGCGGGCGATGGAGGTGCCGAGCAGATATTTCCCCTCATAGAGCGTGTTGGCGCGGAACATGGGGGCAACAAAATCGCGTACGAAGGTTTCGCGTAAGTCTTCGATGAAAATCTCCTTCACCCCCATGCTGAGGGCTTTCTGCCGTGCGGGTTCCAGTTCCTCGCCCTGCCCGATATCGGCGGTGAAGGCCACCACTTCGCACGCGTAGGTATCCTGCAACCATTTGAGAATAATGGAGGTATCCAGCCCACCCGAATAGGCAAGCACGACTTTTTGGACGGGTTTAGCGGATGATTTCATGGTTTGGTTCCTTTGTGTTCAGGCATTTCCACATCTCTCCCCTCCCGCTTGCGGGAGGGGGCAGGGGGAGGGTGTTCTTTCAATAACAAAGTATCATTTGTTTGCGACACCCCCTCCCTAACCCTCCCCCGCAAGCGGGAGAGGGAACTGTGCCGTGCAATTTGGAAAATACGATATATGCGTTCCTTATGAAAACTTCCCAAAATAATAGGCGCTGAGCAGAAACCCAATCGCCACCACAATACGTTTGAGTACCGGCTTAGAAAGCCGTTTCGCCATGCGTGCACCGGTATAGCCGCCCAGAATCGTTCCGCAAGCCACAATCAGCGCCGCGTGCCAATGCACCAGCCCGGCGATGGTAAACGACACCAGCGCGATGAGGCTCACCAGCATGCCGATCCAGTTTTTGACGGCGATCATCAGATGCATATCGCGCATGCCGGAAAAGGAGAGGCTCGCCATCAGCATCACCCCCAGCCCCGCGCCGAAATACCCGCCATAGATTGCCACCAGCAGGTTGAGGGCGATCAGCCCCCTGTCGCGGAAGGCGAGGCTCGTGCTTCCCCATTCGCGTTGCTGTAACCGGGTAATCAGCGGATCGGCGCTTAAAAACAGGAGGGTCGCAAACAAAATCAGCCATGGCACCTGTGCCTGAAACGCGGCGTCATCCACCACCAGCAGCAGCAGCGCACCCAGCAACCCGCCACCAAGGGCAATCAGGCTGTGCTGCCTCAAATGGGCGCGGTACGCCCATAATTCCCGACGGGCGGCAATCACCCCGGCGATATTCCCCGGCCAGACGGCGATGGTGCTCGACGCATTAGCAGCGATGGAGGAAAGCCCCGCGCCCATCAGGGCGGGAAAGGTGAAAAACGTGCCCCCACCGGCGACGGCGTTCACCAGCCCGGCGGCAAAGCCGGAGGCCACCAACAGGAGGATAGTGAGAAAGCTCATAGGGTTCCGGGTAGCATCCGGAACGGGTGACAGGCAAGGGGAATATGGGGACGCTACATATATATGGTACGATATTGAGGAGTTCTAGGGATTAAAGAAGCCTACAAAATGGTCGTATAAAAGACATCCTATGGCAAATGTCATAAAAACGGTTGCGATAGCGAAATCAAACCATACCGCGAACAAAAATAGTCTGGGATATTGGCGGCGATGAATAGTGCGCGTACCCCTGAAGCCACGTACACAAATGCTTTTTCTTCTCAGATCTTTTTTGCTTTCGAGGAACAGCATCACAGCGATGGGGGAGCAGAGAAGAACGATAATCAGTAGCGGTTCAGAAATGGATTTAAGAGGTTGCATGAAGAGAACCTACCCCCGCGCAATCGGATAGCGCCAGTCGCGGCCAAAGGCGAGGTCTGACACCTTAATCCCCGGCGCGGCCTGACGGCGCTTATATTCCGCACGAATGAGCATCTGCGCGGTGCGTTCCACGGTGGCGCGGTCGAAGCCTTCCTCCACCAGCCTATCGACGGATTTCGATTCCTCGATCATGCCATAGAGCAGGCGGTCGAGCAGCTCGTAAGGGGGGAGGGTATCCTGATCCGTCTGCCCCGGCTTCAGTTCGGCGGAAGGGGCCCGGGTCAGCACCCGTTCCGGAATCACTCCCGCCTTGCCCACACCGATATGCGAGACGCCATTGCGCCAGTGGGCGAGCGCATAGACTTCCGTTTTATACAGGTCCTTCAGCAGGTTCAACCCGCCGCACATATCGCCATAGAGGGTGGCATAGCCCATCGCCATTTCCGATTTATTGCCGGTGGTGAGCAGCAAACTCCCCTCCTGATTACTCACCGCCATCAGCAACAACCCGCGCAACCGCGATTGCAGATTCTGTTTGGTGAGGTCGGATAGTGCGGTGTCAGAGGTCGGCGCCAGCACGGGCGTGAGTAGATCGGCTGCCCACTGCATCCCCTGTTGAATGGGGAGGCGGTGATAACGTATGCCGAGTATGTCGGTCAGCGTGCGCGCATCTTCCTTGCTGTCCACGCCGGTATAGGGCGAGGGCATCATCACGGCGTGGACCTGCTCCGGCCCCAGCGCATCGGCGGCAAGCACCGCGGTGAGCGCGGAATCAATCCCGCCGGAAAGCCCCAGCACCACCTTCCTGAAACCGGTCTTGCGGCAGTAATCGCTGAGGCCAAGCAGGAGGGCGCGGTACGTTTCTTCTAGGGGGGCGGAGGAGGAGGAACGCTCCCTCTCCCTGTGGGAGAGGGCCGGGGTGAGGGAATCATAAGCGCCGGAGTCTTCCCACACCCAGCCCACACCCACACGGAGAGGGTTCACACGCCCCTCAAGGGGGGGGCAAAGAACGAGCTGCGCCCCCTCCTCATTCGCCGTAAAATCCACGGCTGCATGGCAGGACTCAAAGCAGGGCAGCATCACCGGATCCTGCGCCTCGCCACCGGCGAAATCGATACAGAACGATCCGCCATCGAATACCAGTTCATCCTGCCCCCCCACCTGATTCACATAGATCAGCGGCACGTTGGTCACGGCGACATTCTCCTGCGCCCTCAGCACCCGTTGCGCGGCTTTGTGGCGTGTGTAGGGCGAGGCGTTGAGGCAAATGAGCAATTCCGCCTCGCGGTCGGCATAGTGTTCGGCGAGGTCGGTTTCCCACATATCCTCGCAGATGAGAATCCCCAACCGCACGCCGCGCACCACTACCACGGCGGCTTCCGTGCCAGGCGTAAAGACCCGTTTTTCGTCAAACACGCCGTAATTAGGCAGGTGATGCTTCACATGCAGGTAATGGATCACTCCGCGATCGAGCAACAGCGCGGCATTGTAAAGATTCTGCCGCTGCACCCATAAGCCTCCCACCAGCAGGGCGGGGCCGCCGTCTTTGGTGATCTCCGCCAGATCGCGGATGGCCTGTATCGCCTGTTGCTGGAAATGCGGGCGCAGCACCAGATCCTCTGCCGGATAGCCGGTGATCGCCATTTCTGGCGTGACGACCAGACTCGCCTCTGCGTCGCGCCCCGCCTCCCACGCGGCGCGGATGAGGGCGCTGTTACCCGCAATATCCCCCACCGTGGGGTTGAGTTGCGCCATCAGAATGCGGAAGGGGGTCATACACCCTCCCGATAGTGTAACCTTTCCACACTCTTCTCCCTCCCCAATGCGACCAGTATTTCAAACACGCTGGGGGAGACGGTGGAGCCGGTGAGCAGCACGCGCAGGATCGCCGCCATGTCGCCGAGCTTCTTACCCTGCGTTTCGGCATGGTGTTTCACCGCATCGTGCAGCGCGGTTTGCGACCAGTCGGTGTGTGCGGAAAGGAGGTTCACCAATGCCTCCCGGTCGGCGGCCTGTGCCTCCAGAATCGCCTGCGCTTTGGCGCCCATCGGCAGGGGGAGGGGGCGGACATAGAACCGGGCATTTTCTGCCAGTTCCATCAGCGTTTTGGCGCGTTGGCGGAGCCCTTCCAGCCCGCGCTCCAGCACGTCGCGCTCGGACGCGGTGAGGGTACGCCCTTCGAGCGCCTCCAGAAAGGGCGTGAGTCGTTCCACAATCACTTCCGGCGGCAAGCTGCGCAGGTAATGGCCGTTTAAATGCTCCAGCTTGGTGAGGTCAAACCGCGAAGGCGAGCGGCCAATGCCATCGGTGGTGAACCATGCAATCGCCTGCTCGGTGGAGATGATTTCCTCGTCGCCATGCGCCCATCCCAGCCGCAGCAGGTAGTTACGCAGCGCCTCCGGCAGAAATCCCATCTCGCGGTAGGCTTCCGCCCCCAGCGCCCCATGACGTTTGGAGAGCTTCGCCCCATCCGCCCCATGGATCAGCGGAATATGCCCGAAGGCGGGAATCTCCCACCCGCAGGCGCGGTAGAGGAGGCTCTGCCGGAAGGCGTTGGTGAGGTGATCGTCACCTCTGAGCACATGGGTGATGCCCATATCATGGTCATCCACCACCACCGAAAGCATATAGGTGGGGGTGCCGTCGGAGCGGAGCAGCACCATATCATCCAGCGTGCTGTTTTGCACCGTCACCCGGCCCTGCACGAGGTCTTCCACCACCGTCTCGCCGGTCAGTGGCGCTTTGAGCCGGATCACGGGGGGGATGCCCTGCGGTGCATCACTGGCAGGCCGGTCACGCCAACGGCGATCATACCGGAACATCTCGCCCCGCGCTTCCGCTTCGGCCCGCATCGCCTCCAGCTCCTCCGCCGTGCAGTAGCAGTAATAGGCCTCGCCTTTTGCTACCAGCTCATGCGCCACTTCGGCATGGCGGGCGGCGCGGGCGAATTGATACACCACCTCACCATCCCAAGCGAGGCCCAGCCATTGCAGACCGTCCAGAATGGCGTCGATGGCGGCCTGGGTGGAGCGCTGCCGGTCGGTATCCTCAATCCGAAGGTAAAATTCGCCGCCGTGATGCTTGGCGAACAGCCAGTTAAACAGCGCGGTGCGCGCCCCGCCAATATGCAGAAACCCCGTGGGAGAAGGCGCAAAACGCACGCGAACGGTCATGGCGTCAACCTGTGGATGGAAAAGGGCGCTACCATGCCATGCGATACGGATTTATGCAAGGATGAGGGGAGTTAGAGGCCGGTGATGAAGAGAATTGGACAGGTAACCGCAGTAGAGGTGGTCAGATAGGTGGAGGTGGTTCCTGTGGTGGCCGTTCCGGTATTGCAGGTGGTGGCAGTATGTGTGGCGCGCAGGTTTCCCGTACCCGGAACGCCGTCATCCATCTTCAGGTCAATGGCGTAGGCTTCACTCGGCGTCAATGCGTTTCCGTAGCTTGGTCCATTGGTGGTAGCAAGACCAAACCATAAGAAGTTTCCATAGTAGCCATTGTAGTAGTCGGCATTGCCAGACAGATTACCATAGTACAGCCACGAATATCCTGAAGCAGATAAAGGGCCTCTGGGGGCGTTGGTTCCAGGCACGACATGCTCCGCACTACCTGCCCCTGCTAAGCCATTGTAAACCCCTTTGATTAAGTCCGCTTGAGCCATCTGTTCCCAAGCGCCCAGTTTCTCTCCAGCAGCATTAGCTGCCGAGGCGGAGTCCATCTGCCCATCACCATCACCATTGGCCACAATCGTGCTAGACCAGTAAGTGGTGGCGTTGGTGATGTCTCCGGGTATCCCCCGATATTTATCGACAAACATCTGGGCGGCAGAAGCATACGCTTCCAAATCAGACGCCACGCGATTTACACCCGCGCTACGAATCATGCTGCGTCCCACCATCACCCCGCCGAGGATCAGGCCGATGATAACGAGCACAATGGAAAGCTCCACGAGGGTGAAGCCCCGGCTGGACCGGTAGGAAACGGGAAAAGGGGTGGACATGAGGGATTCCTTTCTTGTCAATTGTCCATAACCATAGCAACTTATCCCCCATGCGCAAGATGCCAACGCTCACCGACCTCTTCCCCCGTGAACGCTGGGTGCTGTGGTTGCCGGTAGGACTCGGTATCGGGGCAGGGGTGTTTTTTACCCTTCCCGCAGACCCGCCACCTGCGTGGTTCTGGGCGCCACTGCCCTTGCTGCTGCTGGCGGTGATCGGCTGGCGGCGCATTCCGGTGCGGCTCGTGGGGCTGCTGCTCCTTTCGCTGACGCTCGGATTTTCCGCCGCCATGCTCCGCACCGAACGGCTCGCCACGCGGACGCTCGCCGAACCGCTCGGTCCGGTGACGCTCTTTGGCACGGTGGTGGATACCGTCCCGGCGCTGGAAGGGAAGGGGGATCGCCTGATCCTCACCGATATCTGGCTGCCGGAGATGTCAGAGGAACTCCGCCCCCAGCAGGTGCAGGCGAAGCTGAGAGGCGACAAAACCGCCTTTCCGCCGGGCACGCGGGTGAAGGCGCGGGTGAAGCTCTTTCCCCTGCCGCGAGCAGCACTCCCCGGAGGGTTTGATTTTGCGCGCAATAGCTGGTTCAAGGGCATCGGCGCGGTGGGATTTGCCTACGGCATGCCCGTGCAGGTAGAATCGAAATATCCGGTAAACCCAAGCCTTACCGATCGGTTCACGGGTATCCGCCAGCGTCTCACCCAGCGGATTGTGCAGGTGTTGCCGGGAGCGGAAGGGAGCATTGCCGCGGCGCTCATGACCGGCGAGCGCGCCCATATCCCGGACGCACAAAACGAGGCACTGCGGGTGGCGGGGCTGTCACATATCCTCTCCATTTCCGGGCTGCATATTGGTCTCGTCACCGCTGCCGTGTTTTTCGGCTTCCGCCGGATGCTGGCGCTGATCCCCGCTGTGGCGCTGCGTGTGGATAGCAAAAAAGCCGCGAGCGTGCTGGCGGCGGTGGCGAGTTTTTGCTACCTGATGCTCGCCGGGATGCCGGTGCCGGGGGTGCGTGCCTATGCCATGGCCTGTTTTGTACTGCTGGCGGTGCTGCTCAGCCGCAGCGTCACGCCGATCCGCATCCTCGCCTGGGCGGCGGTGCTGATTCTGCTACTGGTGCCGGAGAATATCTGGAAACCGAGCTTTCAGCTTTCCTTTGCGGCGACGCTCGCCATCCTCGCGCTCTATGACCGGGACAGGGAGCCGTTTGAGGAGCCTCCGGCCTTCTGGATCGGCAAGCTGTGGCGGTTTGGCTCCCGCTATTTCAAGGGGATTGTGCTGACCTCGCTGGTGGCGGGATTCGCCACGCTGCCCATCACCCTCTACCATTTCCGCACCATGAGCCTCTATGGCGTGTTGGGGAATCTGGTGGGGCTACCGCTCACCAGCCTGTGGATCATGCCCGGTGCGATGCTCACCTTCCTGCTGATGCCCTTCGGCAAAGAGGCGCTCGTGCTGCCCTGGATGGGCGAGGGGATCGCCACCCTGCTGCGCATCACGGAATGGATCGCGGGCCTGCCGCTCGCCACGCTGTCGCTGCCTGCGCCGAGCCTTGCGGGGGTACTCGTCACAACCTTCGGCGGGTTATGGCTAATGCTATGGACCGGGTGGGTGCGGTGGTTTGGTATCGTGGCTATCCTGCTCGGCATGGCGACCGGTTGGGAGCAGCACCCGCCGAAAATGCTGGTGGGTGAAAAACACATCGCCCTGCGGCTGGAAGCGGGAGACTGGCTGTGGATCACCCCCGGGCGGCGCGGATTCGGCGAGCAGCAATGGGAGGAGTACTACACCCCTGCGCTCTTCCGCAAGGCAAAGGAAGATAAAAGCGGGGTGGTGACCTGTGACAAAACCCACTGTACCGTCACCGATGGTCCCACGCAGTGGTGGATACAATGGAAAGGGGATACCCCCGCCGCGACTGCCTGTAGTCATCACCGGATTGTGCTGGGCCCCAAGGTTTCAGGAGAGATTCCCTGCGGGATACAGGTCACCGAATCCATGCTCCGGGTAAATGGCACCCATGCGTTGTATTGGGAGAATGCGAGCGGCGTTTCTATTCGCACCACCAGAGAAGAAACAGGCGCCCGTCAATGGCATCAAGAATAAATGCTGCGGCTCCGCATCATTATTGTTTACAAAACTGTCATAATTGGGTATAGAGGCGCAGGTTCTGTTTAGGGAATAGTTCAAGGTTTCGTCGCTGGCTAACCTGCTTGATCCACAAGAAGAAGCGCGCCGGTCGTAGTGGTGCTACGTTCAAGCGCTTCGACGCGGTGGGCGAGGAGGTTAGCCGCAACCCGCAGGGCCATGGCTGATTTTGCCGCATAACGGCGGAAAATTTTGTGAACGTACATCCGGGTATGCCCACAAAATTCTCCTTGTTCTTCCGCAAAATCAGGCTCATGGCGAAATCCTTGAACTACTTCCTAAACAGAACCTAATTTCAACCAACAAAAAACGGAGGGGCTCGTGCCTAAGAATAACAATAATATCGTTGCCAACAATAACACTCCTGAGATTGATGCCGATACCAATCTTGCCCTCATTGAAATGACCTCTGCCATTGCGGCTGCCTATTGCGAAGGCAATAACGTGAATGCGGAAGCTGCCGCTCACTTCATTCAAACCACTTATCAGACGTTGCGTGGCCTGACGACGGGCAACGCCAACACGACGTCGGAAGAATCCCGTCCGCTGAAGCCTGCGGTGCCGGTGAATAAATCCATCGCCAATGACTACATCATCTGTCTGGAAGACGGCAAGAAGCTGAAAATGCTGAAGCGTCACCTGAAAGCGTCCTACGACATGACTCCCGATGACTACCGCAAAAAATGGGGTCTGGCCGCTGATTATCCGATGGTGGCTCCCAACTACGCCGCGCATCGCAGCTCGCTTGCCAAACGGATTGGCCTTGGTACGCGTGGCCTGAAGCAAGCCAGCTAGGCTCTCACCAATGATTCCCCTCCCCAGATGCCGGTTCTTGTGCTAACAACGCCGTCTGACTGGGGAGGCTTTCCATGACATCGACCTTAGAACAGCGCTGTACCGAAAAAGGCCTGAAGATGACCGAGCAGCGGCGCGTGATCGCCCGCGTGCTGTCTCAGGCGCAGGACCATCCGGATGTCGAGGCGTTGTATGTGCGTGCATCCGCCATTGATCCCCGCATCAGCATTGCCACCGTCTACCGCACCGTGCGCCTGTTTGAGGAGGCGAATATCATCGCCAAGCATGATTTCGGCGACGGGCGTGCACGGTATGAGGAAGCTACCCTCGACCATCACGACCATCTGATCGACCTGCGCAGCGGTAAGGTGCTGGAATTCTATAATGAAGCGCTGGAAGCGCTCAAAACGCGGATAGCAGAAGAATTAGGGTTCCGTTTGGTGGGGCATCGGCTGGAACTCTACGGCCTGCCGCTGGAAGGGGTGAAGGAGTGACCCGTATGAGAGGCTTTTCCATGCGTGTGTATGGGTACGGAACATTTCCTCCTCGTCATTCCAACGAAAGTTGGAATCCGGTTTTTCTGTTGGTTCTGGATCCCAGCTTGCGCTGGGATGACGCCAGAACGATGCGTGTGTGCTAGCTAACCTGCGTGATGCAAAGGCGTCCTTTATGGTAATTCCTCAAGAAGACACACACACCGCCCCCCTCCCGTGGGTGCCCTTTCCCATGCAGTCGTCCGATGGTCGGTTCATGATCGACATCGTGCGGGATGACGCAACCCTCACCGATATCCGCGCCTTGCGACGCACGGTGTTCTGCGAGGAAATTGGCACACCGCCGGAAACATTGGCGCAGGACCCGGCCATGGACGCCATCGCCGACCATCTGATTGTGCGCGACCTCACCACGCCGGAGCATCGGTTGATTGGCGCGTACCGGGTGATCCGCAGCAACGCGCTGCCAGAGGGGATGCCCTTCCTCACCGAATCCGAATTCGATATAACGCCGCTGAAGACCTTCCCCGGCGTGATTGCCGAATTCAGCCGTAGTTGTATTGCCGCTGAGCATCGCAATGGCCGGGTGATTCAACTCCTGTGGCGGGCGATTTCCGCCTATGTCACCCATTACGATGTCGGGTTACTGTTTGGCTGTGCGAGCTTTGTTGGCACCGATCCCACCCCCCATGCCGAGGCGATGGGGTATCTGGCCGCACACCATTTGGCGCCGGAACCCTTCCGCCCCACGGCGCGGGCGAATGCCCACCGCGTGACCCTCACCCCCCGTCCCGAAGTGGAAATGGCGGCGATTTTCCCCCATCTGCCGCCGCTGATTAAGGGCTATCTCCGCGCTGGCACCTGGATCGGGCAGGACGCGATGATCGACCCCGATTTCAACACCACCGATGTCTGCATCGTCCTCCCCCGCGAGCGCATCGCAGACCGGTATCGCCAGCGGTTTATGATTTAGTTAACCGACGGTGTATGGATGGTCGGCGCCTTGTAATAAATCGGCGGCGATTTGCTCAGGAGCCATACCCTTCGGAACGATAATAAGCTGGACCGCTTACAATGCGCGTGATGTGTCAGAATTCCACCACGAACGCATGAAGAAAATCCAGCCTTCCATCCCCTGCACAATCACCCGCGCTTCCGCGCCCTGATGGGATGGAAATAAGGGCCAGATAAGAAGAGGCTGGTGATCCGGGCGGGGCTCGAACCCGCGACAACCTGATTAAAAGTCAGGTGCTCTACCAACTGAGCTACCGGATCATGAGAGGCAAAAGGTCGGCCCTCTTAGCATTCATGAGGGGTGGCGTCAACTATCCTGTTCCCCTGCCCTACGCCTACCCCCCAAAAACGGGAACCCATAAAAATCCCCCCATGCAGGGCATGGAGGGACCGGTAACCAAACCAATGGAGTATGCGAGCTTACCCCGCAGAAGAACTCGGCAATGCCTGCTCTCGGTACAGGGCAATTTGCTGTTTCATGGCGAGCTTTTGCTTTTTCAACTCGGTGATGCGCGCAAAGTCGGGAAGGGGACGCTTCATTTCTTCCATGATTGCCGTTTCAAAATCGCCGTGTTTCTGCAGAAGACGTTGCAGATATGCAAAAGACGCCATATGTTCCTCCTTGGGATGTAGAATAGAAAACTGATGCCAAAAGGCCACACGCAAACACTTTCGGTGCACCTTGGAATCAGGTTGAATATTACAACTTTACAGGGCATGCTTCAACGGTAATTTGGGGGATTTTTGAAAATCATCGTCGGCATCAGCGGCGCATCTGGCGCGATCTACGGGATTTCCATGCTGAAAGCCCTGCGAACGCTGGGGGTAGAAACGCATCTGGTGATAAGCCCCGCCGGTGCCATGACCATTCATGCCGAAACACCCTACACGCTCACCGAGGTAGAAGCGATGGCCACCCATACCTACCCTGCACGGGATATCGGCGCACGCATCGCCAGCGGCTCCTTCGCCACCGCCGGGATGGTGGTGGCCCCCTGCTCGGTGAAAACGCTGGCGGAGATCGCCTGCGGGACCACCGGGAGCCTCCTCACCCGCGCCGCGGACGTGACCCTCAAGGAGTGCCGCCGTCTGGTGTTGATGGTGCGCGAAACACCACTCCATGCAGGACATCTGGAAAATATGCTGAAATGCGCAAGGCTGGGTGCGGTGATTGCTCCTCCCGTCCCCGCTTTTTACACGCAGCCGGACAGGCTGGAGGACATCATCGCCCACAGCATTGGCCGGGTGCTGGATTTGTTTGGGCTGGAGAGCGGGACGGTGAAACGGTGGGAGGGGCTGTAATCCCCTCCCATAGCAGGAAACGTCACGGCGAGGAATCGCAGACGACGACCCGCTGCGCCAGCGCTAGCGCGGCGAGAGCAATCCAGAAAAGCATCTGTTCTCTATTACTTTCTACACCGCTCTGAGCGTTTCACCTCCCCCTCTGATGGGGGAGGTCGGCGAGCAGCGTGAGCATCGCGAATCGCCAGCGAGACCGGGAGGGGGTGACGCAATGGTAGCAGTCACCCTCCCTCGGAATCGTGGACGATTCCGCCCCCTCCCATTCAGGGAGGGGTGAAGAGAGGAGTCTGACAATCATCAGAAAACACTATATTTGCTGGATTGCCGCGCTCGCGTTAGCTCGCTCGCAATGACGGTTCGCTAACCCACCCCGTTACGCCGCTTTGCGCTTAGAAACCGGCTCATAGGAGCGCGGCTCAGACCCGGTAAAGAGCTGACGCGGACGACCAATTTTCTGCTTTGGATCCTCCATCATTTCTTTCCATTGTGCCACCCAGCCAACGGTACGCGCCACCGCAAACAGCACGGTGAAGAGTTCGGTGGGGATGCCCATCGCCCGGTAGATGATACCGGAATAGAAATCCACATTCGGGTAGAGCTTGCGTTCGATGAAATACTCGTCTTCCAGTGCAATCCGCTCCAGCTCCATAGCGATGTCGAGCAGCGGCTCGTTTTTGATGCCCAATTCGCTGAGCACCTGCTTGCAGGTTTCGCGCAACACGTTGGCACGCGGATCGTAATTCTTATACACACGATGCCCAAAACCCATCAGGCGGAAGGGGTCGTTCTTATCCTTCGCCCGCTTGATGCAATCGGCGACATTATCCTTATGCCCGATCTCGGTGAGCATCTTAATCACCGCTTCGTTGGCGCCCCCATGCGCCGGTCCCCACAGCGAGGCGATCCCCGCCCCGATACAGGCAAAGGGATTGGCTCCCGAAGAACCCGCCAGCCGCACGGTGGAAGTAGAGGCGTTCTGCTCGTGATCGGCGTGGAGAATCAGCAGCTTATCCATTGCATCGGCCAGCACCGGACTCACCTTATACGGCTCGCACGGCGTGGAAAACAGCATATGCAGGAAGTTCTCGGCAAAGCCCAATTCGTTACGCGGATAAATGAAGGGCTGACCAATGGAATATTTGTAGCACATAGCGGCGAGCGTCGGCATTTTGGCGATCATGCGATAGGCGGAAAGTTTCCGCTGTTCCGGATCCGCAATGTCCAGACTGTCGTGATAGAAGGCGGAAAGCGACGCGGTCGCCCCTACCAGAATCGCCATCGGATGCGCCCGGCGAGGGAACCCACGGAACATGAATTGCAACTGCTCATGCACCATCGTGTGCAGGGTGATTTCACGGTCAAAACTGGTTTTGGTTTTCGCATCGGGCAGATCGCCATAGAGCAGCAGGTAAGCCACTTCCAGAAAATCACTCTTTTCCGCGAGGTCGGCGATGTCATAGCCACGGTAACGCAAAATCCCCTCATCGCCATCGATATAGGTAATGGCCGACTCGCAGGACGCCGTGGACAGGAAACCGGGATCATAGGTAAAATGCCCCGTTTCGCCATACAGCTTGCTGATGTCAATGACGCTGGGGCCTTCGACCGCATCATAGATAGGGAAATCGTAGGATGCGCTTCCAATACTCAAGGTTGCTTTTTTCTCGCTCATGGCGGTGCCTCTTTAACGCTGGGTTAGGCGGCGACCATGCAACAGGCCACCGTGATAATGG
This sequence comes from Rickettsiales bacterium, assembly GCA_044368015.1. GTDB lineage: Bacteria > Pseudomonadota > Alphaproteobacteria > Rickettsiales > RI-342 > JBIPLF01. Next base: position 72,527 of record JBIPLF010000001.1, read on the forward strand.
CACTATAGGCATCAGAATGTTAAGGAGAAGTAAAGGCGGCTTTTTGCCTGTGTTGCATCGCACAATGGGGCAGGCAGCGTGGCGGGAAGGATGCAAATTAGCCCAGCATCATCCCTGTTCCGGCCTCAGCATCGGAGAGCAACGGAAACCGGCGGCTGTCAAACAACTGATAATGCCACCATTCATTGCGGTAGAAATCCCACCCCGCCGCCGACATGATGCCGAGCAACAGAAAGCGGTTTCGTTGCGCCTCCGGTGACACCTCCGTATTGCGATGGTGCGACAGCGGGGTGAAGGCATCGAACGGCGTTCCCATATCCAGCTCCACCCCGTCGGGTGTGGCGAGCGTCAGATCCACCGCCACCCCGCGGGAATGCGGTGATCCGCGGTTGGGATCGGCGAGGAATTCGGGATCCGGCGTGTGCTCCCACAATTTCCACTGCGCTTCGGTCGGGCGATAGGCATCGAAAATCAGCAGCTTCAGCCCCAGCGCTGACGCGGAATCCCGCGCACGCAGCAGGGCTTCCGCTGCCTCTGGATGCAGATAACACCCCGCCCGCGCATAGACGGGCTTACCGGTGAAATTATCGGGCGTCGCATAGGCGATACGGATGAAGAGATCGTGATCGGATTCGGTGAGCGGGGTGAGCATAAGGGACAGAGTTTCGGAATCTTAGAATTTTGGGTGTGTGGAGCATCAGTATCGGACTGGAAATGACGTATCTCTGAGGTTCCTGTCCTTTTCACGGATATAAAAACCTCCTATTCTAAATCTCCAAAATTCTAAAATTCTAGCGCCCCTGCGCTCCCGCCGCCTTCACCAGCTTGGCGACTTTGGTTTCCATGCGCTCGATCAGGTAATCCACCCCCTGACGCGCCGCCACAGAGGTAAACTCCGAACGTTGTGTGGTCAACTGGCTAATGCCCTCCACCACCACGTCATACACCTTGAACCCACCCTTGGGCGTCATCCGCAGCAGGTACAGCACCACCAGCGGCTGTTGCCCTTTACGCAGAATACGGGTCTCCACCTGATACTCTCCGGCGCGCAACGGCTTGGTCTGCCCCATCTCGAAGGTTTCGCCGGTATATTCCACAAAGCGCGACGCATAGGTGCGCGCCAGAAACTCCGGATAGGTTTGCATGTAGCGGGTTTTTTGCGCCTCGCTGGCGGTGCGCCAATACTGACCCAGTACAAATTTGCCAATCCAGGGCGTATCGACATGGGTGCGGAACATATCGACCAGCGTTTCTTCCTTCGCGGCATCGGTCATGCTCTGGGTATTCAGCACGTCCAGAATGCGATGTCCCATCGTGTCGATAAAGCGTCCGGCATCCTTACCCTGCGTCGTCACCGGCGCAGCAAAAGACGCTCCGGCCAGCAGCGAGCCACAGAACAAGGTCAAAGCGAGGAAAACAACCCTAGCGAGAGACAGGAGCGGAAACCGGGTTCCCATTGCGAATCATACTTTCCCGATATTGGTGATACCCGCTGCGAATGGTTGCATACGGATCGAGGGAGGTTTCCTCGATTTCGTCGAGAATGTCAAGCACCTGCACACGCCCATCCACCACCTCTACCCCCTTACGCGCAACCTGAAATTCCCAGTGCCCCGCATAGGAGAAGGGGTCCATCAATGAATCGGCCACCTTGCCCACCAGATCACGTCCGTTGGACGGCCCAAGCAGCGGCAACACCAGATACGGCCCACTGCCGATCCCGTGCGCCCCGAGTGTCTGGCCAAAATCCTCTTTCCGTGCTTGCAAGCCGCCATCTTTCGCGACATCCAACACCCCGGCAAGCCCTACCGTGCTGTTGATGGTGAACCGCCAGAAAGCCCCAAACGCATTTTCCACATCGCCCTGAAGCAAACTATTAGCAAACACCAGTGGAAGCGCCAGATTGCCCACCGCATTATGCACACCGGTTTGCACCGGCTTCGGCAACACATCGCGATACACCACCGCCACCGGACGCACCACCGCCTTATCCACTGCCATGTTGAAACGGTAAATGCCCCGATTCACCGTCTCCAGCGGATCATAGGCTTCGTCCACGGTGCCGCAGCCTGCCAGCAGGAATCCCGCCAGCACCATTCCTGTATAACGCGCACAAAAAGCTTTCATCACATCGGCTACCTATCACGGGTTTAAACGCCTGCCAAGCATGAAGCGAAATTGCTTGACAAAGCCTTAACAAAAACCACCCTTCGCGTGCTAAAATCACCACAGAGGGTTTTCTAATGTTGCCGATACTCCTCATCCCCGCCCGCCTCGCCGCGCAACGCCTTCCCAACAAACCACTCGCTGATATCCACGGCAAGCCGATGATTCAGCATGTGTGGGAGCGGGCCGTGGCCGCCGATGTCGGCCCAGTAGCGGTGGCCTGCGGTGACCGCGAGATTGTAGACGTCATCCGCGCCCTTGGCGGCACGGCGATCCTCACCGACCCCTCCCTCCCCACCGGGTCGGATCGGGTCTGGGCAGCGCTTCAGGCGCTCGACCCTGCGGGCAAGCATGATGTGGTGATCAACGTGCAGGGCGACCTCCCCACCCTCGACCCCGCGCATATCCGTGCGCTGCTACCGCCGCTTGAAAACCCGGAAGTGGACATCACCACCCCCGCCTGCCCGATGGACGACCCGGCAGATATTGCCAACCCCAATATCGTGCGCCCCGTGGTCGCCCGCGACGGACGGGCGCTGTATTTCTCGCGGGGGGTGGCCCCTTACGGCGACGGCCCCTACTACCATCATATCGGGCTTTACGCCTATCGCCGCGACGCGCTCGCCCGGTTTGTCTCCCTGCCCCCAAGCCCGCTGGAAAAACGCGAGCGGCTGGAGCAGCTCCGCGCCATGGAAGACGGGATGCGGATTGACGTCGTGTTCGTGGACGCCCCCCCGATCAGCGTCGATACACCGGAGGATCTGGAGCGCGCACGGGCGTTTATGGCTTAAAACGGCTTCAGCACCGCCAGGAAAATGATCGCAATCATCAGCACGGTCAGCACGTTATTTGAACAATAACAATCCGGAAACGCGCTGAGACAAGGGCTACCCCCCCACATACCCCGGCAGTGCCACTTCCATCTCAATCCCTGCGGCGTGCAGATTCCCCTCCTCCACCCGTGCGATGCGGAGGAGTGCCAACCCCTGCCCTCCCCGGCTGGAGAGCATGATGCCGGCCTCCTTCTCACCACTCAGGATGGGGGTGCCATGCGCGGGCAAGGCATCCCCCGATGTGCGCACGCAATAGAGCTGTTTATGCAGCGTCGCCCGATGTTTGGTGCGCGCCGTCACTTCCTGCCCCACATAACAGCCCTTGGTGAAACTAACCCCATGGAGCGCCTCAAAATGGTATTCGAGCAGCAGGGATTCGTCGGGGATCAGGTCGATGCCGCCCTCCGGCACGCCGAGTGTCAGACGGTGATTGTCGTAGGTGGCAAAGCCGTTTTCCCCTCCCTCGATGGGTTGGGGGCGCTGCCCCCAAGGCAGGGGGAGGGTGACGCAACAAACAGAATCACCCCCTCCCTGACCCTCCCCCATCAAGGGGGAGGGAACCGTTACATCTCTCCTCGCCACCATCCCACGCCCTCCCAACGCCGCAAGCCGAGGGTCGGGGGGGAGATCGGGCCTATCACCCACCACCACCGTATGGGTGGCGCTCAGATCGGTGAAGGTGAGTTGCGCCCGGAGCTTATAGAGCGTCAGCCGCTTGATGAGAGACGGCATCCGTTCGGCCTCAGCGTCCAACCATAACAGGCCGGGCGATGGTTCATGAATGAACAGATCGTAGAGGAATTTTCCCTGCGGGGTAAGGATCGCCGCATAGAGGGGGCGCTCCGGCGCAAGCTGCGCGATGTCGTTGGAAATCAATCCTTGAAGGAACCCACGCGCCTCTGCGCCCTCGATCTGGAGGACCGCACGATGGGAGAGCAAACAGGCAAACGACATAGGGTTACGCTAACCATCAGCAAGGAAAGACTCAAGTAAATAGCGGTGATCATCTATTCATCCTTGAATTGTTGGGCTACGCGATTGCGACCATTTTTCTTCGCATGATAGAGCGCATCGTCGGCCCGCTTGATCCATGCCTCCCGCGAATCCTCGGCACGACCATAGGCAGAAACCCCGATGGATACGGTGACTGAGCCAATCACCTGTTGGGTATCCTTGCGCCTTAGCAGCTTGCCCGCCACCGCCGCCCGCAGATTTTCGGCCAGAATCATGGCACCCCCAATCGGGGTACGCGGCAGAAGCACAGCAAATTCTTCGCCCCCGTAACGGGCCACAATATCGCGCCCTTTCACGCTATCCTTCAGCACACCCGCGACGACCTTCAGAATCGCATCACCCATCTGGTGGCCATGGGTGTCGTTCACCTGCTTGAAATGGTCGATATCCACCATCAACAGGCAGAGTTCGTTGCCGTTTTCGATGGCTTCCGCAGTCATGCGGCGCACCGATTCCTCGAACACTTTCCGATTGCCGACACCGGTAAGTGCATCGGTCTGCGCTTCGGTGCTCACCTTCTCCAGATTGGTTTTCAGCTCCGCAATCTCCTGACAGGAGGACTCCAGACGCGCACTCAATTGCTCGCTGTTTTGTTTCAGTTCCATGGTTTTATGGACAATATGCTCAATCGCTCTCAGCAATTCCGGGCTTGCACCTTTGGTCGGAATATTTTCTACAAACTGCGCCAGATCGCGCCCGTAATCGCTGGTACGGGAGCTGCTATCGCCCAATGCCGAAAGCACTTCTTCCAACGAATGCTGAATCTCGGTGGCGGCCTGTTGCACTTCTGCGTGTTTAGCCTGATCCTCGGTTGTCAGATAGCGTTGGCGTAGATGCTCATGAATCTGCGGCGTGAAAGTGGCACCCGTATCAATCAAATGAGAGATTTCTTCGGTGATCCCCTGATGCTCTCCATAGGCAAAGGCATACCACACGGTGTAATGCTCTGGCGTGGGGGGCACGTTATTCTGGAGCATGAATTCCAATGCCTGCTGGGCACAGCGCGCCGCTTTCTTGTCGTTGATCTGCGGGGTAGGAAGCTGCTTGGCCGACATCATGGTCACATCTTTACGAGTTTACGGTGGCTACCATTTCAGTATAGGAACAGAGAGATTAAGGATGGTTTAATGCAGCGACCAGAACTCACGCTACACTGCCGGGATTTGCTGGAAAGCGCAATTAACAACCAACGGTTGCGCACCCTCCCGATCCACACGCCGATAGATGGTCGTTCGGTGCTGTACGCGGTAAACCCTCTCCCTTTGGGAGAGGGCAGGGTGAGGGAAAATACAAACGCCGATAATGCCCTCACCCTTGGAGGCACTGCCTCCAACCTCTCCCAAAGGGAGAGGGAGACTGCCCCTCAAGGGGGGGGCAAACCCCTCCTCCATTTCGGCAGCAATGACTATCTGGGCCTGAGCCACCACCCGGAAGTGCGGGCGGCACAGGCGATGCCCTCCGGCAGTGGTGCCTCGCGCATGGTGGCGGGGAATCACCCGCTGTATGACACACTGGAACGAGCGCTTGCCACCTATTACGGCATGGAGGCCGCACGGGTATTTGCCTCTGGCTATGCCGCGAATCTCGGCGTGATTCCGGCGCTGGCAGGCCGGTCCGATCTGATCGTCGCCGATCGACTGGTGCATGCCTCGATGCTCGACGGGGTGACCCTCTCCGGCGCGAAGCTGCAACGCTACCGGCATCAGGATATCACCCACGCCGAAACGCTGCTCAACCGTTATCGTGGCCGCTACCGGCACTGCTTGCTCCTCACCGAGCAGGTATTCAGCATGGATGGCGATGTCACCGAACTTGCGGCATGGATCGCGCTTGCCCGCCGTTTCGATGCCTGGCTGATGGTGGATGCCGCCCATGCGCTGCCCGGATACCATCCCATTCCGGCGGGGGTGGATCTGTGGATCGGCACGCTCTCCAAGGCATTGGGGGGGCTTGGGGGCTATGTCTGCGCCGCCTCTCCAGTCGTAGAATGGATCACGCAAGGGGCGCGCAGCCTCACCTATTCCACCGCGCTGCCGCCGGGCGTGCTCGCCGCAAGCCTCACCGCGCTGCGGATAGCGCTTGCCGAGCCATGGCGGGCCAAGCGAGCCATCGCCCATGCGGCGGAAGTAGCATCTGCGCTGGGTATCCCCGCCCATGACAGCGCGATTCTACCGCTGCTCGTGGGGAGTAATGCGGAGACGCTCGCCTATGCACAGCGTTTGCAGGAGGCAGGGTGTTTGGTGCCCGCCATCCGCCCGCCAACGGTACCGGAAGGCACGGCGCGGCTGCGGATGAGTTTTCAGGCATTGCATACGGATCAGGACATCGCCACCCTCATTGATGCGTTGCGTGCGTATGCGTGAGGCATGGATTTTCACCGGTTGGGGTCAACAAGCGGAAGGCTGGGAGGCTTTGTTTCCGCAGCATCGCCTGCGGGTGGTGGAGTATGAGAGGTGGGAGAGTTCGGAGTTCAGAGTTCGGAGTGCAGAATACGCTCGTCCGACCCTAGAAGAAAAGGAACAACTTCTCCCTACTCACAGCGCGGATGGTATGAGTGTTGGCGGCATCCGGCTCCCTCTCCCTGTGGGAGAGGGACGGGGTGAGGGAAAAGTCCACGCAGGTAATACCCTCACCCTGCCCTCTCCCACAGGGAGAGGGTTCGCCCCCCCCGACGTCATCGCTGGATGGTCGCTGGGGGGATGGGTGGCGGCATGGCTCACGGCGCATGGCTATGCAACTCCCAGAAAACTGGTGCTGATCGCCACCCCCTACCGGTTTATCGGCGAGGACGGCATGTCGCGGCAGGATTTCAATGCGTTTGCAGCGCGTTATCAGGCAGACCCGGAAAGCACCATGCGCTCCTTTCAGGCATTGATGCGCATGGGGGACAGGGTTCAGGAGGGGAACCCTCTCCCTCTGGGAGAGGGCAGGGTGAGGGAAAATATAAACGCCGATGCCGATAATGCCCTCACCCCGGCCCTCTCCCAGAGGGAGAGGGAGACTCCCTCCCCCTGGCTCCCCTGGCTCGACGTGTTGCGCAATTGCGATGCCGCGACACTCCCTCCCCTTCCCGTAGCGCCGCTGGTGATCCATGGCGCGGGGGATCGGGTCGTCCCCGTGGCGCAGGCGATGCGCTGGGAGACTCCCCACCGGTTGATCCTCCCGCACACCGGACACGCGCCGCATCTGCATGATCCCACCGCCTGCGCGCAGGCGATTACGGAGTATCTGGGATGAGGTCGCGCACCGCCCGTATTGCCGCCCAGTTCTCGCGTGCGAGTGACGCGTATGAGCAGCACGCCGCTTTACAGCGGGCAGTGGCAGAGGGATTGGCGCTCAGGGTTCAGGATTCAGGATTCGGAGGGGTGAACCCTCTCCCTGTGGGAGAGGGAAGGGTGAGGGAGCTTGCGCCCACCATCCTCGATCTCGGCGCAGGGACGGGGTTCCTCACCCATGCGTTGCGGTCGCGCCTACCTCATGCCCGCTTTATGGCACTGGATATCGCCGAAGCGATGTGCCGGAAGCTCCACCCGCTCCCCACCATCTGCGCGGATATGGCGCATCTCCCGGTGGCAACGGGTTGTATGGATGCGGTGGTTTCGTCGCTGGCGTTTCAATGGCTGGAAGCTCCCCTTCCCGCCTTACAGGAAATGGCGCGGGTGCTGCGTCCGGGAAGCGTGCTCGCCTTCACTACCTTCACCCATGGCACGCTGGAGCCGCTTGTTTCCCTGACCACCGCATGCGACGTACCTCTGGCGCTGGAACGCTTCCCGGATGCCTCCGTGTGGCATCACCATCTGACGGAGGCCGGGTTCACGGTGACCGAGCACGACACCACGTCCCACACCACGCACTACCCGTCGCTGCATGCGCTGCTGCGCTCCTTTCGGGCCATTGGTGCCGGGGCTTCGCGTCCCGCCCGCCCCCTCACCCGTGGGGATCTGCGGCAGTTGGAATCCGCATGGCAGGGCGATTACCGGTTGGGGTGGCAAGTGACGGGATTTCTGTGTAATAGAGTGTGAGATAAGGAGCCTCCCATGCCACGCGCATTCACAGAAACCACACTGGTGATCGCCAGCCATAATGACGGTAAGGTGCGGGAGATCGCCGCGCTGCTTGGCCGTTTCCCGCTTCAGGTGAGTTCCGCCGCCACCCACAACGTGCCGGAACCAGAGGAAACGGGCGATAGCTTTATGGCCAATGCCGAACTCAAAGCCCGGCATGTGATGGAGCATACGGGACTTGCGGCGCTGGCCGATGATTCCGGGCTGGTGGTGCCGCTGCTGGATGGCAATCCCGGCATTTACTCTGCCCGCTGGGGAGGGCCGCAGAAGGATTTTCAACTGGCCATGCGGAAGGTGGAAGAGGCACTCCGCGCACGCGGGCTGGAACCGGAAGGAACCCCCGCCTATTTTGCCTGCGCGCTATCGCTCGCCTGGCCGGACGGGCATACAGAGACGGTGGAAGGCAGAGTGGACGGCACCCTCACCTTTCCGGCGCGGGGCACACACGGTTTTGGCTATGACGCGATTTTTGTGCCGGGGAGCGGCAATCCGGCATCCCTCACCTATGCCGAGCTTCCGCCTGCCTTCAAGGAGCATACCAGCCACCGCGCCGATGCGTTTACGCAACTCATCACCGAGTGTTTTAGGGCATGACTCAGGGCCGCGTTCTCATCATTGCCGGGTCGGATTCCGGCGGCGGAGCAGGGATTCAGGCCGACATCAAAGCCGTGACGCTGAACGGCGGCTACGCCATGACGGCGATCACCGCACTCACCGCGCAGAACACGCTGGGAGTAACGGGCATTCATCCGGTGCCGCTGGATTTTATCGTGCAGCAGATCACCGCCGTGCTGTCGGATATCGGGGCGGATGGCATCAAAACCGGGATGCTGCACAGCGTGGAGGTCATTGAATGTGTCGCGGACGCGCTTGCGCATCACGCCCCCACCCTCCCCCGCGTGATTGATCCGGTGATGGTGGCCACAAGCGGGAGTGGATTGGTTCAGGGTTCAGGATTCAGGGTTCAGGATTCAGAAAAGAAAATAACTGACCCCTGGCACCTGAATCCTGAACCCTTCTCCCATGCCTTCCGCACCCTGCTCATCCCGCAGGCCACAGTGCTCACCCCCAATATCCCGGAGGCAGAGGCCCTCACCGGCCTCACCATCCGCAACGAAGCGGCGATGCTGGAAGCCGCCCATGCGCTCCGCCAGATGGGGGCGAGGCATGTGCTCCTTAAGGGCGGGCACTTGGCAGATGACACCCCAGAAATTGCCGATCTGCTGCTGGGGGAGGACGCGCATTGGTTCCGGCATCCCCGCATCACCACCCGCCACACCCACGGCACGGGATGCACGCTGGCCTCTGCGCTGGCGGCGGGAATTGCACGCGGCTTATCGGTTAAACAGGCCACGGAGCAGGCCTGCGACTATGTGCATCACGCGCTGCTTGCTGCTCCCGGCTTCGGAAAAGGACATGGCCCGGTGGGGATAGTGTTTCCCGTTTGATCAGACGGCCTCGCGTGTTTCACCTCCCCCTTGATGGGGGAGGTCGGCGAGCGGCGTGAGCGTAGCGAATCGCCAGCGAGACCGGGAGGGGGTGACGTAAAAAGGGATCACCCTCCCCCGGAATCGTGAACGATTCCGACCCCTCCCATTCAGGGAGGGGTGAAGAGAGGAGTCTGACAATCATTAGAAAGCTCTATCATGAATCACCGCCCCACCCTTAACTGCCGGTAGCTGAGCGCCTCGGCAAGGTGGGGTTTGTGGACTTCCGCACTGCCCGCCAGATCGGCGATGGTGCGGGCGGTTTTCAGCACGCGGGAAAGGCCCCGCATGGAAAGCCCCAGCTTATCGGTGGCCTGTAGCAGCAACGCCTGTCCTTCGGGGTCCGGCTCGGCGAAGGCGCGGATGCGCTCGCCCGAGACATCGCTGTTGGTGTAGGTTGCGGTGAGTCCTGCCCGCTCAAACCGCTGGCGCTGCACCTCCCGCGCCCGCGCCACCCGTGCCGCCACGGTGCTGGAGGCTTCCGCGCTGTGGGTGGTGAACATCTCGGCGACCGGCACTTCCGGCACCTCCACATGCAGGTCGATCCGGTCGAGCAACGGGCCGGAAAGCCGCGCCTGATAATCCCCCGCGCAGAGCGGCGCTTTGGAGCAGGCTTTGGCGGGCTGGCTCACATAGCCGCAGCGGCAGGGGTTCATCGCCGCGATGAGCTGAAACCGCGCCGGGTAGGTGACATGCGCGGATGCCCGCGAGATCGTCACCTGACGGGTTTCGAGCGGCTGGCGCAAGGCTTCGAGCACATGGGAGGGGAATTCCGGCAGTTCATCCATAAACAGCACCCCGTGATGGGCGAGGGAAATCTCCCCCGGCATCGGACGCTTGCCGCCCCCAACCATCGCCGCCATGGAGGCCGAATGGTGCGGATCGCGGAAGGGCCGCGCCGTGCAGAGCATCCCACCCGGCAATTTCCCGGCGAGGCTCGCAATCATGCTGCTTTCCAGAATCTCCGCCGATTGCATGGGCGGTAAAATCCCCGGCAGGCAGGCGGCGAGCATCGACTTCCCCGAACCGGGAGGGCCAACCATCAGCAGATTATGCCCTCCGGCTGCGGCAATCTCCAGCGCCCGTTTGGCGGTCACCTGCCCGCGAATCTCGGCCATGTCGCGCACGGGACGAGCGATCTCCATGCGGCTGAGAGGAATCTCCGGCAGGGATTGCGTGCCCTTGAAATGATTGAGAAGTGAGAGGAGTGTCACGGGTGCCAGTAGCGGATATTCCCCTGCCCAGCGGGCTTCGGCCCCGTTACCCTGCGGGCAGATCAGCCCTTTGCCACTCGCCACCGCATGCATCGCGGAAGGGAGCACACCCGACACAGGCAGCAGTTTACCATCCAGACTCAACTCCCCCATCGCCAGATAAGTTTCCAGCACATCGGCAGGTGCCACCCCCATGGCGGCGAGGATACCCAGCGCAATCGGCAGATCGTAATGGCTGCCCTCCTTGGCGAGATCAGCCGGGGAAAGATTCACCGTAATGCGTTTAACGGGCAGCGAAAGCCCCATCGCTTCCAGCGCCGCCCGCACCCGCTCGCGGGATTCCGCCACCGCCTTATCGGGAAGCCCCACCAGCGTAAAAGCCGGCACGCCCGACACGATCTGCACCTGGATATCCACGGGAATGACCTCAATCCCCTCAAACGCCACGGTGTGGATATGGACGACCATCTGTGTACTCCCTGCCACGGTTCCCAGAACGGATATGACGCCTCTATACCACAATTGAGGGGTTTTTCAGCCTTTTAGTGGTTTATTAAGGCTTTTTGGTTTTCCTGAGAGAATCAGGCGTGCCACAGTGGTCGGCACGTTATAGCGAGGAGGCACACGCATGACCGACACCACGATTCTGGTTGTTGAAGACGAAGACGCAATCCTCACCATGCTCCGGTATAATCTGGAGAAGGAAGGATTCCGCGTTTATACCGCTAGCGACGGCGAGGAAGGCTTGCTCAAAGTTAAAGAGAAACGGCCCGACCTGCTGTTGCTTGACTGGATGCTCCCCTCCATGTCCGGCATTGAAGTCTGCCGTCAGTTGCGGCGCGACATCAACACTCGCAACATCCCCGTCATTATGCTTTCTGCGCGTGGCGAAGAGGAAGACCGCATTCGGGGCTTGGATTGCGGCGCGGATGACTACCTCACTAAGCCCTTTTCTCCCAGCGAGCTGGTAGCGCGGATTCGCGCCGTGCTGCGGCGGATCCGTCCGGCGTTGGCCAATAAATCGCTGGCGTTTTCGGATATTAAAATGGACCTCTCCGCCCACCGCGTCACCCGCTCCGACGAAGACGTGCATCTGGGACCAACCGAGTTCCGCCTGCTGCAATATCTGATGGAGCATCCGGGCCGGGTGTTCTCCCGCGAGCAACTGCTGGATGCCGTGTGGGGCCACGATATTTACGTCGAACCGCGCACCGTGGACGTGCATGTGCGCCGCCTGCGTAAAGCGCTGGAAGTCACATCCAATTCCGCCGATGTCATCCGCACCGTGCGCTCTGCCGGGTATGCGCTTGAGGAGGAGAAGTAGGGGGAACGAGGCGTCATGCTGAACGGAGTGAAGCATCTCTCCGCTTGCACCAACGATGTGTTGTGATGAGAGATCCTTCGCTTCGCTCAGGATGACGACCCCTACCCCCTTGTTGCGTAACATAAGGACACACCTCATGCTCAGCACTCAGCACTCAGCACTCAGCACTCAGCACTCAGCACTCAGCACTCAGCACTCAGCACTCGTAGCACCAATGCCTAAACGTTGCCGTCAAGCGGGCTTCACCCTCGTCGAACTCTCCATTGTCCTCGTTATCATCGGCCTGATTCTGGGCGGGGTGATGGTGGGGAGGGAAATGATCAGAGGCGCTCAGGTCAATAGAATTGTATCGGATTTAACGGCTTACGATGCTGCGGTGGTAACGTTCCAGGACAAGTACAATGCGTTACCGGGTGATATCACCAATGCTACGCAGTTTTGGAGCGGCACAACAAACGGCAATGGCAATGGGCAGATCGCTATTGGCAGTGTGCCGTCTGCACCAAGCGATTCCTATCGGGCATGGCAACATTTGGCGCTTTCTCAGTTAATAAAAGGCAGTTTCTCTGGATCTGCTGGCCCTAATTCTGTGTCTTATCACGGTCAGGATTCTGTCATAGGCGTCAACGTACCAAAGGCTTCAATTTCTACCGCTGGCTTCACATTCCAGTATCTCGCAAGTGCTTCCGCATACGGGGATCGGTTCGACGGCTCTTACGGCAATTACCTTCAGGTCGGTGGCGACGCTGGGTGGCACACCGAGGTTGGATTTCTAACACCCGCGGAAGCGTATAAAATTGAAGAAAAACTAGGCGATGACGGGCTGCCTGGCACGGGCAATGTGCGGAGCATGAAAGCCACCCATACGCAGACCCTCAATTGTGCAACGACAGACGTCACCACCACCGCTCAGTATAACCTGACGGGTAACAATCGCACCTGTAACCTCATCTATATTCTGGGACCGTAAACACCCCACTAACCCTTTGGCTGTGGCACCATTCTGTGGCATAAGCGGGGGATGTGGTTACGCCTCCTGCGCAGATTAGATCTTCGCCCCCCCCTATCCACCGAAGCTCAAAGAGCGAAGGAGGAGGAGGCACAATCGAAGGTACAACCTAAGCGGCACGCCGTCCGCGCCCTGATCCATGCCTGCATCCGGCTGGCGGTGCTGTGGTGCGTGCTGGTGATGATCGCTGGCGCTGGCATCTACTGGATTTCCTCCACACCGCGCAGCTTCCCCAAACTGGACAGCACACTGCATAGCCTACTCGCCCGCACCCATCCGGAGGTGGAAATCAACTGGAAGCACCACAGCATCCACTGGCCGGGGCTTTCCAAGCCGCTGTTTCTTACGCTTTCCAATATCACCGTGCACCCCAAAGGCAAGCCGGGCACGCTCTCGGTGAATCAGGCGACGGTGGGAATCGACCCGCTCTCGCTGGCGCTGGGGAAACTCTCCATTCGCAATCTGGAGGTGATCGAGCCACACGCCACCCTCACCCGCCTGCCCGATGGCCGCTGGTGGCCGAAATCGGGGGAGGACGAAGAGCCGCTCCGCTTTGGTAACCCGACCGAGATGCTCGCCATGCTGGGGCTACCGGATGCCACTCGGCTGGTGATGAAACACGCCAATGTGATCCTGCGTGACGGACCGAACCGCTGGGAACTCCCCGCGGATGTTGCGCTGGAACGCAGCAGCAAGGGGATTATCGGCAAGGTGGAAGGGGAATTGCGGGTGTTTGCCTCTCCTCCGTCATTGCGAGCGACCAACGGGAGCGTGGCAATCCAGAAAACGGATAAAAACTGGATTGCTTCGTCGTCTGCGACTCCTCGCAATGACGCGGTTGTCACCCGCAGCGGCTCCTTGCTCCTCACCTGGAGCGACCACCCCGCTAAGGAAGGTAGCCTGTTCACGGCGGAAATCCACAAACTCACCCCCTCCTCCTTCGCGTTACTCGATCCCGCCCTTGCTGAGTGGAAGGGCTATGAATTCCCCGCCAACCTAAACCTGACGGGCGATACCGACCGTTTCGGTAATCCGCTGCACGCCACGCTGAAACTCACCGCCGGACCGGGCGACATCACCCATCCGCGCTTTTTCCCCAAACGCGTGCCACTGACCGCCATCGTGATGCATGCCACCATCGACGGGCCGGATCAGTTGCTCAGCGTGCGCGATGGGAAATTCGCGTTTGTTGATACCATCATCCATTTCGAGGGCGGCTATACCTATGATGACACCGCGCCAGGGATGGATATCAAGGTCAATCTCAAGCGCCTGCCGCTGTTCCGGCTGGTGGAATGGTGGCCGATTACGCTCGCGCCCCATGCCCGCCACTGGGTGACGACCAACATCAAAGGCGGCAAAGTCCCCACCGCCTGGCTGGAAACACATCTCCCCAAAGGGACGGATACTACCAACGGCCTGCCGCCCGGCACCTTCAAGGCCGAGGTGGTGGTAGACGATACCACCGTGCGCTACCTGCCCGACATGCCGCTGGTGGAGGAGGTAGACGGCGTGGCGCACTTCACCGAGAAGGAATTGACGATCGACGTCTCCCGTGGGCAGGCATGGACGGGCATGAAACTGCAAAAAGGCGCGCTGCGCCTGCCGGATATGATGTCGCATGAGCCGGAGATGGTGATTGATCTGGATGTCACCGGGCCTGCCTCCGATATTGCCCGTTTCATCGACCATCCGCGCTTCAAGAACCTTGCTTTCCTCAATGTGCATCCCGCCAATACTAAAGGGGATGCCAAGGGGAAGGTGTGGATTCGCGCCGGGCTGAATAAATCCTCCCATCTATTCGAGCATAAGGTGGATGCGACGGTGACAAACCTCGCCATTCCCGATTTCTGGAACCGGGTGCCGATCACAGGCGGCACACTGCGCATGAAACTGGAAAATGAGAAAATCGACCTCGCCCTGAAGGGCAATGCCTTCAGCCATCCCGTGGAGGCAACGGTCAAAGGCACCGCGCAAATGTCCAAAGGGGTAGATGGCATCATCAAGGCGGAAGGTCGGCTTCCGGTACGCGATCTCCCTGCCTTTGGGGTCACGCCGCTGGAAGGGATGGCGGGAAGCATGGGGCTCACCCTCACCCATAAGGAGCATATCGGCAAACCGGCGGATGGGAACATCACGCTCAATCTGGCCGATACGGTGTTTGTGATTGCGCCGCTCGATTATCGTAAAGAGAGCGGACAGGCCGGGCGCGTCACCGCCGATTACCGTCTGGGGCCGAAACAATGGAGTGTTTCCAACCTACAGGTCACGGCCCCCACCCTGACAGCAGCCGGTGGTCTTACCATCGACCGGGAAAAGGGGCGGATGGGAACGCTGGACCTTACTTCCGTGCGCGTGGGAGAGCGCAATGACTTTGCGCTGCAACTCACCCCCACCGACACGGGCGAGAATCTGAACATCACCGGTAAGAGTCTGGATGTCGGCGCATGGATTCAAAAATCCAAGCAGGGAGAGAAGCAGGAAACACCGGAGGCAGAGAAAGTCACCCGGCGGTTTGACCTCGCACTGGACAACCTGCATTTCGCCGATCGCGGCCATTGGCGGAGCGTAAAAGCCCGCGGCGAATGCCGGGAGATGCAGTGCCGGTCGCTGGATGTCTCGGCCAATATGGAAGGCAACGCGCCGCTGGTGTGGCGGATCGCCCGCGAAAACGGCGTCAAGAAACTCACCCTATCGGCCAAAGATGCCGGGCAATTTCTGAACAGTCTGGATATCGTCTCCAACATCGACGGCGGCACGCTACTGGTAGAAGGCCATTACACCGGCGAGGGCAAGCAATCGATACTGGATGGCACCATCCGCATGGAGGATTTCAACATGCGGCAAACACCGCTGCTGGCGCGGCTGTTCATGCTCGCTTCCATCGGCGGTATTCTGGATATTCTACAAGGCAAGGGGCTGGGATTTGACCAGATGGTCGCCCCCTTCCACTGGGAGGGAGAGGTGATGCAATTCCATGATACTAATTTGGCGGGGTCGGCACTGGGTATCACGGCGGCGGGTGAGATCAACAGCGCCGATAATCACATGAAACTGAGTGGCGCGCTGGTTCCCGCCTATACGCTCAACAGTCTGGTCGGCAAAATTCCGGTGCTGGGTGAAGTGCTGATCGGCGGCAAGGGGGAAGGACTCTTCGCCGTCAATTATACGGTCAGCGGACCACCCGGCGATCCGGATATCCGCGTCAATCCGCTGAGCATCCTCACGCCGGGCCTGTTCCGGGGGTTGTTTGACGTGTTTGAGGCGGATGAAGCGCCAGCTAAACCTACAGCGGCCGCGACACCACCGTAATCACGCGCGACGCCGACTGCGTGGCACTACTCACCAGTTTGAGGAAGCGCACACCGGCGAAATCCGCCGGGTCGAGTGCCACATAGCGGCTCGCAGCGGTTGTGATGCTGGCGCTGCTGCCACTATCGCGGTACACATCGTAGAAAGTAGTGTTGTCGCTGCTGGCTTTGAAACTGAGATCGGCGACGCTCCAGGCGGCGGGCATGTATAGCCCCACCAATGTCGTACCATATAAATCCAGACTACCGGATTCGGTGCCACTCGCCGCGATGGTGAGGGTGCTGTAATTGAGGGCGCTGGTGTAGTGGGTGACGTCGGGCATGGGAGATTCCTTCTGGGTGGATAACAGGTTATCCCAGTATGGAATTGCGCTCGGCAGGGCGGAAGGGGGAAAAAGAAACCGCGATGTATAGCGTTTTCGCTTTTTTATCAGACGAGGCGTGCGAGGCGACGTGTAGTCAACCTACACGAGACGAAGCATAACGCAGTCTGAGAAAAAATGGGAAATGCTATATGCTTCACATTCCCGGTGATTTCCCGTAGAATGCCCTCGGGTACTGCGCTGCAGGTGACGACTTACAAACCCTCGGGCCGATAATCACACTGTAGGGAGCTGTTCCTTACCTTTGGCAGGCGTTTTGCCGCCAGCCGGAGGTAATATGGCGCCCACCTGTTAACACAGGGCCAGCAGTGGTTTACTGTTCGCACGGCAGAGGCGGTCCCACTTTTCGATGATGCGATGAGCAATGAGTCGATCGTCACACAAACCACAGCAGCAATGCACAAAGCGCCGGAAGCAGAAACAGCAGGGCCGTTGCCTGACATGCAGCGATCAGGGAGTCTCCCCCTCTTGCAACAGCAATCCATCTCTTCCCCGCATGGATTACCGTGAATAGCACGGCCTGAGGCAAGGTCAAAGCAAGCGGAAAGACAAAAAGGATTGGGGTTTTGTCATCTCCTCCAAGGTAATCGGCCTCCCAGAGGAGGAATAGGACAACCACGAAAGCGATCGCAATCAGTGCGTGCTTTACCGAGGATACCGCACGCTGACGCATGAGCCTACAGCCCCCGCACCGCCTCCAGCACCTCTTCGGCGTGCCCCTTGGCCGACACTTTCCGCCAGATCGCGCGGATGACTCCCTTGCCGTCGATGACGAAGGTGGCGCGGTCGATGCCCATGTATTTTTTGCCCATCATGCTTTTTTCGACCCAGGTACCATAGGCCGCGCATAGCGTGCCTTCACCATCCGAAAGCAGGGGAAAGGTGAGGCAATATTTATCGCGGAACGTGTTATGCGATGCAACGCTATCCTTGGAAACGCCCAATACCACCGCATGTAATGTCTCAAATTCACCCTTCAACCGATTGAAATCATTGGCCTCAATCGTGCATCCGGGGGTGTCGTCCTTGGGGTAGAAATAGAGCACCACGGTCTGACCACGCAAGGCATCCAGCGACACCGACGCCCCGCCATCGGCCGGCAGCGCGAAACCGGGCGCGACATCCCCCACCTGAAGCGCGGGAGAGGTAAGCGATGCAGCAGCCTGGGCCATGGTTATGCCTCCCCTTGGGTTTTTTCAAACACCACCACGCCACTTTCGGCATCACGCAGGGTAATGGTGCGCGGTTTCTTGGCACGGATCAGCGGCGAAAAACGGTACTGAAAGCTGTAACGCCCATCGCCCACGCCATGCTGTTTCAAATCGGCGCGGAACTGGTGCGCAAACAGGCGAATCTGGAAATGGTCATCCATATAGAGGTCAAACGCGTAGCGTTTATCCATTTCCTGCTCTTCCACGGCCCAGCCGGAAAGGCGCTCCTCATTAAATACGTCCATATTAAACCGCATGGCTTAACCCTCCCGTATAATGGTGCATTTTGTGATCCATGCCATTGGCGGTCAGGAAGGCACCCATTTCCTGATAATATTTGGCATAGGCCAGATTAAATTTGTCGAACAAAGATTGCTGGTAATATTCCTCAAACACGAATTCTTTACCGCTATCGATATCGTAGGCCGGAATGTCGTAGGTTTCCACGAATTCGCGGGTACGGCTGTCATAGGTGCAGTAAATGGCAGGCGTGCCATTGGCGAGCGCAATCAGATTGCCGTGCAGGCGGAAGCCCACCACCAGATCCAGCTTGCGGACGATTTCGTCATAACCCGACACGGTTTCGTCGTAGAACATCTGGTTTTTGTAGATGGAAAGCATGGGGTCTTCCGGACCACGCAGCCAGCCCATACGGTTCAGATTGTCCACGGCGCTATCCGCAAATTCCGGCAGCGTGTAGAAAAGTTGTTTTTCTTCGGTTTCGCCCTGCGACATGATGGTGAGGGAGAAATGCTCGTTGAACCAGAAAATCATCTGCCGTTGCAGATCAAAATAATGGCGCACTCCGTCGCTGTAGCTGGCGTTCACCTCCCGGCGCAGACTGAAGCCCACGGACTCAATCTCCTCCAGCGGCGGCAGGGTGATGTTCAGGTTGGAACGGTTGTGGCGGAACAGCGTCGGGCAGCCGACAATCCGCACATTTTTGATGCCCAGATCGTTCAGCAGATTGGCGGTATAGGTCCCCCGCACGCCGATCTCCTTGCAGCGTTCGGCCATCAATTGCAGCACACGGATCGTTTGCGGCGACAGGTTCAGCTTGCCCTCACGTGGGGCCTGCGCGCCAATGGCGAAGGGTACCACCGGTATCTTGATTTTTTCCAGCACGCGTTCGGCTTCCAGCCAGTCCATATGCGGATGCAGGTAGTTGGAGCCACGCAGAAAGCAATATTCGAATTCTTCGTTGTAGCGGTCGATTTGCTTTTCGTCATAGACGGAAATCTTCATCGGCTCGACATAATCGAAGTTCAGTAACTTCAGCGACGAATCATACACGAACAAGTCGCCCATGTTGTAATACTTGGTCGCATTACCCTGAATGTCTTTATAGCTATAGGCGCGCACATTGTGGCGGTTATAGACTTCCCCGTGGGGGATCATTACCAGAATTTTTTTCATAAACCCTCTTTCATAACTCTACTGCGGTGGGCAATCTGCTTGTCAAATCCGTCCTCAAACCTCTTATGTACCCAATCGTACACTGCGAGTTCTGCGGGCGGCTTTTCCGCGCGCTTCCCTCACCGCAGCGAGTTTCAAAAAGGGTTAGAGTACCTCAGCCACCTGTTCTCCGTTTAGCAACGCATGATACAATTGTTTGTGTTTGTCGGCACAGCCTTCAATCGAAAGCCGGGGACCAATCGCGCCGGATAATTGTTCCCATAACCCCTTTTCCTCTACCGCACGACGCATAGTTTTGGCGAGCGCGATGTCGTTACGGGCCTGAAAATGCAGGCCTGTGACCTCGTTTTCTACCTTTTCCGCCATGCCGCCAATATCGCTGCACAGAATCGGCCGTTTATGCATAAATACTTCCTGAATGACAAGCGGAGAATTTTCCCACCATGTTGAGGGGAGAATCACCCAATCCACAGACTGGATGAGTTTTCCCATCTCGCTGTTTTTATACTTGCCGTGGAAACCAACAAATTCGCGGTATTCGTCCAGGAATTCGTAGAACTCCTTTTTGAATTCCTCGCTCTGCTGCTCCACATTGCCGAATACCTCCAGACGGAAATCCTCAAACCCTTGTTTCACCAGATATTTCGCGGCCTGGAAGGTAAGCATCGCCCCCTTGAACGGGTTGATCTGCCCGAAATAGCCAAACACATTGCGACTGCCGTTTTTGGGAAGGGTACGGAAGGGCGCGGGCGCCACCGGGTCGCGGCCATTTTCCACCATACGCATCTTCGCACGCGGGATGCCCCAATCGACAAAGCGCTGAATGAGGAAATGGCTGGGAGAGACAAACATATCCACCAGATCCAGATGCGCCTTGAGGAAGGATTCACGGATTTTGAATTCCGCCGGGCTGATCTCCGGAAAACACTGGTGGCAGCGGGCAGGACTCGCCTCACCACACAATTCGTTATTGTGCTTGCGCACCATCTGACCGTCGCGGTTGCAAATGAAAATATATTCATGCAGCGTGTAGACGATCTTCACATTCGGCAGCGTTTGCCGGGCCACATGCAGGGCCTCAATACCAATTCGCATCGTGTGGTGGAAGTGGATCACATCCGGCTGTAACTGCAACAGGAAATCGCGGAAATCGCTATAGAGGAACGGCTTGATATGCAACGATTGCAGGAAGTAGTCGAAGCTATCGCCCCAGAAAATAATCTCATCCGGATGGTCGTTCAGCGTTTGAAACGGCGTACCGGTATGCACCTGACGGTCATGGTTGGAGGTTCCCGCCATAAAATACGGCTCAAATTCGCCGTCGCGCTTGTAGGCGTTGAAGAGGTCATAGGCGATGATCTCGGCCCCACCGGGGAAAAACTGTGGATGGTTGTGCGACACCACCAGCACGCGTTTTTTACGGGCGGCTTCCGGTGCCGGACGGAGCGTCTTCACACGGGCGCTCTCCCCGGACCGTGCTGCTGTGAGCAGAGGCGCCGCCACTGCCTGCACAGACACAGCCTCCGTCACAGGCAATGCAGCCTGCGGTGTGGTGCGTTTGGTGCGGTTCTTTTTACTGCTCATGCCGCCTCCTGCGCTGCCGTTTCGTGCAGCGGGTACTTCGCCATCTGCCGCTCAATGACATGATTCCACCGCTCAGTATGGAGTTTAGCGTTGTAACGCCAGGCGATCCCGCCGGTATAGCTTTCGTTTAAGGGTACCGATTGCCGCTCCAGATGGTAGAGTTCCGCATCGGCGAAATACCAGTTTTCGTATCCCGCATCCACGGCTTTGAGGCACAGATCGGAATCCTCAAAATCCCCGATTACATAATCGGTGGAGAGCCGCCCCAGATCCTCATACAGCGCCCGTGGCATCATCAGGCAGGCACCTGTCACGGCGGGAACCGGGCGGGATTTCATCGCCAGCGGGTAGGTGTTGCCATAGCCCTTATAATGGTGCAGCACAATCCAGTCGGGATAGGTGGTTTTGGCGTAATACATTCCGGCATGTTGCAGCGAGTGGTCTTCATAAACCAGTTTGGGGGTCACCGCCCCGGCTTTGGGTTCCCTTTTGTAGAAATCCACCATCTTGGCCGTCCAGCCATGGGCGCGGGGAAAGACGTCGGAATTGAGCAGCACCACGTAATCGCCGCGTGCGAGGGTGGTTCCGGCATTGGTGGCGGCCGCATAGCCGCTGTTGCACCGCATCACGGCCAGCGTCACACAGAGCTGGTACAGATGCGCATATTCGCGCAGCAGCTCTTTCACTTCCTGTTCCTGCCAGGGAGAATCGAGCACATAAATCAGCTCGCATTCGCGCATGGCGGGGTCGTTGGCCATGGTGGCAAACTGCGCCTTGATAAATTCCAGCCGTTTATAGAGCGGCACCACCAGCGAAACCACCGGATTTTCCACCCGCCGCCCCATATAAAAGACTTCGCGGATGGCAATCTGCTCCATACACATCGCCTGCAAATGCGAACCGGCAGGGCCGATACACTGGTGCAGCATCCGCTCGCTCACATGCGAGGAAGGCACCAGTTTCAGCACAAAATCGCGGGAGGTAAACACATCCAGATAGCGGATATCGGGCACCACCTCCTGCGTCACATCGCCTTTTAAGTGCAGCACAAAGCGGAATCCGTGCAACTGCGCAACCCCCGCCAGCTTATGGGCAATGCTCTCCGGCAGCGGCAGATAGGCCAGAAACCCGACATCGTCGTTAAAACCACCATAACGGGTGGCGCGGAAATGCTCATTCACATCCGGACGCGGCATGGCAAAAATCTGTTCCGGCATCAGCAACAGGCGAAAACCCAACGCCGAGATCACCTCAATTTTTTCGAGCGTTTTGAAAGGATCGCGCATCCAGCCGCTGAGGAAAATCCCCTGCAAACCCAGCGGAATCACCTGCTCGAAATGGATACTGAAGGGCGCGCTCGGCTGATCGAACGACACCAGCGGCGCTTCCACATATTGCTGGAGCTTGGCGAGCAACCCGGAAACCGCCTCGCGCAGGGCAGGGAATTTCGCCACCTGATCGAGCAGAAAACCCGCCAGTTTCTCGCGGATCATGTGGATCTGGTAGGCAGGCCGCGCATTCAGCCATTGCGGAAATTCCAGACTGTAGGCCTTGGTGCTGAGACTCCCCTGCACCGCCACCGGATGACCATAAAGCGACGCCACCGCCTGAAAGGATTCGTATTCCGCCTTGTAAGCCGGACCTTCAAACTGCGCCACCACCACCACCCGGTCATGGGTGATCTGGAAGGTCAGCGCCTCGCAGGTATGGGCCTTGTCTTCTGTATAGAGGGTCAGCGGCAGATGCGCCCCCGGCCAGGCCTTGTGTACTTCCATCTCGGCAAAGAGCAGGGAGGGTGTGAGCCACAGCGCCGTATGGGCGGTAAAGGCCGGTTCCAGCGCAGCGAGCATGGCGCGGGTGGCGCTCCGGAACGCGGGGTCGGCGGAAAGCTCAAACTGCTCGCCGATGGTCTCACCCCAGCATTTCATCACCGCTTCACGCGAGGAAGGGGGAAGCTGCTGGAAAAACGCCAGAAACTGCGGCAGATTCTGCGGACTGAAACGCAGGGCAGGAAAGGCTTTCTCGCTGCCATCGGGGTAACGCACCACCAGCCCGGCGAGCGATTCCTCCACCCCAAAATGGGTGCTGCGCAGCGCCAGCAGGCAGTGATTCCCCTGCCCATTGCTGAACACCGTCCCCAGATGCGGCTTGTCGATTTCCCGCCCCTTAAAGAAAAAACGGCAGCGCTCATCCAGCGCAAAACGTACCGGCGCCACCAGCACCAGCACCTCTCCTTTGAACACGAAGGCAGTTTCAAAACTCATAGGCGCGGCATCATAGTCACGAAAATTTAAAAATAAAGCGATAAATCAGGCATTAATGCTTTTTGATGGAAAAAACCTCCGAACATTCTAGGATAGGCTGCATGCCTCATCCTTCTCTCCCCCTCATCGGCCTGACGCTGGACTTCGAAACCGGCGGCGGATTTTCCACAATGCCCTGGTATGCGATCCGGCAGAATTACTGCACGGTGATCGAGGATGCAGGCGGTATGCCCCTCCCCCTCCCCCACCGCCTGTCGCTGGCGGAAGCCTATGCCGACCTGCTGGACGGGCTGGTGATGACCGGTGGCAGCTTTGACATCGACCCGCGTCTGTATGGCGTGACCGACATCCACCCCACCGTGACGCTCAAACCCGGACGCACTGAGATGGAAATGGCGCTATGCCGGGCGATGCTGGCGCGTCGCAAGCCCATTCTTGGCATTTGCGGGGGGGCACAGCTGATTAACGTCGCGCTCGGCGGCACGCTGCACCAGCATGTACCGGATGCCTATCCGCAAAGCAGCATCGCGCACGAACAGCCGAACCCCCGCACTGAATCGGGCCATACCGTCCATGTCGTGGAAGGCAGCCTGCTGCACCGGATTGTGGGAGCAACTGAAATCGCCGTCAACAGCGCGCATCATCAGTCGGTGGCGAAGGTGGCCCCGGGAACGCGTATCAATGCGCAAGCCGCCGATGGCGTGATTGAAGGCACCGAATACCCGGACCATCCGTTTTGCTTAGGCGTGCAATGGCACCCGGAATATCAGGTCAGCCCCGCCGATACCGCCATTGTGGATGCATTTCTGAAGGCGTGCGGGAGATAAGTGTTGAGTGTTGAGGGGGGTGTGCTAAGGCATGGGTTCAGGCCTTTAGCGGACACCCACAGCATGACACCACCCCCCGAAACCAACCCCACCGGCGAACGCATCGCCAAACGCATCGCCCGTGCGGGGCTTTGCTCCCGCCGCGAGGCGGAACGCTGGATTGCCCTCGGCCGCGTGTCGGTGGATGGCACCGTACTCACCACGCCAGCGGTGGTGGTGACCGCAGAATCCGCCATTCTGGTGGATGGCAAGCCGCTACCTGCGGAAGTGCGCACCACCCTGTGGCGCTACCATAAACCGGCGGGGGTGCTCGTCACCCATCAGGACCCCGAAGGCCGCCCGACGATTTTTGAGCGGATCCATCTGGATAGCCCGCATATTATCAGCGTCGGCAGGCTGGATTTCCAGTCAGAAGGATTGCTGCTCCTGACCAATAATGGCGAGCTGGCACGTTACCTCACCCTGCCCAAAACCGGCTGGGCGCGCCGTTACCGGGTGCGGAGTTTCGGCACCCCCTCGCAAATGGTGATCGACGCCTGCGCGGAAGGCGTCACGGTGGAAGGCATCCGCTATGACGGGATACAGGTGGTGGTGGAACGCGAACAGGGCTGCAATTGCTGGCTGAACGTGACGCTGAAAGAAGGCAAAAACCGCGAAATCCGCCGCATCTTCGACCATTTCGGCCATCCGGTGAGCCGCATCATCCGCCTTGCTTACGGACCGTTCCAGCTCGACACCCTCCCCTCCGGGATGGTGGAAGAAGTGCCCCGCAAAATGCTGCGCGCCTCCATCCCGAAGGCGTTTTTGGGGTAGCTCTGCCAGATAAGCTACACCATCCGCACACCGTTATTTTTCGTTGCAGCTTGTGCGTCTGCCGGAGTCGGAGAAGCCGTCAGCGTTTGTGCAACCGACACATCTTCACCTCCCTGCACTCCTGCATTGCGTAAAATCGGCTGTGGGCCAGGATGGATAGGCCCCACGATGGGGTTGGGACCTGAATGAGGAGGTTGACCAATCGGCTGCGGACCAGGATGAGCGGGAGCCCCGATAGGATTCGGCTGCCCCAGCTGAACGGGCGGTATAGGATTCGGCTGCCCCAGCTGAACGGGATTTATAGGCTGAGGATTAATCACCACTGGCGCAATAGGTTGAGGAGTTCCGGCTGCCACCACCTGACCTTCAACAACCGATAGCGCTACAGCCGACTCTGCCGTCGCCACCTCAGGAATCGTGGTATCCGTCGCCACCGGCACTTGCACCGCTACCGTGCCATCTGCCGCAGGAAGGGAAGTATCCGTCGCCACTGGCACCTGCACCACCACCGTACCATCTGCCGCAGGAAGGGAATTATCCGTCACCACTGGTACCTGCACCACCACCGAACCGTCTTCTGCAGGAAGGGACGTATCCGTCGCCACCGGCACCTGCACCACTACCGAACCATCTGCCGCAGGAAGGGAATTATCCGTCACCACCGGCACCTGTACCACTACCGAACCGTCTTCTGCAGGAAGCGACGTATCCGTAGCGACCATGGACTGTACAGCATTTCGATCATCTTCCGAGATCGTATCCACGCTAAATCCAAAATGAGGATGCGCCGGATCACCATCAGGTACGTTGAGCATTACGATGGTACCATTCGTCTCAACGGAACAGAGACTTCTGGGATCAAACGTGAATGCACCTGCTACAAAATTGAGTTGGGCTGCAATGTGGTTAAATCCTAGCTGGAAAATATACTGGTCAATCGCCTCTCCCCCTGCACCGCTTACGATCAACTGTTGCAAACCATCTGGAAGGTTCCCCATTTGTTGCAATGCGGTGATTTTTTCTTCTACACTTCCCATTTCCAGAATATGGTCAAACGTGCGGGGGCGAGCATTAATGGCTGTCTCCAGACGCTGGTAGGGTTGCCCCTCACCCGTCATAAGAGTCCATTCTCTCCAGTCCGGACGCTGTGCACTCAGTTCCCCAAGCACAGCCTCCATAAAATTATCTATCCGGCTCATTGCATGCTCCCCCTGCTCTCGCAAATCAATCCATCCCGCTCATAGTACAGGAGGATTGTGAAGGATTTGTGAGGAGACTGCTTCTCGCGTCGAAACACACCCCACCACCAGCGGCAGGCCGCTATAAACAAACCCGTTCCAGCTCACCCCCCTCCCCTCCGGGATGGTGGAAAAAGCACCACGCAAATGCTGCGCGCCTCCATCCCCAAGGAGTTTTTGGGGTAGCGGAGGTTAGGCTTTCTGCTTACACTCCTGTGGAGGCACTGGATGACAATCCAAGTCTTTGGAGTGTACCGGTAATTTGTTCTTGAATATCGGTTTTTATTACTAACGGCCCCGCACCATCTGCGTGTGTCACATTCGTACTTCGATCTCCTTCAGAAAGAGATGTGCTGAATACCGCGCCCAAGGCAGCATTCAGTTGTAACTTATCGGAAACGGTAGTGGTGATAATGCTTGTCATGCGTACTATCCTCTACTGGTTTGTGTGATGAATAACTGTATCTACCTGCCGATAGGGCGTGGCGTGATGACCGGAGGCCTTGGCAGGGGACGTGGCGCACCCAGCGCGTAGGGAGTCAATGGCCGCGTAGCATTCAAAGGCCTTGCAGGAAGCGGGTTTGGACGGATGGCCGGTGGCGCCCCCAACGGCGCGGGACGAATCACCGGTGAAGGTAACGGCCTTGGCGGGGTCAGCGCCGCGGGTGCGAGCTGCGGAATGGCCAGCACCGCCAGCGCGATCAGAATACTCAGCAGGGACGAGCGTAAGTGGGGGCAGTGGGTCATATACGGTGTCTCTTCCATTCCATCAGGCAATATTCAGATGGGGAGACGATAGCAGATCAATATGACAAAAATACGACAAGCATCTGATGCGTCATCAGACTACTCCACCACCAGCGGCAGATCGCTATAGACAAATTCCGGAGAGCCGAGTAGCCCCTCAATCGGCGGGTAGCATTTGGAGATTTTTACCCATAGCTTTACCTCTTCCCCCACATGTGTACGCAGCAGGTCGTAGATGCGCTTGCCTAAATGCTCAATCAGATACATCGGCGTTGCACCGCAGAAATCGCGCATCTGCTTGCAGAGATTATCGTAGCAGATGGTATCTTCCAGACGGTCGGTCTCGCATCCCACAACCGGCGCAGGGGAAAACATCTTAAAGCTGATTTCAATGGGTTGGGTGCGGCCGCGCTCCTGCGGAAAACAGCCGATCTCCATATCCACCCGCAGGCGGTTGACGGCAGTCATGGTGTAGATGTTGGTCATACGCCCCCGCTTATCGCGCTTTTTTCGATAGAGCAAGGAACAAAGCAGCTTCTTTCACCCCTCCCTGAATGGGAGGGGTCGGAATCGCGTGCGATTCCGGGGGA
>JBIPLF010000002.1:0-99777 GCA_044368015.1 Rickettsiales bacterium
CGCAAGGCATAGTCTAGCTTTGCGCCCCTTATTTGTAAGTTCGAAAACACGAAACTGATGAGTTGGCGTTTTCGATCCGTTTTCGAACTCTGGAAAATATCATACGCCCGCGACATGACTGAAACCAAGGATGACAGCGTTATCCGGTAGCTATTATACGCCCCGTTATGGGCATCCAGTTCCATCACGATTTCGTGCTGCCGTTGCTTCAGCTGCTGCGCTTTTGCGTCATGTATATCCGTCGCAATTCACATCAATGCGGTTGTTATTCATCGTAGAATTTATGCATCATCCTGATGAGCGGAGGAAGACCTAGCTTTTCATATGCCTCTTGGTGGCAGGATTCAGAGAGCTGCGTCAATCCTTGTTCTTCATAGAATTTAATGGCGCGGGTGTTCACCTTCGTAACGTCACCTTCAAAGCTGCGGTAGCCGGATGCTTTCGCGTGCCTCATACTTTCTTCCAGTAAGATACGACCGATGCCAGCACTGCGTTTCTCTGTCGCGACGGCGAGGTTGTTGAGATAATAGCTTCCCGGCGTTGGCTTAGGGACATAGTTGTCCACTACCGACCCTACCTTCACCAACAAATGCCACCAAAGCGATAGCGGAGTATGAAGGAGCATCAGGACTCCACCGATCCATTCCTGTTTGACGAGTTGGTCTTGGCCATATCCAAGCTCTAGTCCAACAACCTGGCCGTCTATAATCGCCAATCTGGAAAACACATGACTAAAATGGCCGTGTTTCTTTTTATATAGTTTGGTCAGCACCCGAATGGCTGTTTCTCTTCCCTGGAACATGAATCCCAGCAGTTCATGGCTGCTTTCATAAATCAGCGTGGCGGCGACTTCGGCATCATTCGGGTGTCCAGGAATAAAGGTGATGTTTGGATGGTCCATTACAGCCTCCTGAATGCCATGAGTACGTTGTCGGACGGGTCGTTTTTTTGTAAAAGCCGTTGCCCAAGATCCTTGAAGCCCTGTTGCTCAACTGCGTTTACCCAGTGTTCAATCCTATTAAAAAAACGAGGCTCGGCTGCATTGGTTTCCCAGGTCTCACCGGTACCGGCATTGAACACCGTATGAATAAGCGATACGAACCGCCCCATTTCGGGCGTATCCACCGCATGGTCGCGCACGATAAACAGACCGTCTTTGCGCAGAATACGGGCAATAGACGCCACATACGCGCTCAGCTTCTCAGGAGCACAATGATGCAGGCCAATATAGCATGTGACCAAATCCACGGAGTTATCGGGAATATCATCCGGAGAGATGGGCGCATAATGGTTGAGATCGACAAAGGCACCCATCTTCGCGATGCGGCCACGCGTAAGGATATCGGCGGGAGAATAGGCCGGAACTTTATCGTTCATCATGGTGAGAGGGCCGGCGATATTCAAATGTTTTTGCAGTTCGCTAACGTAAAAACCGGTGGCACCAATTTCGACATAGCCGTTAAACGATGTTCGCCCATCAAGCAGCGCCAGCGTCTGCAAGGTTAATTCCCGTTTTTGGTTGCGTATAGCCGGAAGGATGTAACGGCTGATCTGTCTCTTTGGCTTGATGGTTTTCAGGTGTGCGGCAATGTATTTGTATATGGACTCATCTGAGTCATGTAATGCACACGCGTTTGCAATGAGAGCGTGGAATCTGTCCTCCGGGTAGAGATTAAATACTACCTGCAAAAAGCGATAGAGCTTATCCGACCAATGATCATCTGAAAGAATCCCTTGAAATTCAGATGGACTTGCCATGACATTCGGATCCGGATCCGGTTTATAATAGGTATTCCATAAGGCATTGCGGAAGCGAAACCCCGGGTCGAGTGTGTCTTTTAAAGCAAAAAACTGCGCTGCATTGGGATATGCTTTGTGAAACTGTGTTACGGTGCCGTGAGGTTGATACGGCAAATAATATGCGCCGTTATGCGCAATGGCTGCATCAATGAGTTCCCGTGTCCACACCGCCACCTTCCCTCTATCATGCATCTCGACGCCTTGTTTGTAATACAACACAAACGCGAAGACTTCCTCTCTCGCCCAGGCTAGCATGGATCCAGAATCCGGGCGGGCATGGCGGATGGAGATATTGAGTACGTTGACTTTATGGCGCTGAAGAATTTCTGCCATCCGGTCGATGAAGTGGTCACACGCATCGACAGGCACGAAATATTCCTGCAGCACGAAGGTGCCGGATTGAGAAACGATAGGCTGCAATTCAGCAATGTCATAGCTTGCTTCGTAATTACGCCAATGGACTTTCTGGCTGGCAAACAGCAGGGGGTCATAGATGTGCTCTCTACGCCACGTTCCGGACGGCGTCTCTGTAAATGCCCAGAGAAAATAACGATGTAAGGGGTATGTTCTGTGTAAGGGTTGCAGGCGGCATTTCACGGTCACCGGATCATCGGTTTTCGACCAGGTAACCGCATTCACCCGGTCATAGTGAGGCGGATAGAGGTCGGCATTATGAAAGACGGCGCCGGGGTTGTTACGGATAGTCTGCATGAAATAGGGGGGATAATCTTTTCGTGCCATTCGTTGAGAGCTGCGCCGCACGCGGAGATTGTCGTCTAGCTCCAGGGTTGTTTCAACAATAACGCCCAGACCGCCATATCCTCCGATAGCGCCATAAAACAGTTCCGCATTCTGTTCCGACGTTGTCTCAACGAGCGAGCCGTCTGCAAGTACGATGGAAAGGGTTTTGACGGATAAAATCAGTGGGCCGAGTCCCACATAACGACCATGCACGTTTACACTGAGCGAGCCGCCCACCGTAAAATTGGCGTATGTCTGCATAATCTTGACGGAAAGGTCGTGCGGGTCGAGATATTCTTGTATTTCCCTCCAGGTAATACCGGACTGGACGCGGATGGTTTTTGCTTCCTTTGAAAAATCCAGCACCCGGTTCAACCCACGCATATCGATATGCAGGCTCTCCGGGTAGGATGTCTGTCCGCCCATGCTAAATTTTCCACCGCCAATAGAAACCGGTCCGGAACTGGATTGAATGGCCGATACGATATCCTCCACTGTGGTTGGCGTGATGATGCGTTCTACCTCAACGGCATTCAGTTCCGTGATATCGTTGATCGTTGGCATGGGTCGCTTCTCCATTCGCTGCCCTGAAAATAAGGCTTGATTATTTTGAAAGGATGCCACACAATTGAACAGTGATCAATAACAAATTACACGCTGTATAATTTATGGCCAGACGCAGTGATCATACCAGAGAAGCGTTAACAGAAATAGCTGTGGCGGCGGGTCAGAAAATCCTTTCAAACGAAGGGATGGCAGGGCTTAGCGCCCGCAAGGTGGCAAAGGAGATCGGCTATACGGTGGGTACGATCTATAATGTCTTCGGCAGCCATCATGCCCTCATGCTGCATATCAATGCGGTTACGCTGGATGACTTATATGCAGCAATGGCAGAGCAGACTCAAAAGGGTCAGCCGAGTAAGCAGGTCATCAAAAAACTGGCGAAAGCCTATATCACCTTTGCCACAGAACATGATCATCGCTGGACGGCATTGTTTGAGCACACGCTGCCCAGAGATGCTGAGCTGCCGGACTGGTACGCAGATAAGATTCAACGATTATTTCAGCTGGTGGAGGTGCCTCTGCTTTCCTTATTTAAAGGGGATAAACGAAAAACCGAGCGTGCTGCCAGGGTCGTATGGGCCAGCATTCACGGCATCTGCCATCTGGGAATGAGAGGAAAGCTGGATACCGTGAAAGCGGAATCGATTCAGGTGCTAACGAATAATTTGATTGATACCTATTTACAGGGAATACAGGGCCATGAGTAGTTCCATCCATTTGCTGAAATCAAAACGGTTTCTTCCACTATTTATTACTCAATTTTTTGGCGCGTTTAACGATAATGCCTTCAAGAATGCGTTTTTAATATGGTTTACGTATGACGTGGCTAACACGACAGGAGTCGATGCATCGACCATGGTGACGCTGGCCGCCGGACTCTTCATTCTACCCTTTTTCCTTTTTTCAGCAACGGCAGGGCAGGTGGCCGATAAATACGAAAAATCATGGCTCACACGCAAGATTAAGCTGGCGGAAGTGCTACTGATGATGGCCTGCGCGGCATGTTTCTTTCTGGAGCATGTGGTTGGGTTATTGGCGGTGCTGTTTCTGGTGGGAATGCAGGCTACATTTTTCGGTCCCATCAAATACAGCCTGCTCCCGGAGCACCTGAAAGATGACGAATTAATCGGCGGCAATGGGTTGATAGAGGGGGGTACGTTTCTCGCGATTCTGTTGGGAACCATCTTTGGTGGGTTGATCATCCGCTCTGCCTATGGAGCGGAAATACTTTCATTCTGCGTGATAAGCTTCGCGGTGATTGGCTGGTTGGCCAGCCGGTCGATTCCCACGGCTCCTGTTGGTGATGCCTCCTTAAAAGTGGGCTGGAACATCGCGTCTGAAACCTGGAGGGTGATCGGTTATGCACGACAGGAGCGCACGGTATGGCTTTCCATCATCGGTATTTCGTGGTTCTGGCTGATCGGCGCGACCTTCCTCACACAGTTTCCGACCTATTCGAAGGAAGTGATTGGTGGAAACGAACATATTGTCACGTTGTTCCTCACCGTGTTTTCCATCGGGGTGGGGGTTGGATCCATGTGGTGTAACAAGCTTCTCAAGGGGCACATCAATGGGCGACTGGTACCCTATGGCTCGATCGGTATGACGGTAGCCATCGTGGCATTTGCGGGAATGTCATGGCTTTATACCGTGGATCGCATGTTCTTTTTGGAGCGGGTGCTGCATTATGAAGATAAAATTCTGAGTCTTACAGAGTTCCTTTCCGTAGGGTTCTCTAGCTGGGGGATTATCGCCAGCTTGCTGCTGCTCTCTGTCTGTGCAGGGATTTACATCGTGCCACTCTACGCCATCATGCAGCATCGGTCGGACAATCGCTATCTTGCGCGCATCATTGCGGCCAACAACATCATGAACGCGTTATTCATGGTGCTCTCCAGCATAGTGGTGCTGCTGCTGTTTTCGTTTGGTTTCAGTGTGACACAGATTCTGCTCGCGGTTGGCATATTCAATATCCCGGTATTTTACATTATACGTGGGGTCGTTAAACGGAGACTTGCACATGCTTAGAGCCTTTCTCAAATGGTGTTTTACCACGCTTTATAAGGTCGAGGTAAAGGGGCTGGAGCATTACCGCGAGGCCGGTAAACGGGTGCTGATTGTCTCCAACCACACGTCTTTTTTGGATGCGATATTGATTGCGGTATTTCTACCGGAAAAACCGATGTTCGCGGTGAACAGCCATATTGCAGAGCGTTGGTATTTCAAGCCATTCTTGGCGTTGGTGCGCGCGTTTCCGCTTGATCCCACCAATCCGATGGCCACGAAGGGGATCATCAACGAAATCAAAAAAGACCGCAAATGCGTCATTTTCCCTGAAGGGCGAATCACCGTGACCGGATCGCTCATGAAAATCTATGAAGGGCCGGGGATGATTGCCGATAAGGCTGCGGCAAAGATACTGCCCATTCGGATTGACGGCGCACAATATACGCCGCTCTCCCGCCTGAAAGGCAAAGTGCGCATACGCTGGTTTCCGGCAATCACACTCACCATCCTGAAGCCACGGGACTTCGATTTACCCGAAGACATGAAAGGCCGTCACCGCCGTCATCTGGCGGGCGTGCGGCTCTATGATCTGATGAGCGAAATGCTGTTCGACAGCTCGGACTACCACAAACCCCTCTTCCAGTCACTGATAGACCAATCGCATATTCATGGACGCAAGCATATCATTGCCGAGGATGCAACGCGGAAGCCGATGAACTACGGTCAGCTTCTCACCCGCAGTTTGGTGCTGGGTTCCAAAATATCCGGCGATACCAAATCCGGTGAATATGTGGGCATCATGCTGCCTAATATGGTCAGCTCCATCGTGACGTTCTTTGCGTTGCAGGCCTATGGCCGCGTGCCCGCCATGCTGAATTTTTCCACCGGTGCACAGAATCTGCTCTCTGCCTGTAAAACGGCAGGAATCAACACCGTCTACACCTCCAGACAATTTGTGGAGGCCGGAAATCTCACGGATGTCGTTACGGCGATGCAGCAACAAGGGGTCCGCGTTTCTTTTCTGGAAGAGGTCGCAAAGACCGTCACGCGTGTGGATAAGATCAAGGGAATGATGGCAGGTTATCTGGCGCAAACCTTCTACCAAAAAACCAGCACGCAAACACCGGACGATCCGGCCGTGATCCTGTTCACCTCCGGTTCGGAAGGAACCCCAAAGGGTGTCGTGCTCTCGCACACCAACATCCAGGCGAATCGCTATCAACTGGCGTCGCGTGTGGATTTCGGGCCGACGGACATCGTGTTTAATGCACTGCCGATCTTCCACTCGTTCGGGCTGACGGGCGGAACGTTACTGCCGCTACTTTCCGGTATTCGTACGTTTTTTTATCCCTCACCATTGCATTACCGCATTGTACCGGAATTGATCTATGACACCAATGCCACGATTATGTTCGGTACCGACACCTTTCTTTCAGGCTATGCACGTTTTGCTAATCCCTACGACTTCTACGCCATTCGGTATGTGTTTGCCGGGGCGGAGAAACTGAAAGAGGAAACCCGTAAACTGTGGTCGGAAAAATACGGCGTGCGTATTTTTGAAGGGTATGGTGCAACCGAAACCTCTCCGGCGCTTTCCACCAATACCCCGATGCATAACAAACCGGGAACCGTGGGCCGCCTCTTACCGGGCATCCACTACAGGCTCGAAGCCGTGCCGGGGATTGAAGACGGTGGAAAACTGGTCGTTACCGGGCCGAACATCATGAAAGGTTATCTGCTGGCCGACAAGCCGGGCCTATTGGTTCCACCGGAAAACCATACCTACGATACGGGCGATATCGTTGCGTTTGACGAAGAAGGCTACATTACTATTAAGGGCCGCGCCAAACGGTTTGCCAAAATTGCTGGGGAGATGGTTTCCCTCACGGCGGTGGAGGCATATATCGCAGCGTTGTGGCCGGGGCACCATCATGCCGTGGTAAGTATTCCCGATGCCAAAAAAGGCGAGGCGCTGGTGCTGGTAACGGATTATGCCGATGCAAAACGGGAAGAGATCAGCGCCTATGCCAAAGCACACGGCATAGGGGAACTGTCCGTTCCCAGAATGATCACCATAGTAGAATCCGTGCCATTACTAGGAACTGGGAAAACCGACTATGTCAGCATTCAACGGCTGACCTGCTTAAGATAAGCCGGTATTCTGGCGACGAATGGTGTCTAAAACTTTGAGCCAATTTTCCTTATTGCCCCCTCCCGCACCGCCTCACACTCCTCGTCTGAGAAAAAAGCGACAACGCTCTCTCTGTTCTTCTTCCACAAACAGAGTGGGGTTTTCAGGCCCTCTTTCCGTACCCCCTAAAACAACATTGACTTTATGTTGTTTATATCATACCATTCTGGTTGTGTATTGTGTTGCCCTCGGTTGGGAGCGCACTGCACGGTGAAAGGAGAGGCAACAGATGCTATCCATGAAGGCAAAATATGCATTGCGAGCACTGATGGTGATGGCGCGGAATGAGAAAAAAATGCTGGCGAGTAAATCCATTGCGGCGACAGCCGATGTGCCGCAGAAATTCCTCGACAACATTCTGCAAGCCCTTAGAAATCAGGGGTTTGTGGAAAGTAAACGCGGTATTTTCGGCGGGTATTTTCTGGCAAAACCTGCATCGGAGATCATGGTGGGCGATGTGATTCGCTTGCTAGACGGGCCGCTGGCTCCCATCCGCTGCGCCAGCGTCACCGCCTATCAGAAATGCGATGACTGCCCGGATGAGAATGCCTGCGAAATACGGAAAACCATGGTCGAAGTGCGCAATGCGATCGCTCATGTGCTGGACCGGAAATCCATCCGCGATTTGACGGGGATGGGAGTGGTGTAAGACCGATGTTTAACCAAGATAATGTCTTCGTGAGATAGAAAATGGCCTGCAAACGCTTAGTTTCTGCGCTTCCGGCTTTCATGTATGCCAAATACACTGGAACTTCCGGTTCTCTAAACCAAACGTTTTCGTCTCACTTTCTATCCCATGAAGACACTATCTAACCAAGGAGGGAACATGAGCGAAACACGCACGCTGAACGATGTAGAGAAACATATTCTCGACGCCATTCAGAACGTTAAATTCGGAGCGGTGGAAGTGTTAATCCACGATTCCAAAGTGGTTCAGATTGAACGCAGCGAAAAAACCCGCTTTGATAAACACCAGCAGCAGCCGGTGCACTAGCATCCCCCCCTTCACGCCG
Organism: Rickettsiales bacterium; assembly: GCA_044368015.1. Classification (GTDB taxonomy): domain Bacteria; phylum Pseudomonadota; class Alphaproteobacteria; order Rickettsiales; family RI-342; genus JBIPLF01. The sequence continues at coordinate 8,317 of JBIPLF010000002.1, forward strand.
ACCGGACAACCGGAGGCGGAGCCTCTTCCCCACGATAGAAGCTCCTACCCTCACAGCGTTTACACGGTAACGGCACATGAAAAACAACCACCCACGAAAACAGCCTAAAGGCGGCTTCCGTGCACGGATTGAGCGCCACCTCAACAGAATCACGGAGCGGCATATCGCCCATTATATCGACACCTATGCCACCGACGATCAGGGTAATCAGGACCCGGACACCGCCCGCCTGATCCGACGCGAGGTCACCCGGCGCAGTGTCATGGGACGCGAGTTGGACATTTTTGAACCCTTCCGCTGGACGCTGGCCTCGTTCGCCCTTTCCAGCCTTGCGGCAATCGGGCTGAAAGTGGCCACGGGAGAACATGTCAACCTGAACACAGGCAAAACCATTCTCACCACCACCGCGCTCAGTAGCGGCATTAACTTAATGAGGCTTGATTCGCGTTTCAAAGCCGGGTTACAAGGGGGGCTGGATACGGCGCTTGCCATGCGCGAGTTGGAGCGCCGCTATCCCCTCACGCAGGGAAACGCAACATTGCGTGCCCGCTGAGCCTTCTTTTCGTTCCGGCCGACCAGATGACTGGAGGCGCTTTTGATAGTGTTTTCGCTTTTATGTTACGCGAGGCATCCAAGGCGAAGAAAATTCCAACGTAGGCTTTCTACGTGAATTTTCAGAGTCCGATGGATAACGAAACGTAAGATGAAATGGGAAATACTATACTTCACCATCAACAGGAGTTTGCTATGCACAGGCATCTTGGGATTATGGCCGTTCTGGGCGTTGGAGCGCTCACCTTACAACCGGAACCTGCGCATGCGCAGGAACCATCCGCCGGTATCAGCGAGCGAATTGCCAAACTGGAGTCGGAGATTGCGTTACTCAAACGTCAGCAGGAAGTGCAGGAAGAAAAAGACAAGGCCGTGGCTGAAAAGACAGCCAACGTTGAATTCGGTAAGAAGGGGCTAAAAATCACCTCACCGGATAAAAACTACGAACTCAGTTTGCGGGGGACCTTCCAGTTCGACAGCCGCCAGTTTCTGAACGACGAGAAAAATACCGGAAAAGACGATCTGCTTGCCCGTCGGCTGCGCCCGGTGCTGGAAGCCAAAGCAGGGAATGCGTCCTTCCGCCTGATGCCGGATTTTGCCGGTTCCACCACCCGGATTTTTGATGCCCATGCCGATTACAAACTGAACGACGCTGTGCAGTTTCGTTTTGGGAAATTCAAAACACCGGTGAGTCTGGAACGGCTGCAATCGCCGGGGGATATGTTTGCCATCGAACGCGGTCATCCCAGCAATCTGGCTCCCAGCCGGGATTTTGGGTTTATGGTCTATGGCAATCCCGTTCCGGATATCGTGGAATACCAGTTGGGCGTGTTTAACGGGAATGCCGATCTCGCCAACACCGATGGCGACGACGACGATAAAAAAGATGTGGCGGCGCGGGTGTTTGTGCAGCCTTTCCGCAATGCAGAAACCGTGGCATTGCAGGGGCTTGGTGTTGGGCTTGCCGGCAGCATCGGTGACCGTGAGGGATCGGCAACCAAAACCATTTTGGGGAGTTATAAAACCCCCGGACAGCAAGATTTCTTCAAATACCGCAGCGATGCCTTCGCCGATGGCGAGCATTGGAGGCTCTACCCGCAAGCCTACTGGTATGCCGGAAATACAGGGCTGCTGGCTGAATACGCCATTTCCAATCAGGACGTGACGCGGGGTGCGGATCACGATACGCTTCAGCACACGGCTTGGCAGGTGGTAGGATCTTATGTCCTCACCGGCGAGGATGTGAATTTCCGGGGTGGAATCAAACCCACGGAGGATTTTGATCTTACCAAAGGCGGCAAAGGGGCGTGGGAAGTGACAGCGCGCATTGGCCAAACGGATGTGGATGATGCGGCATTTGGACGTTTCGCCGACCTCAACGCCTCAGCCAGTAAAGCCCAATCCTATGGCAGCGGGCTCAACTGGTACCTGAGCGAAAACCTGAAATTGATGGCCAATTACGATTTTACGACGTTCGATGGCGGTGCTGCCGGAGGAGAGGACCGCCCCGACGAACATGCGTTGTTTACGCGTGCCCAGTTCCGTTTCTAGATTTTATTTCTGAATGATGGAGATTTATATGAATATCAAACTATTATGTGCCACCCTACTGACGCTGTGCGGGCTTTCTACTGCCGCACCTGTGCAGGCGGAAACCGTGGAGTTGCTCAACGTATCCTATGACCCAACGCGGGAATTCTACGAGGAATATAACGATCTGTTTGCCGCTCACTGGAAGGAAAAAACCGGTCAGGAAGTGAAGGTTCGACAATCGCATGGCGGTTCCGGAAAACAGGCGCGGGGCGTGATTGATGGGCTGAAGGCCGATGTGGTCACCCTTGCACTCGCCTACGATATCGACGCGATTGCCGAAAAAGGCAAGCTGTTGCCGCTGAACTGGCAGGAACGGCTTCCCAACCATAGCTCTCCCTATACTTCCACCATCGTGTTTCTGGTACGGAAGGGGAACCACAAAGGCATCAAAGATTGGGGCGATCTGGTGAAAGAAGGGGTGCAGGTGATTACCCCCAACCCCAAAACCTCCGGTGGCGCACGCTGGAATTACCTGGCCGCCTATGGGTACGCCCTCAAAACCTTTAATAAGGATGAGACGAAGGTCAACGACTTCCTGAAACAACTCTTTGCTAATGTACCGGTGTTTGACACCGGAGCGCGTGGGGCGACAACCACCTTCGCGCAACGCGGTATTGGCGACGTGTTACTGGCATGGGAAAATGAAGCCTTTCTGGCCATGAAAGAGCTGGGAGAAGGTGAATTTGAAATCGTCGTGCCTTCGGTCAGTGTGCATGCGGAGCCACCGGTAGCCGTGATCGATAAAGTGGCGAGTAAAAAGGGCACGCTGGATGTAGCGCGCGAATATCTGGCCTTTCTGTACAGCAAGGAAGCGCAACGACTCGCCGGGAAACATTTTTACCGTCCCAGCAATCCAGAGGTAGCCGCGCAGTTTGCCGCGACCTTCCCCAAAACCACCCTGCTTTCGATTGCCGATTTCGGCGGGTGGAAACTGGCGCAGAAAACCCATTTCGACGATGGCGGCCTGTTTGATCAGGTCACCCAAAAATAAGGATGCTATCCGGGTGCGGCGGGGACCGAATATCCCCCTGCCGCATCCGGGAGTGTGACAATAAAATACTTTGATCGCCGATGGAATCGCGCCTATACTTCCGCGCATGTTAGCGGTGAAATGGGGGGATTTATGCATATTCTGGTGATCGGTTCAGGCGGACGCGAACACGCACTCTGCTGGAAAATACGCCAATCCCCCATGGTGGATAAACTTTATTGCGCCCCCGGTAATGGCGGCATTGCCCGCGAAGCGGTGTGTGTTCCACTGAATGTGATGGATTTCGATTCCGTCCTCAAATTCTGCCGCGAGAAAGAAATCGGTCTGGTGGTGGTCGGTCCGGAAGGCCCGCTGGTGGCCGGAATCACCGATTTTCTGGAACCGCACGGTATCACCGTGTTCGGCCCGCATCGCATGGCGGCACAACTGGAAGGCTCCAAGGGATTCACCAAGGATTTATGCGAACGCTACAGCATCCCCACTGCCGCCTATGCGCGTTTTTACGATGCGGTCAGCGCCCGTAAATACATCGAACATCACCCGCTGCCGGTGGTGGTGAAAGCCGACGGGTTGGCCGCCGGAAAAGGCGTGGTGATTGCCACCTCCCACGCAGAAGCCATGCAGGCCGTGGATGACATGTTTGCCGGCACGCTCGCCGGGGCGCAATCCTCCGTGGTGATTGAGGAATTCATGGAAGGCGAGGAGGTGAGTTTCTTTGCCCTCACCGACGGCGATTATGTGCTTTCCATCGGTTCCGCGCAGGACCATAAGCGCGTGGGCAATGGCGATACCGGTCCCAATACCGGCGGGATGGGCGCTTATTCCCCCGCGCCGATTATGGATGAAAGCTTACGCGCCCGCGTACTGCGCGAAATCATCCTCCCCACGGTGGACGCCATGGCCCGCGAGGGAATTCCCTTCAAAGGCGTGCTCTTTGCCGGGCTGATGATTACCAAAGACGGCCCCAAGCTGGTGGAATACAATGCCCGCTTCGGTGACCCGGAAACGGAAGTGATTCTCCCGCGTCTGGAACAGGATTTGGTGCCGTTGATGCTCGCCTGCGCGCAGGGCACACTGCATGAACAACCACCGGTGCGTCTGGCCCCGTTCGCCGCGCTGACCGTGGTGATGGCCGCACGCGGGTATCCGGGAAATTACGAAAAAGGCACAGAGATTAAGCATCTGGAAGTGGCGGAACTCAAGCCCGATGTCACCGTGTTCCATGCCGGAACCAAAACCGAAGGGCCGCGCCTGATCGCGCAGGGTGGGCGTGTGCTATGCGTCACCGCACTTGGCGTGGATGTGCGGGATGCCCAGCTCAAAGCCTACGACGCCATTTCCGGCATTGAATGGCACGAAGGCTTCTACCGCACCGATATCGGCTGGCGCGCCGTGGAACGGGCCAAACAGGTTGCGTTTGCGTAAGGGGGAATCCCCCCATGCTGGGCCAATACCTCGTTGATGAAAAACTCCTGTCTCGTGAGGGCTTGCGGCAGGCGCTGCGGCTGCAACGAAGGTCTAAGTCGCTGCTGGGGAAGGTGCTCACCGCTTACGGTTTTGTGCCGGTGAGACGCTTGCATGAGGCGCTGGCGACCCTTGAAGGCGTCCCGTTTGCGGATCTGACTCTCTTCCCACCCGATCCATCGCTGATCAAACCTGTCACGCGGGAATTCTGCCGCACCCACCGCCTGCTCCCCTGGAAACAGGAAGGTGAGATGCTGTGGTGGGTGAGTGACCGCCCGGTGGCGGAGGTCGAACCATTCCTGCGCGAGCATTTCCCCGAACCATGTTTTGCGGTGGCGATGACCTCCCCCCGCGATCTGCAATCGGCGATGGAGCAGTTATTCAGCACCGCCGATCTGCATGACGCCTGCCACGCGCTGGCGGAATCCTGGCCGGAGAAATCCGCCCAAAGAGTGGCAAACCCCTCCAGTGTCGCTTCTACCGCACTGATTCTGGCCGCGATACTTGCCGCCTGCTGGTGGTTTCCATTACAGGCTGGCAGTAGCGTACTCTATGGGTTTCACCTGTTTTTTCTGACGATCCTGCTGTTCAAAACGGTGATTTTCTGGCAGGGAACGCGAAGGCTCGCCGCTCCTCTTCCGATGCCACGCTGGAAGGATCACACGCTTCCCGTCTACACCATTCTGATTCCCATGTATAAGGAGCGAGGCAGCCTGCCGGGATTACTTCAATCCCTTTATGCGCTCGATTACCCGCGCACCAAACTCGATATCAAGCTGGTGACCGAAGCCGATGACATCGAAACCCGCACCGCCATCATGGCCGCGCAACCGATGGATCATATTGAGGTGATTCGCGTTCCAGCATCCGAGCCACGCACCAAACCGAAGGCCTGTAATTACGCACTCCCCTTCGCACGGGGGGATTACCTCACCATTTACGATGCGGAGGATCGCCCCGAACCGCAGCAACTACGCAAGGCGGTGGAGGCCTTTCACCGCTTTCCGCCGGATGTCGTGTGTGTGCAGGCGCGGCTCAATTACTATAACCGCAATCAAAACTGGCTGACCCGTCTGTTTGCGATTGAATATGCGGTGTGGTTCAATGGCTGGATGAAAGGGCTGGAACGGTTAGGGATGCCGCTTCCGCTGGGGGGAACCAGCAACCATATTCACTTGCCGCGCCTGCGCGAACTCTGCGGCTGGGACCCGTATAATGTCACCGAAGACGCCGATTTAGGCCTACGCATGGCTGGCTTCCGCTGGCAAACGCGGATGCTTGATTCGGTGACCATGGAAGAAGCGCCGATTCACCTTGGTAGCTGGATCCGCCAGCGGTCGCGCTGGATCAAGGGCTATATGCAAACCTATCTGGTGCATATGCGTGACCCGGTGTCCTTATGGGGCAATCTGACGCCTGCCGGGTTTTTCGGGTTTCAGTTTTTCATTGGCGCACCGGCCTTTATTTTTCTGATTGCCCCGTTTTTATGGGGGATTTCCCTGCTGTGGATGACGGGAATGTGTTCCCTTAACTGGATGGCGGCGCCAAGCGTCTTTCTGGCGCTTTCCTGGATCAATTTATTCTACGGGATCGCCCTGCATCTGGCGATGGCGCTGGTGGTGGTGCGGCGCGAAGCATGGAAGGGCATGGAGCGCAGTGTGCTGCTGTTTCCCTTTTACTGGGTTCTGCATTCGGTGGCGAGTGTGAAGGCCTTTATTCAACTGATTTTCCGGCCGCATTTCTGGGAGAAAACCACCCATGGGCACGGTCAGGAATGTGTATCATGATGGGCGTAGGATGGGTAAAGGCCGTCATTGCGAGGAACATAGTGACGAAGCAATCCAGCCTTCGTATATTTGCTGGATTGCCGCGCTCCCTTCAGTCGCTCGCAATGACGGAGGAAACGCATGTGAGCGAACACACTCTATAGCGGCGCCTGCTCCCGCTCTTCCCGTAACCGCTCCTGACGATCCTGAATCAACTGGATGATCGCCGCGGCGGTTTCTTCCACCGAGCGGCGGCTGACATCAATCACCGGCCAGCCCATTTTACGGTAGAGCTTGCGCGATTCGGTGACCTCCAGCCGCACGGTTTCTTCCTCCACATAGGAGGTTTCCTTGCTTTCATTGAGCGAAAGCAGCCGGTTTTTGCGGATTTGCACCAGATTTTCCGGATTGATAATCAACCCGACAATCAGCGGTTTTTTGGCGGTAAATACCCCTTCCGGAAGCGGAACACCGGGTACGAACGGGATATTGGCCGCATAAAAACCCCGATGCGCCAGATAAAAACAGGTGGGCGATTTGGAGGTGCGCGAGCAGCCGACCAGCACCACATCGGCTTCCTCAAGATTCCAGTGGGTTTGGCCGTCATCATGCGCGAGGGCAAAATTCACCGCCTCCACCCGCTCGAAATAATCTTCATCGAGTTCGTGCTGGCGCCCCACGCGTGAATTGGTGCGCACTCCCCAATAGGCGCTCAGCTCGCGGATCGTGCGCAGCAGCACCGGAATACAGGGAATCGCCATTTCCAGACAGGCCATGCGGAGCTGTTCCTGTAGGGCGTCATTGACCACCGTATACAGCACTGGTCCCGGATGTTTACTGATGCCTTCTATCACCCGTTCCATTTGTTTTGGGGTGCGCACCAGCGACCAGATATGTTCTTCGGCCTCTACCCCCTCAAGCTGCACCAGCACGGCACGCGCCATGCTGCTGACCGTTTCACCGGTGGAGTCCGAAACCAGATGTAGGGTCACTTTCTTCATACTATAGTCGTTTCACTTTATCTGTTTCCGGTGGCTGCAAATGCTTGTTTCCTGCGCTTCCGGCTTTCATGTATGTTGAATACACTGGAACTTCCGGTTCTCGAAAACAACACATTTTCGCCTACCGGAAAATGTAAATTGAAACGACTATGCCTTCCGACAATAACAATCGCCATATTGTGTGGGGCAGATGGGCGCTTCCCCCGTGCCGCCGCATTGTTGGGTGGAAGGCTTTTCCGTGCAAAGCTGGGCGAGCGCCCGGATAAAGGCGGGGTTTGTTCCCACCGTGGGAACACGTCCATAAAAAGGAACGCCGCTTTTTAGGGCCAGCTCACGGTATTCAATATCCAGCTCCACCAGGGTTTCGGAATGTTCTGAGACAAAGGCGATGGGAATCACCACCAGCGGGGTTTTCGTTTCTCCCGCCTGTTCAATTTCGTGCTCGGTACTGGGAGTGAGCCATTGCATAGGTCCTACCTTGCTCTGGTAACACACGCGTGCATCCAGCGCGGGTTTTTCCAGTTTGCGCAGCACGGCTTGCATGGTTTGCTCCACCTGCCAGGCGTAAGGGTCACCGGCATCGACGATTTTTTGCGGTAACCCATGGGCCGAAAATAACAGGCGAGGCGTGCCATGCTGAGAGGCTTCCAACCACACCGGCAGGATGAGATCGGCCATCGCTTCCACCCAGCCATGGTGGCAGGGATAACAGCACAGGCTCCGCGTGGGGGCTTGCAGGCGGTGCTTCTGTGCAGATTTTTCCCAATCCTGAATCGAAGACGCGCTGGTGGTGGTGGAAAATTGTGGATAAAGGGGCAGGAGAATCACCTCTGCCGGGTCGTAGGCTTTTACCTCTCTCACCACGGCGTCACTCATGGGATGCCAGTAGCGCATACAGGTGAAAACCTTGTATTCCCCGAGGCTCGAAAGCTCCCGCTCCAGCGCGTCGCGCTGCGCCTCGGTTTGAGGAAGGATGGGCGATTTCCCGCCGATCATCTGGTAAATTTCCCGCGCAATGGGGGCGCGACGCCGTGAAATTAGTTCGGACAGAAACCAGCGTACGGGAGCGGGTGCACGAATAATCGCGGGATCGGAAAACAGGTTTTTTAAAAAAGGACGAACAGATGCAAGGTTATCCGGTCCTCCGAGATTAAACAACACCACGGCCTTTCGGTGATGACGTATCACCATCTCCTACCCTTTCCAGTTGGTGATATACTCACACAGGCGTTCCACATGGGAAACCGGCGTGTGCGGCAACACCCCATGCCCCAGATTGAAGATAAACCTGCCCCCCGCCAGCTCGCGCAGAATGGTAGCGGTGCGCGCCAGTGCGGCGTCGCAATTTTCTGCCAGTAATAGGGAATCGAGATTCCCCTGCACCAAACAGCGCGGTTGCAGCACCTCCTTTGCCCAGGAGAGGGGTATCTGGCTATCGAGGCTTATGCCATCCACCCCCGTCTCTTCAGCGTAGCGCTTATAACCTAAACCGGCATGGCGTGGAAAACCAATGACCGGGGTGGTGGGATGCTCAGACTTGAACAGCTCGACAATGCGTCTGGTCGGTTGCACGCAGTAGGATTCAAATTCTGTTTCCGAGAGAATCCCCGCCCAGGAATCAAAGAGCTGGATGATTGCTGCACCGGCCTTCACCTGCTCGCTGACAAACCACGCAATCACCTGCTCTAAAGTGGTAAGGAGTGATTGAAAACGATCCGGATATTGATAGGCGAATGCCCGTGCCTTCGCAAAATCACGGCTTCCCCGTCCTTCCAGAATGTAGGCGGCGAGCGTCCAGGGACTGCCTGCAAAACCAATCAGCGGCGTTTCTTGCGGCATCTTCTGCCGTAAGGCGCGGGTAATCGCAACGATGCGGGAAAGCGTTTGGTGGGCCGCCTCTACCTGTTCCGGTAAGCGATGGAGGGTTGCAAGGTCGGTAGAGAGGATCGGTCCCTCCCCTTCTTCAAACCGGACCGGGATACCAAGTGCGTCTGGGATGACCAGAATGTCGGAAAACAATATCCCGGCGCTTAAAGGGAAACGGCGCAAGGGTTGGAGTACGGCCTCGCAGACGCTTTCCTCGTCGTAGCAAAAATCGAGGAAGGTCGGAATCTGTTTGCGCAAGGCACGGTATTCGGGGAGGTACCTTCCCGCCTGACGCATCAGCCAGAGAGGAGGAGGAGAGCCGGGATCACGGAAGGCATGGAGCATGGCATAGGTTCTATCGCGGGTAATAGGTTCAAGCAATGTCTGTGATGCACGAAATCCTATCCCGATTTCTCCCTTCTTCTAATAAGCATAATATTCTTAAAAACAGTGGTAGATAGTGGTTCCCTGTGAAAGCTGTGGAGTGTTTGTTATCGACAGTCTATCCACAGAATCCCGAACCCGGAAAATGGATGAGGATAAGTTGGGGGAAGCGAAACGCAGGATTCGTCTATCCCATTGAAGGGAGAGTGGCTTAAAGGTGGTTTCCGTCTGTAGATAACCGGAAGGAACGGTGAGGTTATGGCTGTCTTACGCACTTCCATAGCCTTGTCGATGAGACTATCCCCATGAGGGTAAGGAAGGGGAGTGACGATGCGTAAAGGTGTATCTTTTTTTCTGGCGCTGCGGATCGTCCTACTTATCCCCGTTCTCATGCTGCTCTGTGGACAGAATTCCCATGCCGGTGAAGCGGAAAACCTTGCCCTTTCCAATCAGGAGATACGAGAGGCCACCCGCTCTATAGACAGGAAAGAGGTAAAGAAATCGTTACCCTCTTTGGCGCGTGCTTTCCACGCGGCTCGGCGTCTTTCCGATCCCTATACGCGAGGGAATCAGTGGCGTTATATTGGCGAGCAATATTGGCGGGCGGGTAAGCAGCAGGTGGCAGGAAAAGTGTGGCAGGCCACGGTTGAAAATCTTCTCTCTGTGCGACCGGTGGATCGCCGCTTGAGTGCGGCAATCGGGCTGGTGGAAATGCGTAAAAAGCAGGGCGACGAGAACGGAGTGCGTACCACGTTGCAGGCACTTTTCCGCCAGCATCTGTTTCAGCAAGTGGCTGCGAGTGGGAATCCGGGAGAAACGAATCGGTTGATTACTAATCTGGATGGGGTACTGGGGGAAGCGGAACTACATGCCTTCGCTACGGTACTGAAGGATATTCCAGACGAAGCCTACCGTTTGCGGGTGCTGTATAAACTCGCCACCCTTGAGTACGCGCCAGGGACGGATGGGAAATGTGATTCCCTGTTTCCGGAAGCATCCCCCTCTAAGGAGACCCTACTGCATCTGCTGTTGAACACCAGATACTGTACCGCAGAGGGGGATATTAACTCGGCTAAACGTTTTTTTGAGCGTGCGCGAATTCTCTATGAAACCGACCCAAAAACCTACGAAAAATACTTTCCGATTCTTCAGGATTTGGAGAAAGGGTGCTGAACTACCCCTGATCAATCACCTTTGGCACGGCAAAACAGGCATGTTCGCTATGGGGGGCGTTGCGTAAAATCGCTTCTACTTTATCGCCATCGGTAACGGTGTCCTCCCGCATGGGGAGGGTGTGATGCGCAACACTCGCCAGCGGTTCCACACCGGTGGTATCGACCGATTGCAGCATCTCAATCCAGCGCATAATGGAGGAAAGCTCCGACGCGAGTTGCGGTTTATCGGCGTCAGGAACCGCAATTTGCGAGAGTTTGGCGATGTGGGTGACGGTGGTACTATCCATAACGGTGGCCTCCTTCTAAACGCTACTTCGGCGGGCAATCTGCTTGTCGCAATCGTCCTCGAATCCTCAGGTACTAAAAGGTACATTCCGGTTCTGCGGGCGATTGCTTCGCGCGCTTGCCTCCCCGAAGCGCGTTTCAAAGGAGGCCTAGTGTCGCTTTCCTGTATCTCTTGGTGAATTTTCTATTCATATACCGCAAAGATGCAAAGAAAAATACGCGTTTATCGCTCTTTTTGCGGAAGGATATCCCTCTATGAACAAAGCCTCTCCCTCTCTGCCTCCTATCCGCACCCTATTGCGTGACGGTGAATCCCATGTCGGGGCCGGTCGCCTGAAGGAAGCGGAAAGCTGCTACAAGCAGGCGATTGCGCAAAACCCCTCGCAGCATGAGGCCTATTTCGGTCTGGCGCAGATTGCATTGCGCATTCAGGATTTTCAATCGGCGATGCAGTTGATTGCTAAATCCATCCAGCTTGCACCCGATGCGCCGGTTTATTACTATCAATTGGGGATGCTCTATCACCGTCAGCAGCAGTTCCAACGCGCGGCCGATTGCTATAAACGGGTGATTCAACTCACGCCCGGATCGCCCGAAGGCTACACCGGATACGCTGCCGCGATGCTCGCCCAGCAGCAATTACCCGAAGCACGCGAGGCGCTGGAACAGGCGATTACGGCGCGTCCCACCTTCGCTGAAGCCCTGTTTTTGCGGGCGCATATGGCGCTCATGGCGGGGAATCTGGTGCAGGCGGATGCGGATTTTCAGGCGATTTTATCCAAAAACCCCACAGATTTAACGATGCTGGACCGGATTTCGCATTTATGCTGGCAGGCGCGCTATATCAGTGGGGCTATTACCTATTGCGAAAAACGCCTAGCGGTAGCGCCTTCCGCCGATGCCGAGGATATGCTGGCCAGTGCACTGGAAAAAAGCAATCGGGTGGAGGAGGCACTGATCCATGCCGAAAAGGCCGTGGCGCTCGCCCCTAAAAACACGGCGTACCTCAATAATCTTGGGTTGATGCAGTCCAAAATGGGGAAACTGGAAGAGGGAAAAAATAGTTTCAAACGCGTCATGCTGTTGGAACCTAATTTACTCGCTCCCTACATGAATCTGGCGCATTTTCACCGCTTCAGCGATGCCGATACGGCGGAGATTGAGAATCTGAAACGCTTTATCGACCGTCCGGGATCGCAAAAACAGGAGCAGGCGGCGCTGTTTTTTACTCTCGGCAAGGCGATGGATGACTGCAAGCGCTATGACGAAGCCTTCGCCTATTATGCGAAGGGTAACAGCCTGATGCGCAGGCTTAATCCGTATGATAAATCCGAAAATTCCCGCCTGTTTACCGCCTTAAAGCAGGTGTTCACCAAGGAATTTTTTGCGAAAAACACGCTTACCGGACATACAAGCGACGCACCGATTTTTATTGTGGGGATGCCGCGTTCCGGCACCACATTGACCGAGCAGATGCTTTCTTCCCATCCGGATATTGCCGGTGCGGGAGAGTTGGAACATCTGATCCACCTCACCCTGTTACTGCCTAAGATTCTGGAAACGGAAACGGCGTATCCGGAGGTGGTACGGCATTTTACGCAAGAAAAACTTTTAGATGTCGCGGAAAGCTACCTCACGCATTTACGCGGATTTTCTGGCGGCTTGCCCCACATCACCGACAAAATGCCCTATAATTTCCTGCATCTGGGCTTGATTGCGCTGCTCTTCCCCAAGGCTAGGATTATCCATTGCACGCGGGATCTGGTGGATACGGGGCTTTCGATTTATTTTCAGCGGTTTGTGTCTGGAAATACCTATGCCTATGATTTGGCCGATATCGCCGAATATATCCGCGAATACCATGCGCTGATGCAGCATTGGCAGGAGGTACTGCCAATTTCCATCGTCGAAGCTCCTTACAGTGCGATGGTGGCGGATTCTGAAGAGGAAACGCGGCGCATTCTGGAGGCACTGAACCTCCCCTGGGACGACGCCTGCCTGCAACGCGAGGAAAATACCCGCGCCGTGCGGACGGCCAGCGTGTGGCAGGTGCGGCAGCCGATTTACACGCGGTCGCTGGCGCGGTGGAAGCGGTATGCATCCCATATTCAGCCCTTGACGGAGGGGTTGGATGGCTTATGGAATGGGGAGTAGGATGTGTATTGTTGTCATCCTGAGGGGGCTTGCCCCCGAAGGATCTCCCTGTTTTCGAAACGTGGATAGGTTTGCGCAAGTGGTGTGATCCTTCGCTGCGCTCAGGATGACGCCCTCCACTGGAATTTAGACTAAGCCATAGATTATGAAAGATTTTTTATGATTCCAATCGGTACCAAACTCTGGAGTTGGTGGAACGGCGTGGTGGTCGGTGAAGACCGTTTCGGTAACCGTTATTATCAATCCAAACGCTTAGGTGCGGCGAAGCGCTGGGTGCTGTATCACGGCATGGCGGAGGCGTCCAAAGTCCCACCGGAATGGCATCGCTGGCTGCATTACATGACCGATATTGCGCCAACGTGGGATGGCTACTTTGCCCATGCGTGGGAGAAGGAGCATCTGCCCAATCTCACCGGAACGGCCTATGCGTATCAACCTCCCGGCCATTGGGATCAGGGCCATAAGCGGGCGCGGGCTTCGGCGGATTATCAGGCATGGCAGCCATAAAAGTGATGACTCGATGAGTGATGATTAGATGATTGGAATTGAGGGTTTACTCCTTTTGCTTTGTGTTCTGAGGTGATGCGCGGATGGTGCATCCGGTCCCCTCTCCCGCTTGCGGGGGAGGGATAGGGAGGGGGCCTCCACATGATAAGAAAGGCATGATATGCAAAAAAATATCGTCGAAACGCTGGTCGGGGTGGCCGTCATTACGGTGGCGGTGGGGTTTGGCTATTATGCCTACAAGGCCAGCGATATGAGTCGCGATGGCGGATACGAAGTGCTGGCGCGGTTTGAAAGCGTGGACGGGCTGAGCATCGGCAGCGATGTGCGCATTAGTGGCATTAAGGTAGGGGTGGTGAGCAACCAGACCCTCAACCCGGAGGATTACCGCGCCGCGATTACCCTGCATCTGAAGGACGGCGTGAAAGTCCCCGCTGATTCCACCGCAGCGGTGGTGGGGGATGGGTTGCTTGGCTCCAAATTTGTGTCGATTGTGCCGGGAGGGGATGAAACCATGCTTCCCTCCGGTGGGGAGATCACCATCACGCAATCTTCGGTGAGTCTGGAATCGCTGATCGGGAAATTCATGTTCAGCGGCGGCGGCGTGGACCAAAAAGACGCAAAAGAGCCGGAAGGGACGTTGTAGGATCGTCATTGCGAGGAGCGCAGCGGCGAGAGCAATCCATCCTTTGTTAGCTGGATTGCCGCGCTCGCGTGGCTCGCTCGCAATGACGTATCGCGATTTACAGCCCTCCGGCCTTTTTGGCGAGGTAGGAAGCCACGCCTTCGGCGTTTGGTTTCATGCCTTCGTCGCCGCGATTCCATCCGGCGGGGCAGACTTCGCCATGTTCTTCCAGGAATTGCAGCGCATCCACCATGCGGATCGCTTCGTCTATGTTACGGCCGAGCGGTAAATCGTTGACCAGTTGGTGGCGCACGGTGAAGTTTTTATCGATGAGGAAGGTGCCACGGAAGGCCACGGCATCGTTCACCAGCACGTCGTAATCGCGGGCGATGCTTTTGGTGAGATCGGCCACCATGGGGAATTTCACCTGTCCGATGCCACCTTTTTCCACGGGGGTATTTTTCCAGGCGATGTGCGTGAACTGGGAATCCACGCTCACTGCGATCACTTCCACGTTGCGGCTTTTGAAATCATTGTAGCGGTTGTTGAATGCAATGATTTCCGACGGACACACGAAGGTAAAGTCCAGAGGGTAAAAGAACAGCACCCCTACTTTGCCTTTCAGGTTTTCGCGCAGGTTCCATTTTTCGACGATGGTATTGTCACCTGCCACCACGGTAGCGGTGAAATCCGGCGCCTGTTTTCCGACGAGTACGGCCATGAGAGACTCCTTTGTTGTGGGTGAATATATGGGCAGCGCCTATCCACCTTAAGATAGGGTGAGTAAAATTGAATTTCAAGTACCCCCTCCCTTGGAGGCAGTGCCTCCAAGGGAGGGGGAAGATTTAATGGACGTTACTTCACCACAAAACAGGGCTGGTTGCGGCTGGTGAGGGCTTTGCATAATTCCGCCGCCTGCTGTGGCGAGGCAAAGCCTTTGGCTTGCAAACGGTAGAGTGTGCCCTTGCCCTCCACCGCCACCGGTTCCACCCCTTTGCGTAAGGCGGGGGGCATCACGTCCACATGCGATTTGCCGAGCTTCTGCCACACGAGTTCCGCTTCTTCGCGGGTGCGGAGCGCGCCCAGTTGCACGGCGACCTCCCCTCCCCCGCCTTGTGAGACCAGCGGGGTGATTTTGGGTTTGGAAGCGCTTTCCACCAGCGGTTTCACTTTCGGCGCGGGTTTGGGTTTTTCAACGCGTGTTGCTTTGGGTTTGGTCGCAGGTTTTAGCTTCGGTTTTTCGCTGCCACCCACCAGCTTTTCCACACGCGGCGCACGCACCGGCTCGCTATTGACCATCGCCTCGCGTGCTTTCACGAAGCTTGCATCTTCCGGCTTGACTTCCGACGGGGGGACGGGTTTTTCCGGCAGGGGGAGGATGCGTTTGATTTCCTCCTTCTGGCCGGAGGGTTCTTCCAGCATTTGGTAAATGGTTTTATCCTGATGCGGAATATCCATGCCGCCAGGATTTTCCGGCTTGATTTTAAAGGGTTTCTCATCGGCGCGGATGAGGGGAATATCCTTTAGGACTTCCGCCGCCTTGCCTTTTTCATGGGCGTAACGCGCCAGCACTACCAGCGCACCCAGTGCGATAAAGGCAATAATCACATGGCGCAGCGCATAGACGACGCCACGACCATCGGCGGCTTCCGATTCCTCTTCGTCCTCCTCGAAGAATTCGTCCAGATCGTCATACTGCGCGCGTGCCATCTACATGCTCTCCCGTGGAGTCACACCCAGCACGGCGAGGCTGGAGGCAATCACCGTGCGCACCGCCTTCACCAGAGCCAGCCGCGCCTGCGTCACCTCCGGCTGTTCGGGGAGGATAAAACGGAGGCTGGTATCGTCCTTACCCGCATTCCACCAGCCATGGAAGGCGCTCGCCAGTTCCTGCGCGTAAAAGGCGACGCGATGCGGTTCGTGGCTGCGGGCGGCACTTTCCACCAGACGCGGCCACAGGGCAAGCTGCTGGAGCAGTTCCATTTCCACCGCTGCGGTGAGGTGGGTGGTATTGAACGCGCCCAAGGTAATACCCTGTTCCTGCGCCATGCGTTCCACCGAGCAGGCGCGGGCGTGGGCGTACTGCACATAAAAGACCGGATTATCCTTGGATTGCTCCTGCACCTTAGCGAGGTCGAATTCCAGCGACATATCGTTGCGGCGGGTGAGCATCATGAAGCGCACCACATCCTTGCCCACCTGATCCACCACCTCGCGGAGTGTCACGAAGGTTCCGGCGCGTTTGGACATCTTCACCGGTTCGCCATGTTCCATCAGATGCACCATCTGGCAGAGCTTGACGTCGAGCGTCGCCTTGCCATTGGAGAGGGCTTTCACCGCCGCCTGCATCCGCTTGACATAGCCGCCGTGATCGGCCCCCCAGACATTGATCATGGTAAGAAATCCACGGCGGATTTTATCGCGGTGATAGGCCATGTCGCCCGCGAAATAGGTCCAGCTTCCATCGGATTTCTGGATGGGGCGGTCGGTATCGTCGCCAAATTGGGTGGCACGGAACAGCAGTTGCGGACGCGGCTCGAAATCCTCCACCGGCTTGCCTTTGGGAGGCTCCAGCACGCCGCGGTAAATCAGCCCCTGCCCGTCCAGCTCCTGCACGCAGGAATCCACCTCGCCTGCATCGGTGAGGGCTTTTTCCGAGACAAACACCGCGTGATGCACGCCCATGGCCGCTAAATCCTCGCGGATCATCACGAGCATCGCCGCCACCGCCTTTTCGCGGCAGAAGGTGAGGGTTTCGGCCTCTGTGGCTTTGCGCCAGTCGGTCTGGGCAAGGCGCGTGGCTTCCGCCACCAGATAATCGCCGGGATAGAGGCCCTCCGGCACCGCGCCGCTCACTTCGCCTGTGGCTTCGCGGATGCGCCAATGCAGCGATTTCGCTAAGGATTCCACCTGCGCACCGGCATCGTTGATATAATATTCGCGGGTGACGTCAAACCCTGCTTTTTCCAGCAAGGCAGCAAGGGCATCGCCTACTACCGCGCCCCGCGCATGGCCAACATGCATCGGGCCGGTGGGGTTGGCGGAGACATATTCCACATTCACGGATTGATGGTTGCCGATAGTGCTTTCGCCGTACGCCACGCCCAGCCGCAGCACTTCCGGTAGTAATTGCTGCCAGAAAGCAGGGGCAAAACGGAAATTGATAAAACCGGGACCGTCGATGCTGGCCTGTTCCATCTGTGGTAATTCCAGCACAGCGAGCAGCTTTTCCGCGAGCAATCGCGGCGCCATGCCGGATGCTTTTCCCAGCACCATGGCGGCGTTGGTGGCCATCTGTCCGTGGGAGGAGTCACGCGGAAGCTCCACCGTCACCGCCTGAAGCGGGGCGTTTCCGGGCACGATGCCTTGTGTTTGCAACGTGGCAACGGCCTTGAGAATATGCGATTCTACGGTTTCAAATAGGTTCATGGTGACTTACTTAACGTGTTCACACGGCGCGCGCAACCATGCAACACATGCGGGGAGATGGGAGCAAGGTAAAGCGCTTCCTGCGATAAAGCGCTTCTCAATTGCATGATTCGCCGTTACAAGGTGGCCCATGCAACGCGCTAACCGTCCTCTTTCGCCGCATCTGTCGATTTATCGGCCGCAGATCACGTCTTTTACGTCGATCATGCATCGTGCTACGGGGTTCTTCCTCGCGCTGGGCTGTTTGCTGCTGGTGTCCTGGCTGTGGGCGGCGGCTTATAACCATACCTGCTATGGCGGGATTGTTCGCGTGGCCACCAGTTGGTACGGCCAATTGGTGTTGATCGGCTGGAGCTGGGCGTTCTTTTACCATCTGCTGAACGGGATTCGTCACCTCTTCTGGGATATCGGCAAGGGGTTTGAAATCAAAACCGCTGAAAGATCGGGATGGCTGGCGGTGATTTCGTCGGTCGTGGTGACCGCTATCCTTTGGGGATACGTATGGGGGGTAGGATTATGATGCCGCATGCCCATATTCGCCGCATGGGGTCTGCGCGTTCCGGTGTGGCCCATTGGTGGGCGCAGCGGGTGACGGCA
The DNA here is from genome assembly GCA_044368015.1 of Rickettsiales bacterium. Classification (GTDB taxonomy): domain Bacteria; phylum Pseudomonadota; class Alphaproteobacteria; order Rickettsiales; family RI-342; genus JBIPLF01. Next base: position 26,703 of record JBIPLF010000002.1, read on the forward strand.
ATTGCCCTGATTCCGCTGAGTATCTGGCTGCTTTCGGGTATTTTATGCCTGATGGGATCGGAGCGGGTGGCGCTGGTTGCCTGGCTGCATTCGCCCTTGCGGGCAGCGGCGCTGATCGCCCTGCTGATCGCCATTTTCTACCATGCCTATTTGGGGATTCAGGTGATTCTGGAAGATTATGTGCATCATGAAGGGCTGCGGCTGGCGCTCACCATTGGCGTGAAGTTTGTGTCGCTGGCCTGCGCGATTATTTGCATCCTCGCGGTGATTTCGCTGCATCTGGAGCCGCTGCCGGAGCTTTCGCCACTGACCATTACCGGAGTGGCGTAGATGACGACCGCTTATAAGATTGTCGATCACTTTGTGGATGTCGCCGTGGTGGGTGCCGGAGGGGCGGGCCTGCGTGCTACGCTCGGCATGGCAGCGGCGGGGCTTTCCACCGCCTGTATCACCAAGGTATTCCCCACGCGCAGCCACACGGTTGCGGCGCAGGGCGGGATTTCCGCCGCACTCGGCAATATGGGCGAGGATGACTGGCGCTGGCACATGTACGATACCGTGAAGGGATCGGACTGGCTGGGCGATCAGGATGCGATCGAATATATGTGCTCCAACGCCATGGATGCGATTATCGAGCTGGAGCATTTCGGCGTGCCGTTTTCGCGCACGGCGGAGGGGAAAATCTACCAGCGTCCGTTCGGTGGCATGACCACCCAATATGGCGAGGGCAAGCCCGCGCAGCGTACCTGTGCGGCGGCGGACCGTACCGGCCACGCGATTCTCCACACGCTCTACACGCAGTGCCTAAAGCATAACGCGCAGTTTTTCATTGAGTATTTCGCGGTTGATCTCATCATGGCGGAGGATGGCTCCTGCCGTGGGGTGGTGGCGTGGAATCTGGAAGACGGCACCATGCACCGCTTCCACGCGCATCTGGTGGTGCTGGCCAGCGGCGGTTATGGACGCGCCTATTTCTCCTGCACCTCCGCGCATACCTGCACCGGCGATGGCAATGCGATGGTGCTGCGCGCAGGGTTGCCGCTTCAGGATATGGAGTTCGTGCAATTCCACCCCACCGGCATTTACGGCGCGGGCTGCCTGATCACCGAAGGCGTGCGTGGCGAGGGCGGGTATCTGGTCAATGCCGAGGGTGAGCGTTTCATGGAACGCTACGCGCCGAACGTGAAAGACCTCGCCTCCCGCGATGTGGTGAGCCGCGCCATGACGGTGGAAGTGCGCGAGGGACGCGGTGTCGGCCAGCATAAAGACCATGTGTATTTGCATCTGGACCATCTGGACCCGAAAATCATTCATGAACGCCTTCCGGGCATTGCGGAAACGGCGCGGATTTTCGCCGGGGTGGATGTGACGAAGCAGCCAATCCCTGTGCAGCCGACCGTCCATTACAACATGGGGGGCGTGCCGACCAATTACCATGGCGAGGTGGTGACCCTCATGGATGGCAATCCGGACGCCGTGGTGCCGGGGTTGATGGCAATCGGCGAGGCCGCATGCGTTTCTGTGCATGGGGCGAACCGTCTGGGTTCCAATTCGCTGCTGGATCTGGTGGTGTTTGGCCGTGCGGCGGCGCTGCGGGCGAAGGAGATCGTGAAACCCGGCACCGCGCACCGTCCGGTGACGCAGCATACGGGCGAGCAGGCGATTGCGCGATTCGATGCGCTCCGCCATAGCCGGGGCGAGGTGCAGACCTCGTTCCTGCGTGACCGGATGCAGCGCATCATGCAGGCCAATTGCGCCGTCTTCCGCGAGGAAGCCGTGCTGCGCGAAGGGATCGAGTTGATGGCAGGTGTGTTCGACCTGCTGCCGGGGCTAACGGTGAAGGATCGCGGCCTCATCTGGAACAGCGACCTGCTGGAAGCGCTGGAGCTGCAAAATCTGCTGCCGCAAGCGGTGGTCACCCTTCACAGCGCCTATAATCGCAAGGAAAGCCGCGGCGCCCATGCCCGCGAGGATTTCCCCGACCGCAACGACAAGGAATGGATGCAGCATTCCATCTCCTGGATCGACGAGCGCGGCGGCGTGGCGATCGACTACCGCCCCGTGCATCTCTACACCCTCACCGACCGCGTGGCGGTGGTGCCGCCCAAAGCGCGGGTGTATTGAGTTCGATGCGATGATTCGTACAGTGTGTAAGATCGAGCTAGCGGAGGTAGGGTATTGCTAAACAGCTAACGCCCCCCAAAGATCGCGCTTCCTACCCTGATATGGGTGGATCCAAACCGCGCCGCCTGCTCGAAATCGTCGCTCATGCCCATACTGCAATGGGGTAGTTCCAACCGATCGGCCTGTGCGCGCAGCCAGGCAAAATGTGGTGCAGGGATGGCGTCAAGCGGGGGAATACACATCAATCCTTCCACCGGCAGCCCTAAATCCTCCCGGCACCAACGCACAAATTCGGCGGTGTCTTTCGGCGCAATACCGGATTTTTGCGGTTCCTCCCCGGTATTGACCTGCACAAAAAGCCGGGTGGTGCGTCGCCCCGGTATCTCCCACAAATCCGCCAGCTTTTGTGCCAGTTCTGGTCGGTCGAGGCTATGCATCACCTCTGCATGTTCCAGTGCCAGTTCCGCTTTGTTGCGTTGCAGGGGACCAATCAAATGCATCTCGATATCCGGAAACATTTCCCGTAGCGGCGACCATTTTTCGGCCATTTCCTGCACCCGGTTTTCGCCAAATGCACGATGCCCTGTCTGCAACAGAGGGAGAACCGCCTCTGCAGGGAAGGTTTTACTCACGGCAATGAGCGTGGTAGAGGGAGCGGCGAGCGGCGCATCCTTCCGGCTTGCGGCGAGCCGGTGCTGTACCTGTGCATAGCGGGAAATCATGTCCATTTCGTCACTGACTCTCATGCGCTGTGTGGCCTGTAAGGGGCGGAGGGCTGTCCCACGCGTCGTGTGTATGACGGATCGCCGGGTGCTGCGCAACCCCGCACGCACTGTTGCCTGTTTGCCACGGGGGGCGCTGGTGATCCTGCGCGATTACGACCATCCGCAGCGCGAATCCTATGCGCGCCTGTGGCGGAAGGAAACCCGCAAGCGTTGCGTGCTGTTGCTGGTCGCTGGTGATCCGGCATTGGCGCGTCGCGTGCAGGCTGATGGGGTGCATGTGCCGGAATATCAACTGGCAAAACTGAAACACTGGAAAACCTTGAATCCGCGTTGGTTTTTCTCGGCTTCTGCCCATTCGCTGCCCGCTTTGTTGCGTGCGCGTTATGCCGATGCTGTGCTCATTTCGCCCGTCTTCCCCACCGATTCGCACCCCAATGCAGGGGCGCTTGGCGTTATTCGCTTCCGTCATCTGGTCAGGCGGTCTAGCATTTCGGTGTGGGCGCTCGGGGGAATCTCGGCGCGTACGCTTCCCCGGTTACAGGGGGCAGGCATTGCCGGAATCGCTGGAATTCGGCTCTTTGATGCCACAGCCCTGTGACTGTAAAACAACAGGCTTTTCCTTTGCTCTCCCTTTTTTGGGGAGAAAAAAATCGAAAGCGGTTGCGTTTCAGGGGGGGATATGTGTATCAACGGGGTGAAAGTTGCGTTCTATCTCTGCCGTTTGAGTGGGAAGGCGCGAATTTTCCGTAACCATAACTTAGGATGTAGATCATGAAAAAACTCCTACTAGGCACGACGGCGCTGATCGGTGCTGCCGCTTTGTTCGGCGCCGATGCGTTCGCAGCCGCTCCCAAAGTCACTTTGGGCGGTTTCGTGGATTTCCAAGCAGGTGTCGTGGATGAAGACCTCGATGCCGGCAAAAGCGATTTCGACGCGCAAAACGATTCCGAACTGAAAGTGTCTGTGGACGGCACTTCCGATCATGGCCTCGGCTACGGTGCCGTGGTTGAGCTGGAAGCCGATGTCGGACTCGATGCCGACGGTGAAGGCCTGAACGCCGATAAAACCTACCTGTACATGCAAGGCAACTGGGGTCGTACCGAAATGGGTGCGAACTGGGGTGTCGCAAAAACCATGAAAGTGGATGCTTCGACCTTCGCACGTGCCACGGGTGGCGTTGATGGTGACTGGTATGATTTCGTCACCGTTCCGGCTGCTGGTTTTGTTCAAACGCCAGACCTGCTTCTGGATATGACCGGTGCCACCGAAGATGCCACCAAAATCACCTATTACACCCCCCGCTTCTCCGGGATCCAACTGGGTGCCAGCTATATCCCCGATACGGGTGATACCGGCCAAGCTCCGTTCTCCGGTGACGTGAATCTGGGTGATGCCGAAAACGTGTTTGTGCTCGGTGCCAACTACCAAGGTCAGTGGAACAACTGGGGCGTGGCTCTCTCCGCGACCGGTGAATTCGGTGAGTCCGAAAGCGCCGCTCTGGAAGACCTCTCCACCTATGCTCTCGGTGGTAGCGTGAATGTGGCCGGTTTCACCGTGGGCGGCTCCTGGGCCGATCTGGGTGATAGCCTCAACGCCGCTAACACCGAAAGCGAGTTCTGGACTGCCGGTGCCACCTATGCGATGGGACCGTTCGGTGTGGGTCTGAGCTATCTGGATAGCGAATCCGGCACCTCCGAGTTCAACAATGTGGTGCTCGGTGCCGATTACCAACTGGCTGCCGGTCTCGTACCGTATGTCGAAGTGCATTTCTTCGAATACGATGCTGCCGGTGCCGCTCTCGACAATGACGGCACTGCCGTTCTGCTGGGAAGCCAACTGACCTTCTAGTTTGAAGGGATGTAGCAAAGAAGGGGCGTCGCGGTTGCGGCGCCCTTTTCTTTTGGGGTTGCAGGAAAGGGATTGTGCTGTTAGCAGTACCTTCGGTTTAACCGAAACAGGAGTTGTGTTATGTTCACCGTGTTGTTACAGGAGGTGTTTGGGTTCACCTTGCGTCCGGTGTGTCCTGGAGCGAACGCCCATTAGGGTAAATGTCGGGTGGGGTGGCGGTCGGTGTGCCGCCACGCATAAAAGACTGGTCTTTCCAGACGCTTCCATGGCATAAAACCCTATGCCGCTTTCCAATCAGAACCGTAAGCGCATTGCGGTCCTTCACGATACCGTGATGGCGCCGCTGGCCCTCATCGTGGCGCTGATGCTGCGATTAGGGGAGGCGTTTCATCCCCTCACCGCTTCCTATCTGCCGCTGGCGGTGTGGTTGTTTACGGTCTGCGCGCTCACCGCCTTTATCCGGATGCGTTTGTATCGCAGCATGTGGCGTTTCGCCTCGGCGGAGGATTTGCTGGCGATCACCAAAGCCGCGTCGCTGACGCTCGCAATCTTCGTGCCGCTGCTGTTCCTCCTCACCCGGCTCGAAGGGTTTCCGCGCTCGGCGATTGCGATTGCCTGGCTGCTGTTGATTCTCTTCCTCTCGGTGCCGCGCCTGCTCTATCGCTGGTGGCGCGATGGTGGCATTACTCGCTGGGCGGGGGAGTTTCATGATCGCCGCGTGCCGGTGTTGCTGGTGGGAGCCACGACGGAAGCCGAGATGTTTATCCGCGAAACGGCGCGCCGTGGCCGTAGCCACTACAAGGTGGTGGCGATTCTGGACGATGCGCCGGACCGCATTGGCCGCAGCCTGCACGGCGTGCCGGTCTATGGCCCCTTTACCCTGTTCGATACGGTGATGGCCAAGCTCGCCCGCAAGGGGTTGACGCCGCACAAGCTGGTGCTGGCCGATCTCTCCCTCACGGGGGAGGCGTTGCGCACCATGGTGGCGCATAGCGAGGCGCATGGGCTTTCGATTGGCCGTCTGCCGCGTCTGGAGGCGTTGCAGGAACAGTCCGAGCGCATTCCGCTACAGCCAATTCCGGTGGAGGATCTACTGGGGCGTCCGCAACGGATTTACCAACCGGAGAAGCTGGCCGCCTTCACCGCCGGGAAGCGGGTGCTGGTCACCGGTGCGGGCGGCAGTATCGGTAGCGAACTATGCCGCCAGATTGCAGGGTTTGCACCTGCGGAACTGGTATTGTTTGAGCTTTCGGAATACCATCTCTATCGCATCGATCAGGAAATGGCGGAGCGTTTCCCTCACCTCCCCCGCCGCGCCGTGCTGGGGGATGTGCGTGACGCCGCCTGTGTGCGGACTGCGTGCGATGCCGCGCATCCGCATATCATGTTCCATGCGGCGGCGATCAAGCATGTACCGCTGGCGGAGGAAAACCCGCTGGCAGCTATCAGCACCAATGTGCTGGGGACGCATCATGTCGCGCAGGCGGCGATCGCCTCCGGTGCGGAAGCCATGGTGCTGATTTCTACCGACAAAGCCGTGCACCCCACCAATGTGATGGGCGCCACCAAGCGTGCCGCCGAACGGGTGGTGCAGCAGGCGGGGCTTTCCGGTTCGGCAACGCGCTTTCTCACCGTGCGGTTTGGCAATGTACTGGGGTCTACGGGGTCGGTGGTGCCGCTTTTTACCCGGCAGATTGCGGAAGGCGGGCCGGTGACCATCACCGATCCGCAGATGACGCGTTATTTCATGACCATCCGAGAAGCGGTGACGCTGGTGCTCCATGCCGCCATGCTGGGGAGTGCCGAAAAGGAGAGCAGTGGTGCGCTGTTTGTGCTTGATATGGGCGCTCCGGTGCGGATAGAAGACCTGGCGCGTCAGATGATTCGTCTGGCGGGTTTGCAGCCGGAAACGGATATTGCGCTTTCCTATGTGGGGATGCGTCCCGGCGAAAAGCTGGAAGAGGAGCTATTCTACACCGAAGAAGCGCCCTCCCCGACCCTCCAGCCGGGAATTCTGCTCGCCAGCCAGCCACAGGTCGCGGCCAAAAACTGGGAAAAAGAGATCGAAGGACTCCGTAAGCTATGTCAGCAATCACGCCCGCACGAGGCCTTGCAATGGTTGAAGAAACACACACCGGAATATCGGACGTGATTCCGGTCCGTTTAGCGTTGCTCTCGGTATCCGATAAAACCGGCCTCACGGCGTTTGCGCGGGCGCTTTCCGGGGCAGGCGTGGCGTTGCTTTCCTCCGGCGGCACGGCCGCAGCGCTCAGCGCCGAGGGGCTGGCGGTGACGGATGTCTCCACCCATACCGGTGCACCCGAAATGCTGGATGGTAGAGTGAAAACCCTGCATCCGCGTATTCATGGCGGCATTCTGGCGAAGCGCGACAATCCCGAACATCTGCACACGCTGGAGGCGCAGTCCATTCCGCCGATTGATCTGGTGGTGGTGAATCTCTACCCGTTTGAGGAAACTGTGGCGCGGGGAGCAAGCTTCGCCGAATGTGTGGAAAACATTGATATTGGCGGCCCGGCGATGATCCGCGCTGCCGCCAAAAATCATAGCGGCGTGGTGGTGGTGGTGGATCCCGCCGATTACGCCCGCGTGGCAGAGGCGATTGCCTCGCAAGGCGGGGTTCCGGGGGCGCTTGCCCGCGAACTGGCGGCGAAAGCCTTTGCGCGCACGGCCAGTTACGACGCCGCGATTGCCCACTGGTTTACGGAATCGGAGCAGGATGGCTATCCGGAACATTTATCCGTTGCGGCCACCCTCAAACAACCCTTGCGGTATGGCGAAAATCCGCACCAGTCGGCGGCGCTGTATGTGGCGTCCCCTGCCGTTCCCGGAGTGGCGACGGCCACGCAATTACAGGGCAAGGAGTTGAGCTACAACAACCTCAACGACACCAATGCCGCCTTTGAGCTGGTGAGCGAATTTGCAGAGCCTGCCGTGGTGCTGATCAAACACGCCAATCCGTGCGGGGTGGCGGTGGCGGCAACTCCGGTTGTAGCCTTCCGCAAGGCGCTCGTCTGCGATTCCGTGAGCGCCTATGGCGGGATTCTGGCGCTCAACCGCGTGTTGGACGAGGCGTTGGTGGCGGAAATCGGCTCGTTGTTTTTAGAGGTCATCATTGCGCCGGAAGTGACGGATGGGGCGCGGGATCTGCTGCAAAAGAAGCAGAATCTGCGGGTGATGGTCACGGGGGCGATGCCGGACCCGGCGCGGAAAAGCAGTCTCATCACCTCCATCGCGGGAGGGTTTCTGGTGCAGGACCGCGACGCAGGGCGGGTGCGCGAGGCCGATCTCCGCACCGTAACCAAACGGGTTACGGATGCGGCGCAGCTCGCGGATCTGCTGTTTGCGTTCACCGTGTGCAAGCATGTGAAATCCAACGCGATTGTGCTTGCGGAAGGTGGCGCGACGGTGGGCATCGGTGCAGGGCAGATGAGCCGCATCGACAGCACCCGCATTGCCGCATGGAAGCGGGCGGAGCGGGTTCAGGGGGCAGGATTCGGGATTCAGGATTCAGGGGGGCTGGTCCTCGCCTCCGACGCGTTCTTTCCTTTCCCCGATAATGTGGTGTCAGCGCGGGATGCAGGGGTGACGGCGATCATCCAGCCGGGTGGTTCCATCCGCGACGCCGAGGTGATTGCCGCCGCCGATGCAGCGGATATGGCGATGGTGTTTTGCGGGATGCGGCACTTCAGGCATTAGACCTCTTTCCAAACACTACTGCGGCGGGCGATTTCTTCGCACGCTTGCCTCAACGCAGCGTGTTTTGAAAAGGGTCTATTAAAATCGGGCTATAATATGAAAAACAGGCTGCACGCAACACCCGTATAGGCCATGTTATACACAGCGGTCGCCGCAGAATTGGTGGTGGCGCAATTGGGCGCGAAGGCGTGATTGGTGGCTTTGATCAGACCGGAAACCGCCAGTCCGTCATCCATTTTCTGATCGAGGAGGGAGGCTTCTTCAACGGTAAGAGTGGGAGAATGAGAGTAAGTCGCAGGGCCATCTCCCCCCAGCAACAACCCCATATCCCCATCCGCATAGAAGTAAAAAATGGAGCTGTTATAGGTAGTCATGGCCATATACCCGGCGGAGGTGATGGAGCTTTGGGGGATATTGGTACCGATGACGGAATCATAGGTGCTTCCCGGCCCGGTCACGCCGGTAAACGTACCTTTGATCAACCCTGCCAGTTGCAAATGCCGCCAGAAGGCAAAATCTTCTGCACAACAAGGAATCCGCCCATCACCATTCCCGTTCACCGCGCCGGTCCAGAAGGTGGTGGCGTTGGAGAGATCACCCGGCAGCGTGCCGTATTTATCCTGAAACGTGGCAACGGCGGCGCGGTAGGCTTCCACGTCTGCGCCGATACGGTTGACCTGCATGGAGCGAATCATGCTGCGCCCCACCATCACCCCGCCGAGGATCAGCCCGATGATCACGAGCACAATGGAGAGTTCGACGAGGGTGAAGCCGGGAGAGGCCGTCATTGCGAGGAGGCGACGCCGACGAAGCAATCCATTCTTCTTTTCGCTGGATTGCCGCGCTCCCTTCGGTCGCTTGCAATGACGGATCCCCCCGTCATCCTGAGTCAGCGGCGAAGGATCTCGCCCTTTACGAAACACAGATAGGCTGGAGCAAGCGGGGAGATCCTTCGGGGTCACCCCCTCAGGATGACGGTGCTCGCCGCTACGCCCTACGGCTGGAGAAACATTGCATGATACCCGTTCCTGTCAATCGCGTTTAGAACCGTAATTTAATGCCCGCCTGCATGTTGTGGACGTCGTTATCGATTTTGCCCACCGTGTAGGAGAGATCAGAGGTACCGAAATAGCGGTAGCCGAGGCTCCATTCGGTCATGGGGATGGTTTCGGGGCGGTAGCCAAGCCCGGCCATCGCCTGATAGGCCAGTGCGTCGTCTTCCTGATTCACACCGAGGCTTTCCAGATCGACGCTGGCAACCCCCAGACCTGCACCGACATACGGCACAAACATGCCCAGTTTTTCAAAGTCGTAATAGAGATTGGCCATATAGGCGGTGGAGTTCATCTCGCCCGTGCCTGCTGCGGCGACGCCACCGGTGGAGACGCTATCCACCGCGTTGGTGTAGTAGCCGATTTCCCCTTCCAGACGCAGGCCGCCAAGCACCGGGCTGGTAAAGGGTGGCAGGTAACCCAGCGCCATGCTGGCACCGTAACCGCTGTCGAACGCGACATCGGAGGAGGGCGTGCCGCTCACTTCTGCGTCGTTGCGCATGTTGAAGCCGCTGGAAAGCCCGACATACCAGCGAGGCCAGCGTTCTTCCGAGGCCTGCGCAAAAGAGCCGAGAAGGGCAGTGGATGCACAGACAGCCAACAAAACACGACGCATAGAAACACTCCTTACCAATGACACTATCGACCAATTAGGGCTCAAACCCTTACAAACCACTAACAACAGCGCGAATTCTACCCCCCTACCCTCTCAAAAGCAAACGGAAATCGACTCGACAAGGGGGAAGGAGCATCGTACAATCCTCCAATGGGTGCTTTTAGAAACTCGCTTTGGCAAAACAGCGCGCCGGGATGGATACCGAGTGAAACGAGCGTATTCTATATACGTGACGTTTTACGAGGAGGCTCCAGCCCAAGTAGATGTGAAGCCAAAGTAGGGTTTATGAAAGCACCCTGATGCGGTTTCGTTCCTCCACTCGTGCTCTGATGTTATCACCCCGCCAGATGGCGCAACGCTGGGGCAGCGTGATGGCGCTGGTGGTGGCGATGAGTGCTGCGGGTGTGGCTCTGCGCTATCCGGAGACGGCGAGCACCGTGCGAATGGCGATGCTAGATGTTGCCATGCCGGTGATGCGGCTGCTGCATAGCCCGGTGGAAACGGTTTCCGGGTGGTCGGAGCAGGTGCGGCTCTTTATACACACTGCCAGTGAAAATACGCGTTTGCGTGAGGAAAATGCCCGCTTACGCGGCTGGGTAGAGCGGGCGGGCAGGCTGGAACAGGAGCTGGCTGCGTATCGTGCATTGGTGCCGATGGCGACAGGGCCGCGCCCTGCCATGCTGATTACCCCGATTGTGGGGGATAGCTCGGTGAGTTTCACCCATCAGGCGTTGTTGCCAGTGGGGCAACGAGATCGGGTGACGCCCGGTGTCGTCGCCGTGGGGACTGGCGGTGTGGTGGGAATTGTTTCTGAATCCGGCTATCACAGCGCCCGCGTGCGGCTTCTCACCGATCCCGATTCCCGCGTGCCGGTGAGGATTGCCCGCAATGGCGCGCGCGCCATGCTGACCGGTGATGCGAGCGCCATGCCGCAACTGCGCTACCTGCCCCTGCATGTGCCGGTGCAGGCGGGCGATGCCGTGTTGACCTCCGGCGATGGGGGGATTGTCCCGCCCGGCTTACCGGTGGGGCATCTGGTGCAGGAGGGCGGGCGCTGGCGTGTGGTGCTCGCGGCTCCCTGGGCGACGCAGCATCGGGTGCGGCTGTTGCTTCCCTCTATACCACAATGATCCTCTCCCGGCATTCGTCCTTTCAGATATGGCACGCCATCTGGCCGGTGTCTGTGCTGATGCTGGTGGCGCTTGTGGAGGTTACCGCCGGGCGGTTGTGGCTGAATCCTCCTGCCTTTCCCTATCTGCATTGGAGTTTGCTCTATGCGGGGATGCTCTCGGTGCCGGTGGCGTTCCCGATTCCCGCTCTGCTGGCCATCGGCCTGCTGGATGATGCCTTGCGGGGGACGCCACCGGGGTTCCATGCCGTGCTGTATCTGGCGCTCTCGCTTGTGTTGCAACGGGTGCGGGGGATGGTGCTCGCCAGAGGGTTTCTGGCCGCGTGGGGGATGTTTGCGCTATGCGTTTACCCGTTGATGGGCTGCGTCAGCGCCCTCCCTTTCTGGCAGATGGGGTTGCCGGGGCTGGTCTATGGCCGTCTGCTGCCGGAATGGCTGCTGATGGCGGGGGTGTATCCGCTGGCGCATGGTGCGGTGTCGCGCTTTCTGCAGGGAACGCGTTTCTGATGCGCCCCGCCCTGCTGGCACGCAAATCCTTCTCACGCCGTGCCTTCGTGGTGGGGGGAGCGCAGTTGCTCACCGCTGTGGTGTTATCGGCGCGCCTGTTCCAGTTGCAATTGCGGGAGGGCGGCAATTACCGCACGCTGGCCGAGCAAAACCGGTTGCAGATGTTGTTCCTCTCCCCTCCCAGAGGCAGGATGCTGGATCGGAACGATCAGGTGATCGCCGAAAACCGGTCGCAATATCTGCTGTGCCTGAATCGGTTTCTGGAGCGTGAGGCGCAGCAGGCCATGCCTGCCCTGTACCGGTTGCTGCCGGGCCGAACCGCCGAGATTGAGAAGGGGCTGACCCATCGCAAGCGGAGTCAGGATGCCGCGTTGCTGGTCCTGGCCGAACATCTCACCTGGGAGGAGGTGGCGCGGTTGGAAGGGAACCACACGCAGCTTCCGGGCCTGCAGGTGGTGGAGGGCTTTACGCGCTACTACCCGTTTGCGGATACCCTGTCGCATGTGACTGGGTATGTGGGTAAGGCCTCGGAGGAGGAAGCCCGCGACCATCTGATCTACCGGCGATTGCCGGATTTGATGATCGGCAAGGCGGGGGTGGAGAAATCGCAGCAGCGTCAGCTATTGGGTGTGGCGGGGGTGAAGCAACTGGAGGTCAATGCCAGAGGCGCCACCGTGCGGGAACTTACCACCCGCCCGCCGGTGACGGGTGATACGCTGCATCTGGCGCTGGATGCGCGGATTCAGCACGCGTTGGCGGCGAGCCTTCAAGGGCAGAGCGGCAGTATCGTGGCGCTGGATGTGCGTACAGGAGAGGTGCTGGTGGCGCTCACCACGCCGGGGTTTGATCCCAACCTGTTCAGCCGGGGGATTCCGCATTCGGTGTGGAAGGCGTTGAATGCCGATCCGCTGCATCCACTGGTGCAGAAGGCGGTTTCCGGGCAGTATCCGCCCGGTTCCACCTTCAAAATGGCGGTGGCGCTTGCCGGGTTGGAGGCGGGGGTGGTGACGCCCGATAGCCGTGTGCATTGCCCCGGGCAGTTCTTTTTGGGCAACCACCGGTTCCGCTGCTGGAAACATAGCGGGCATGGTGTGGTATCCCTCACGCAGGCGCTCGCGCAATCCTGCGATGTGTATTTTTACCATCTGGGGCTGAAGCTGGGCATCGACCCCATCGCCCGCATGGCGCGCCGTTTGGGACTGGATGCCAAAACCGGTATGGAGCTGCCGGGAGAAAAATCGGGGCTGATCCCTGATACGCACTGGAAACAGGCGCAGGGCGGGCGCTGGAGTGCTGGCGCCACGGTGAATGCATCCATCGGGCAGGGCTATGTGCTCACTACCCCTGCGCAGCTTGCGGTGATGGCGGCGCGCCTCGCCACCGGACGCGCCGTGACCCCGACCCTGTTTCGCCGCGAATCGCCGGTGGTGTTCCCCTCATTAGGGCTGGAGCCGGAGCATCTCCACGCCGTGCAGGAGGGGATGGCGGCGGTGGTGAATCACCCTCGCGGCACCGCCTTTGCCAGGCGGATTGAAGACCCATCCCACGCGTTTGCGGGGAAAACCGGCACTTCGCAGGTGCGGCGGCTGGTGCATTACGCGAACCCCGACCTCATCCCGTGGGATCACCGCGACCATGCGCTGTTTGTGGGTTATGCGCCGCTTCTCAACCCGCAATTTGCCGTTTCGGTGCTGGTGGAGCATGGCGGCAGCGGATCGCACACCGCCGCCCCCCTTGCGCGTCAGGCGTTGCTGGCGTTACAAGAGCGGTATGGGTAGCAGTTCTGGGTGGACGTCATCCTGAGGGGATTTATTCCCGAAGGATCTCGCAGCCAGCGAAATGCTGATAGGTTTGCGCAAGCGGGGAGATCCTTCGCCTACGGCTCAGGATGACGCTCCTCCTATCAAGGGAGGGTGAGGAAAAAAGGGGAGGGTATGGAATTACACTGGTCTGTCATTCTCGTTTCCTACCACACCGGTCCGGCGCTGTGGTTTTCGCTGGCCTCGGTGCTGGGGCAGGCGGAGTTGCTGGAGGTTGTGATTGTCGATAACGGCAATCCGCTCTGGGTGCGGGAGCGTTTGCAGCGGCTCGCGGCGCGGGATGCCCGCGTGACGCTGCTTTCCGGACATGGGAATGTGGGGTTCGCGAGCGCCTGCAATCTGGGAGCCGCGCAAGCCAAGGGCGCGTTTTTGCTCCTCCTCAATCCCGACTGCGTGCTGCCGGAAGGGGCACTCACCCGTACGCGGGAGGCACTGGAATCCCATCCCAATGCGTGGCTTGCGGGATGTCATCTGGTGGGCACCGATGGCAGCGAGCAGATCGGCGGGCGGCGGCATGTGCTCACCCCGTGGAAGGCGCTGGTGGAAGGATTGAAGCTCTACCGTCTGGCGCCGCGTCACCCTTATTTTGCGCGGCTGAACCTGCATGAAACCCTGCCGCTTCAGGATGCCGGTTCTGTTCCCGCGATTTCCGGCGCTTATATGGCGATGCCGCGGGCGCGGTATGCGGCGTTGCATGGCATGGATGAGCGATATTTCCTGCATGTGGAGGATCTGGATTTCTGCTACCGTGTGCGCGCATCCGGTGGGGATATTCTGTACCTGCCCGCCGTGCGGGTGATCCATTGCCGCAGCACCAGTAATGCGGCCTCCTGGCGGGTAGAGTGGCATAAGGCGCGTGGCTTTATGCGCTATTTCCATACCCATTTTGCCAGCACCTATCCGAGAGGGTTTTTGTGGTTGCTGGATGGGGCAGCACTGGCAAGGGCGGCGGTCCGGGTGCTGGGGGGGCTGTTCCCCACGCATGCGCCTTCCCCTTCGGCGCGGGAGGTGCGGCGGAGCCTGCTGCTTGCGACCGCGCCCTATCTGCCGGAACCGGTTGCGGAAACTCCTCGCCGCGTGCTGCTGACCGGTGCGACGGGGCAGGTGGGCCTCTGCATTCTGCGCCGATTGCTGAAGGCCGGGCATCAGGTGACCGCCTTGCAGCACCGGGCGAAGATTGCGCTTGCCGCACCGCATCTGGATTGGCGGCAGGGCGGGTTGGATGCTCCCCTGCCCCTCTCCGGGCTGAGGCTTGATACCTATATCCAAACGGCGGCGATCTGGCTGCTGCCGCAGCAGATTCCGTCGTTGGCGGCAGCGGGGGTGCGGCGGCTCATCTGTTTCAGCTCTACCTCGGTGCAGGGGAAGGCGGGGTCCACGCATCCGGAGGAGCGCGAGCTGGTGCGCAAGTTCCAACAGGCAGAGGCAGAGGTGGCACGGCTCTGCGAGGCGCATGGCATCCGGTGGACGATTTTCCGTCCCACGCTGATTTACGGGGTGGGGCTGGACAAAAACATCTGCGCCATTGCCCGGTTTATGCGGCGGTTGCGGATGTTTCCGCTCTCCTCTCCGGCGACGGGGTTGCGCCAGCCGGTCCATGCGGATGATCTGGCAGCTGCCGTGTTGCTGGCATTGGAGCATCCGCAGGCATGCAGCCGTATTTTTGAACTGAGCGGTGGGGAGAGCCTGCCCTATGACGCCATGGTGAAGCGAGTAGCAGAGAGCCTTCCCTTCCGGGTGCGGATTGTCAAGACCCGGCTGTTGCCGTTGGTGATGGATGCATTGTCACGTCTCACCGGTCGGGTGGAACTCAACGGTGAAATTGCGCGGCGGATGAATCAGGATCTGGTCTTTCCGCATGACGCGGCGCGGGAGGCGTTTGGGTATCATCCAAGGCGTTTCCTTGACCCTAACTGGCCGGAACTCACGGGGATGGCGAGTGGGGAGTGAGGGTGCTATATGATCCCTAGTCTTGCTAAATCAACTGAGATATCAATAACCCTGAGATCGAGAGCATCACGGGGATCTTTTCCGCTTGCGATTAACTTGTCATGAAAATCTAAGGACTCTCTCACAGCTCTGGTTCCCGTTTGAAAATCTAAACCGGCTCCATTTGCTGCGGCACGAGTGCTATCCGCAACCTGTTGGCGCAGTGGATTTTCGGGGGGTGGGGGGATTGATCGTTATGCATGAGGAGAGCTTTCTGCCGAATATGAACACAGGGTGCATCTTCCTATGTCCATGTTACAGAAGAATGGCATACTGGTGATCGTTTAATGACATCTGTTCTCATCCCACAAGATGCTTTGTACCGAGATTAATATCCATCTGCCCCTGCATAAAGGCGGTGACCTCGGCATCGCAGCGGATATCGGTGGGTGTTACCGGCTGTTTGAGCGCAATCCCGGAGAGGGATTTGCAGCGCGAAAGCGCGACATAAAGCTGCCCCGCCGCAAACGCCCCACTGCCCAGGTCGATAATCACCCGCTCCAGCGTTTTACCCTGGCTTTTGTGAATGGTGATCGCCCAGGCAAGCATCAGGGGAAGCTGGGTGTAGGTGCCGAGTGTTTTTTCAACGATCTTTTCCTCTTCCTCGCTGAATGCATAGCCAATGGTTTTCCATTTTTCCGGCTCTACCTCGTGGGTGATCTCCCCCACACGCACGGAAACACGCTCGCGGGTGAGGGATTGCACCATGCCGATGGTGCCATTGACCCAGCGCCCTTCGGGGTCGTTCTTCACAAACATCACCTGCGCGCCCGGTTTCAGTTGCAGCGTTTCCGGAGCGGGCAGCCGGGCATCCTTCAGGCCGAACTCACCACTCAGCGTACCTTCGTAACACTGCGCCGTGTCGGGTAACTGCGCCAGTTTAGTGTTATTGATGCTTTCGGCCAGCGCATTGGTGGTGGTGAGCATCAGCGTGCCGGGTGCGGCGGTGGCCTTTGGGCTTAGCCGTGCATTGAGAGTACTAAGCGCCTGCGCATCGCAGGTTCCGGCGCGGATCGCATTGAGGATACCGATAAACACGGCGTCATTCTGACGGTGCACCGTTTCAAACTGAAGGGTGGTGAATTGTGCCTCACTATAGGCTTTGGCGCTGAAAAAGAAGGGCGACGGGTAATATTGGGCGAAAAACGCCCGTTCATCGTTGGAAACCACCGGCGGCAACTGGAATAAATCGCCAATCACGCACAGTTGCACGCCGCCAAAGGGAATATCCTTGCGTCGCGCCAGCCGCAAGGTGCGGTCGATCCCGTCGAACAGATCGGCGCGCACCATGGAAATCTCGTCGATCACCAGCAGTTCCAGCTCTTTCAGCACGCGACTGCGATTGGGTTTGAGTGTATCGAGATCCACAAAACCGGGCTTGATGCGGAAAAAGGAATGGATGGTCTGTCCGGAAACATTCAGCGCCGCCACCCCGGTGGGGGCGACCACCGCCATGTTTTTCTGCGTCTGGGTGCGGAAATACTGTAAAAAGGTCGATTTGCCCGTTCCCGCCTTGCCGGTGAGGAAAAGATGCTGCTGCGTTCCTTCCAGCAGATCAAAGGCGCGCTGAAATTCCGGCGTGACCAGCGGTGGTTCAGCGGCAGAAACGGCAGTGGCAAGCGCGTGCATCATGCCGTCACCGTATCGGGGGAGCGGGCGGAAAGCAACCACGCCATCGAGCGAAGTGCTTTCTTATGGGGATCAGCCCTCCCCTCCTTACTACCCCTCCCTGAATGGAAGGGGTCGGAATCGTTCACGATTCCGGGGGAGGGTGATGTTTCTGTACGTCACCCCCTCCCGGCCTCGCGTTAGCGATTTGCAGGACATCCGTTCTGCTCACGCCGCTCGCCGACCTCCCCTATCAAGGGGAGGTGGAAGCACAGAGCAGCGAACGAACCCTACGCGGCGGCGGGGTGCGACTGCTCAACCGGGGTGGCATGCGCCGTAAGTCCGGCCTTTTCGCGGATGGTGCGTTCAATTTCGGCGGCGATGGTGGGATTATCCCGCAGGAATTGCTTGGCATTTTCCTTTCCCTGCCCCACTTTTTGTCCCTGATAGGCATACCAGGAGCCGGATTTCTCCACCACGCCGTAATGGTCGCCAAGGTCGATCAACTCGCCCTCGCGGGAGATGCCCTCGCCATACATGATCTCAAATTCGGCATGGCGGAAGGGAGGCGCCACTTTGTTTTTCACCACCTTCACCGTGGTTTCATTGCCGACCGATTCCTCTTTATCCTTGATGGATTTGCCGCGGCGGATGTCGAGCCGCACCGAAGCGTAGAATTTCAGCGCATTACCGCCGGTGGTGGTTTCCGGGCTGCCAAACATCACGCCGATTTTCATGCGGATCTGGTTGATGAAAATAATCGTCGTGCGCGAACGGGAGACGGACCCGGTGAGTTTGCGTAGCGCTTGACTCATCAACCGCGCTTGCAGCCCCACATGGGAATCGCCCATTTCGCCTTCAATTTCCGCTTTGGGAACGAGTGCGGCGACGCTATCCACCACAATCACATCCACCGCGCCGGAGCGCACGAGTGTATCGACAATCTCCAGCGCCTGCTCGCCTGTATCTGGTTGGGACACGATGAGGTCGTCCAGATTCACGCCCAGCTTGGCGGCGTAGATGGGGTCAAGCGCATGTTCGGCGTCGATAAAGGCACAGGTGCCGCCCAGTTTTTGTGCCTCGGAAAGCACATGCAGCGTGAGGGTGGTTTTGCCCGAGCTTTCCGGCCCGTAAATTTCGATGATCCGGCCCCGTGGCAGCCCGCCAACCCCAAGCGCAATATCCAGCCCCAGCGATCCGGTGGGGATGGAGTCCACCGCAATCGGCTCCTGCTTGCCCATCAGCATGATCGAACCCTTGCCAAAGGATTTTTCGATCTGGCTGAGTGCCGATTCCAACGCTTTTTTCTTGTCCATGGGGGCCCCTCTTGGCTGTGTCGGATTTTTACAAAATCTTCATCACATTGTCATAAGATAAGGCTACCATCGGCGCAAGCGCAAACACAAAGGATAGACATATGGGAGACACTCTACCGCAAGACCAGATTGATGCCTATGCAACCCAGCTAGTTCGCATGGGGCTACAAGATAAATGCGACACCTCTAATCCCGCTGAGGCGCTTTTTGGAGCAGAAATGGCTCAGGTAAAAACTGATATGGCCAACTTCACACAAAGCGGAATCCTCGACGAGAAGACACGTGCATCATTTGAGGGAGCGCTTGCAGTCATTCAAACGGAAATGAACTCTGCGGGTCAGATATGCGAAGCAGCAGAGGTGCTTTCCCAAAACGTTGGCACACACCAAAAGCCAGCCGGTATTGAAACCGGGCCGCGTTAAGAACTCCTCGTTTCCTTTCCTCAAAAGGCATGGTAGGAAGCTGCCATGCCTTTTGTTCGTCTGCTGATCGGATGCTATAGCCTGTTCTGGGGGGGGGCTGCGCTTGCCGCCTCGCCCCTCTACCATCAATACACCCTCGCCAATGGGCTGGAGGTGGTGGTGATTGAAAACCACACCGTTCCGGCGGTGAGCCATATGCTGTGGTACAAGGTCGGCGCGGCGGATGATCCTTACGGCACCTCCGGCATTGCCCATTTTCTGGAACATCTGATGTTCAAGGGCACGGAGACGCATCCCGGCAAGCAGTTTTCTTACACCGTGGCCAAATTGGGAGGGGAGGAAAACGCCTTCACCAGTTACGACTACACCGCTTACTTCCAGAATATCGCCACCGAACATCTGCCGCAGATGATGGCGATGGAGTCCGACCGGATGCGCGGGCTGATCCTCTCCGAGCGTGATATTCTGGACGAACGCAACGTGATTCTGGAAGAACGCAGCCAGCGGATCGATACCAACCCCGACGCTCTGCTGGGTGAGCAGATCCGTGCGAGCCTCTACCTCAACCACCCTTACGGGCGCCCGAATATCGGCTGGCGGCAGGAGATGGAAACCTTAAGCCGTGCCGATGCCCTCACCTTCTACCAGCGCTATTACCATCCCGGAAACGCCGTGCTGGTGGTAGCAGGCGATACCACCCCGGAAAAAGTGCTGCCGCTGGCGGAATTTTATTACGGCAAGATTCAAGCGGGACCGGTGGTGGAGCGGCATCGCCCGCCGGAGCCTCCGCAAACGGCGGCGCGTCGGCTGACCATGCACCATCCGGCGGCGACGCGCCCTCTATGGATGCGGTTTTACCACGCGCCAAGCCATGTAACGGAGGCCGCCCTTCCGGTGAAGAAACAGCGCGCCTATGCCCTGATGCTGCTTGCCCATCTGCTGGGGGGGAGTGACGCCAGCCTGCTGCACCAAACGCTGGTGCTAGATCAGAAAAAAGCCCTCTCTGTGGCGGTGAGCTATGATCCCCTCCGTATGGGGCCGGGATGGTTCGCCGTGACCGCCATCCCCACGCCGGGTGTGACGCCGGAAGCGCTGGAAACCGCGATAGATGGGGTGCTGGCGGGTATTCCCACCCACCGCTTCACCCGTGAGGAGCTGAAACGCACGCAAACGCTGTTTCTGGCGGAATCCATCTATGCAAGAGACAGTTTGCAAGGCTTGGGCATGGTGGTTGGTGAGCTTCGCACTGCGGGGCTACCGCTTTCCTATCTGGATGCCTGGGAGGCGCGCATCCGCGACGTAACCACCGACGATATGCAAAAAGCAGCCGCTTCGGTACTGATTCCGGAGGTATCGGTGACAGGACTGATGTTGCCTGAAGGGAGTGCGAAGTGATGCGTTGCTGGTGGGTAGTGATGAAGGACCGTCTCTCCGTCATGCTGAGCAGAGCGAAGCATCTCGCCGCTTGCAAGAAGTATCAGTGCTTCGCCAAGCAGGGAGATCCTTCAGGGGCAAGCCCCCTCAGGATGACGCTCACCACTCTGGCCCTTTGTCTCCTCACCCTCCCCGCCCATGCGATCGAGATTCAGGACGTCCCTACCCCGTCCGGCGTTCCGCTCTGGCTGGTGGAAAACCATCAATTGCCGGTGATTACCGTCAAATTCGCCTTTCGTGGGGCGGGGTATGCGACCGACACGCCCGACACACAGGGCCGCGCCGCCCTCCTCTCCCGGATGCTGACCGAAGGCGCGGGCGAGTATGACGGCCCTGCCTTCCAGAAAGCACTGGAGGAAAAGGCGATTGGCATCAGCTACAGCGCGGGTCTCGACCACTTCACCGGTACGGTGCAGATGCTGCGCGACGAGCGCGAAGATGCCTCACGCTTTGTAGCGCTGGTCCACGCCAAGCCGCGGATAGAGCAAGCCAGCCTCGCCCGTGTGGTACGCGAATTTCAGATGGCGTTACAACAGGCCGAGCAACAGCCGGATGAACGCGCCAGCCGCCTGTGGTGGGAGCAGGCCTTTGCGGGGCACCCTTACGCGAATCCGTTGCTTGGCACAGCCGAAACCCTGCCCCGTATGACGCAGGGAGATGTGCGCGCCCAACTGGCGTCCCTCTCGCGTGACCGGCTGATTGTCACCATGGTGGGGGACGTTTCGCCGCAGGAAGCCGCCGATTGGGTGGAAAACGCCTTTGCCGCGCTCCCGCACACCTCCACGCTGCCTGCTATTTCGGCGGCCAGCATGGCCAAGGGTGCGACCGAACATGCCTCCCTCCCCGCCTCTCCGCAAACAGCGATTTCCTTCGGGCTGCCGGGACTGCCGCGCTCCGATCCCGATTACTACGCCGCCTACTTGCTCAACCATATATTGGGGGGGGGCACCTTCACTTCGCGGCTGGTGCAGGAAATCCGCGAGGAACGAGGCCTTGCCTATACGGTGGCCACCAACCTCATCCCCATGGCGCAAAGTGCCGTGTGGCTGGGCTATGCGGGCGTGAGCAACGCGAATGTCCCGCAAACCATCCAGCTCATTCGCAGCACCCTGAAGGCAGTGCATGATAATGGCGTCACCGCGCAGGAACTGGCAGACGCCAAAACCCATGTGATCGGCGCGCTACCCCTGCAAATGGATAGTACCGCAGGACTCGCCGGTTTTATGCTTTCCATGCAGCTTTTAGGCCTGCCCCGCGACTATATTACCCAGCGTGACACCTTGTTTGGTGGTGTGACGCTGGAACAGGTCAACCGGGTGGCCAAACGCCAATTGAACCCAGACCAGTTACTGATTACTTTTGCCGGAGGAGGCGCATCATGACCTATCCCTTTACCCATAATACCGAGGGGTGTTTTACCGGGCAGCAGACGGTGGCGCGGGACGACTTCCACCGCAACAGCAAGGCGGCTTACGCGGCACTCCCCGATGTCATTCGGATGCGCAACAGCGGTGAACTACCCCTTCTCAAGCTCCCCTCGCGGGAGGATGACATCCCGCAGATTGAACACACGGCGGCCGGCATTCGCACCCGCTTCAAGCGTCTGGTGGTGGTGGGGACTGGCGGGTCGAGCCTCGGTGGCATGGCGCTCACCGCATTGCGCGGGCCGTATGCCGCCTATAAAGGCGCCTTCCCTATCCATTTTCTGGAGAACCCGGACCCGCACAGCATCGCACAATTTCTGGCACATGTGCCGCTTGCCGATACGGCGTTTTTGATTGTCAGCAAATCCGGCAATACGATGGAAATCCTCTCCATCACCAGTGCGATCTTTCAGGCGCTTACCGCCGCGCATGGCGTGGAAGCGCTTGCCAAACACTGCACGGTCATTACCGAGCCGGGCGATAATCCGCTTCGTACGCTGGCCGCAAAACATAGCATCCCCACCCTGGAGCATGATCCAAAGGTGGGAGGGCGTTTTTCCGTGCTCTCGCTGGTGGGGTTGATTCCGGCCGCCGTGGCGGGACTGAGCGTTCGCGCTATCCGCGAAGGGGCGGCTCAAGTGATGGATACACTCGCCACGCCCGATCACTGCCCGGCTGCCGACGGCGCGGCGCTCCACGCTACCTGGATTCAGCATTTTATCCGCACCACGGTGCTGATGCCCTATGCCGACCGCATGGCAGAGTTCGGCCTGTGGTATCGCCAGCTCTGGGCGGAAAGCATTGGCAAGAATGGCGAAGGCTCCACCCCCATCCGCGCCATGGGTACGGTGGATCAGCACAGCCAATTGCAACTGTATCTGGACGGTCCCCGCGACAAAAGCTTCACCTTCATTGGGTTGGATACGCGCAACAGCGGGCCGGTGATTGATCCGCGCTGGTGCGACGATAGCCGCCTTGCCTATCTACAGGGCCATACGGTGGGCAGTGTGCTGCAAGCCGAGTTTGAGGCGGTGGTGGATACCTTCATGGCCAAGGATATGCCGTTGCGGGTGATGCTGCTTCCCACGCTCGACGAGCGGGTGATGGGCGCGCTGATGATGCATTGCATGCTGGAAACCATCCTCACCGCCAAGCTGATCCGGGTGAATGCGTTTGACCAGCCTGCGGTGGAAGAAGGCAAAATCCGTGCGATTGAGAAATTGCGCGCCGGGCAGAAAGAAGCGGCGTAAAAAAAAAGAGGAGGGGGAACCAACTTCCCCTCCTCTCCCTCAAGCCTCAAGCCTCAAGCGCTTAGGCGGCTTTCGCAATTTCCTGCGTGCTGATACGCGGAAAGTCGACCTCAGTACCCGCCACATGGTTGAAATAGTTAGTGAAGATGTTGAAGCTGGTGACGGTCAGGATTTCCGCAATCTCACCATCATTATAGCCTGCATCGCGTACCGCTTTCACATCGCTATCCGACAGATTGCCACGCAGATCGACAATCTTGCGTGCGAAGGTGAGAGCGGCCTGTGTTTTCGTATCCGAAGAGCGGGCCGCCAGGTTTTGAGACATTTCGCCGTCGGCCAGATTTTGTCCTTTACCGATCGCCGTATGCGCAGAAGCACAATAATCGCAACGGTTGGCACCGGCGACAGCGAGCGCAATTTGCTCACGCAGGGCAGCGGAGATGGAGGTGCTCGCCAGCGCGGCGGAACCGCTCCAATAGAAGTTCAAAACGGCAGGAGACTGGGCAAAGGTTTTAAACACATTCGGCACGCTGCCGAGCTTCTGCTGCACTTGTGTCAGAATGGTTTGCGATTCCGAGTTGGGATTCGCGTTGGGCTGGATGCGAGGCATAGACAACTCCATTCGTTTGGGGGTTTGCAAACGGTAAACGCACAAGTCTACCGGACCGGACGGTAAGCGCATTCCGAGATGGGGTCAAGACACGATGCCGCAACGCAGCAATGGGTCAGACGTTAAAGCGGAAATGGCACACATCCCCATCCTGCACGCGGTATTCCTTGCCTTCCAGCCGGAGTTTGCCCGCGTCTTTGGCACCTGATTCTCCCTTGCCCGCCACGTAATCGGGATAGGCAATCACCTCGGCACGGATGAATCCGCGCTGAAAATCGGTGTGGATGGCCCCGGCGGCTTCGGGAGCGGTGGCGCCGCGATGCACCGTCCAGGCGCGTGCTTCCTTGGGGCCGACCGTGAAGAAGGTGAGGAGATCCAGCAAGCCATAGCCGCTGCGGATGACGCGGGAAAGACCGGTTTCGTTTAAGCCAAGACTCTCCAGAAATTCCTGTTTTTCGGCTTCGGTTTCAAGGGCTGCAATCTCCGACTCGATCCGTGCCGAAACTACCACGCTCACCGCTCCTTGCGATGCCGCCCATTCCGCTGCTTTGGCGGAGAGTGCGTTGCCGGTCGCGGCGGATGCCTCTTCCACGTTGCAGATTACCATCTGCGGCTTGGAGGTGAGGAGTTGCAGATGTTTGGCCGCTGCCTGTTCGCTTTCGGCAATCGCCACGCTGCGGGCGGGTTTGCCTTCCGCGAGCGCGGCCAGCACCCGCTCCATCAGTGGCACGAGCGCGGCGGCTTCTTTGTCGCTTTTGGCCTTTTTGACCAGTGCGGGCAGGCGTTTTTCCACCCCTTCCAGATCGGCAAGAATCAGCTCCATCTGGATGATTTCCGCATCACGTAAGGGGTCGATACTGCCTTCCACATGGGTGATGTCACCATCTTCAAAGCAGCGCAGCACCATGGCGATGGCGTCTACCTCGCGGATATGGGAGAGAAACTGGTTGCCCAGCCCCTCCCCTTTGCTGGCACCGCGCACCAGACCGGCGATATCCACAAACTCCAGCGAGGTGGGGAGGATGGTCGCCGATCCGGCAATGGCGGCGAGCGTATCCAGTCGCGGGTCCGGCACCATCACACGCCCGACATTCGGCTCGATGGTGCAGAACGGATAATTGGCCGCTTCCGCTGCCGCCGTGGCGCAGAGCGCATTAAACAGGGTCGATTTGCCGACATTGGGCATCCCGACAATACCGCAATTAAATCCCATTCGAGGAGGCTTTCTGTATAGGAGGAGCATCGTTTTCGGGCAAACCCACCGCTTCAGCCATACGGGTCATAAAGAGCGGTGCATCGCCAGAAAACAGCAGGGGAATATAGTCGCTGATTGCCCGCCAAATGAGGGGAAGCAACGGTTTTTCCTGCGTATTAAAATCGGAAAGCACGTAAGGCGTCACGTCGCTCGCATGTCCCGGATGGCCAATGCCAATCCGCACCCGCCAATAGAGGTTGCCGAGTTGCTGGTCGATGCTTTTAAGCCCGTTATGCCCGCCACTGCCGCCATTGAGCTTGGCTTTTACCTTGGCGAAGCTGAGGTCCAGCTCGTCATGCAGGACAATCACCGATTGGGTGGGGAGTTTGTAAAACCGCGCCAGTTCGGCTACCGATCCGCCGGAATTATTCATGAAGGTCATAGGTTTGAGCGCATAAACACGCCGCCCCTCAATGGTGCCTTCCCGCACTTCGCCGCGAAACTGGGTTTTGGTGGGAGAAAAGCCGTAATCATCGGCCACGGTATCGAGCGCCAGAAACCCGGCATTGTGCCGGTTGCCGCGATAAGCGGGGCCGGGATTGCCAAGACCTACCAGTAACAGAGGCTCTGCGGACATTCCCTACCCCTTTTATCGTCTGTCCTATGCCGAATGACACCGAGTCGCGATCTGGACTTTCCACCGATGCTCGCAGCGTCATTGCTAGCGAGCAACGCGAGCGCGGCAATCCAGAAAACGGATGCGTTGCTGGATTGCTCTCGCCGCGCTAGCGCCGGCGCAGCGGGTCGTCGTTGCACTACTGGCAATGACGGGCACTGCAAGCATCGGCATACCGCAGGCGTTAAACTAAGCCGCCGCTCCTTCAGCCGCCGTATCGTCCGCTTTACCACGGCCTACGATGGTGGCGATGGTGAAGTCACGATCATGAATCACCGGACGCACCCCTTCAGGCAGGGGGATGTGGCGAATATGCACGCTCTCACCGATATTGCAGGTAGTGAGGTCATATTCCAATGCATTTGGAATGCGATTGGACGGGCAGATGAGTTCCACTTCGTGGCGCACCACGTTCAGCGCACCACCGCGTTTGAGACCAATGCTTTTGTCCTTGCCGTGGAAGATCACCGGCACCCAGACTTTCACCGGACGGCCTTCTTCAATCCGCAGAAAATCCACATGCTCCGGACGATCGGTCACGGGATGGTTTTGCACAGATTTTGGCAGCGCTTTTTGTTTTTTGCCATCGATGGTCAGTTCCACCACGCGGGCGAAAAAACGCCCTTTGCGCATGGCGAGCTGCACATCTTTCTCGATCATATCGAGCTTCACCGGCTCGTCCGCACCACCGTAAAGGATGGCAGGGATACGGCCTTCGCGACGCAGGGTGCGTGCCGGACCTTTTCCGGTGGCTTCCCGCGTGCGGGCTTCAAGTGTGATAACGTCCGACATACTACTCTCCTCGTGAGGTCTTTTTAATCAAACAAACTGGAAACGGATCGCTCCTCACTGATGCGACGAATCGCTTCAGCAAGCAGTGGGGCCACCGTCACCACCCGGATATTCGGGGTCCCCTTTACCGCATCTGATGGACAAATGCTATCGGTAATTACTAATGATTTCAGCAGCGAGCTGCGGATGCGCTCCAGCGCCTGACCAGAGAGCACGCCATGGGTCACATAGGCGGAAACAGACGCCGCTCCACGATCCATCAGGGCTTGCGCGGCATTGCACAGGGTTCCGGCCGTATCCACGATGTCATCCACCAGAATGCAGTCGCGCCCTTTAACATCGCCGATGATGTTCATCACCTCGGATTCGCCCGGCTGCATACGACGCTTATCGACAATCGCCAGATCCGCATCAATCCGTTTTGCCAGTGCCCGTGCCCGCACTACGCCGCCGACATCGGGCGAGACAATCATCACGCGTTCCAGATCGGGGAATTGCTCGCGAATATCAGATACCAATGCCGGTGCGGCATAGAGGTGATCCACCGGAATATCAAAAAAACCCTGAATTTGCGCGGCGTGGAGATCAATCGTCAGCACGCGGCTGGCGCCTGCGGTGGTGATGAGGTTCGCCACCAGCTTTGCCGTAATCGGCGTGCGCGGACCGGGCTTGCGATCCTGCCTCGCATAGCCGAAATAGGGGATGACCGTGGTGATGCGCTTGGCCGATGCGCGACGCAGCGCGTCCAGCGACACCAGCATTTCCATCATATGGTCATTGGCAGGAAAGGAGGTGGACTGGATGACAAACACATCCTCGCCACGCACATTTTCCTGAATCTCTACAAACACTTCCTGATCTGAAAAACGGCGCACCACGGCGTCAGTCAGCGGCACGCTCAGGTAAGCGGCAATGGCTTCCGCCAGTGGTCGGTTGCTATTACAGCTAAGCAGCTTCATGGTATGGTCTTGACCCCGTGATCAAATGAAGGGCGCGCACACTAGCAATATCCGCCCGCCCTGTAAAGCGAAACCGCGTGCAATCGGCTGATTTTCTATTGTAATTTACGGAGTGCCGCCTATAGTCCCGCGCCATGAGCGATTTATTTACAGCCCCCTCCCCTGCGACCCTGCCGGAACAAAGCTACACCGCGGCCGATATCGAGGTGCTGGAAGGGCTGGAGCCGGTACGTCGGCGTCCGGGCATGTATATTGGCGGCACGGACGAGGCCGCCATGCAGCATCTGGTGCATGAGGTGCTGGACAACGCCATGGACGAAGCCGTGGCGGGCCATGCTTCGCGTATTGAGCTGTTCCTCCATGCCGACCAAAGCGTGACGATCCGCGATAATGGGCGTGGCATCCCCACCGATCCACATCCGAAATATCCGGATAAGTCGGCGTTGGAGGTGATTCTCACCACGCTGCATTCCGGTGGTAAATTCTCCGGGAAGCTCTACCAGACCTCCGGCGGGCTGCACGGGGTGGGGATTTCCGTCGTCAATGCGTTATCAGAATCGCTGGTGGTTGAGGTGGTGCGCAATAAACTCGCCTGGCGTCAGGCTTACTCACGGGGTGAGCCGGTGACCCCGCTGGAGTCTCTGGGCGCCAATGTGAGCCGTCGCGGTACCAGCGTTACCTTCCGGCCCGATACCGAGATTTTCGGCGCACGCGCCCGGTTTCGCCCCGTAGCGCTGTGGAAGCTGGCCAAAACCAAAGCCTATCTGCATCCCGGCGTCACCATTCGCTGGCAGTGCGACGTAGAACTCGCCACCGATGGCGTACCGGAAAAGGATGAATTCTGTTTCGCAGGCGGCATGCGCGACTATCTGCGTGAACTGATGCAGGAAGCGCCGACCATTCTGCCGGAAGGTTTTTCTGGCGAGGTTCCCTTGCAGGAAGCGGGGAGCAAAATCGCCTGGGCGCTCACCTGGCTGCAATGGGATGAGGGAACCACCGCGTCCTTCTGCAACACCATTCCCACGCCGCTTGGCGGTGTGCATGAGGCGGGGCTTAAAAACGTCCTGCTCAAAGGTTTGCGCGCTTACGGGGAGCTGAAAGCCGTCAAACGTGCCGGGCAGTTGCAGGCGGAAGATGTCTTTCGTACCTTATGTTGCGCCGTTTCTATTTTCCTGCGTGACCCGCAATTTCAGGGGCAAACGAAGGAAAAGCTGGTCAATCAGGATGTCAGCCGTCAGGTGGAGGCTGCTATCCGCGACCATTTTGATCACTGGCTGAGCGGGCATCCGGAGCAAGCCGATCAACTCCTCACCCATGTGCTGAGTGCGATGGATGAGCGACTCAAGCGCCGTAAAGATACCGATATTGCCCGCAAAAACCCCACGCAACGGCTGCGCCTTCCCGGTAAATTGGCCGATTGCACGCGGGAATCCTCACTCGGCACCGAGCTGTTTCTGGTGGAAGGCGATTCCGCAGGTGGTTCCGCCAAACAAGCGCGTGACCGTGATACGCAGGCGGTATTGCCGCTGCGGGGAAAAATCCTCAATGTCGCCAGCGCCACTAAGGATAAAATTTCTCAGAATCAGGAATTGTCCGATCTGGTGCAGGCGCTCGGTTGTGGGCTTGGTAAGCATTTCAAACTGGAAGATGTCCGTTATGAACGCATCATCATCATGACCGATGCCGATGTGGATGGAGCGCATATTGCCTCCCTCCTCATGACCTTCTTTTATCAGGAATTGCGGCCGCTTATCATGGCGCGGCGCTTGTTTCTCGCCCAGCCACCGCTCTATCGCGTGGTGCATCAGGGTGAAACCCGTTATTTGAGCGATGATGCCGAGAAAGAGAAATATGTGGCATCCCTCTCTCCGCGCCATAAACCGGAAATCTCACGATTTAAGGGGCTGGGAGAAATGACCGCACCCCAACTCAAGGAAACCACCATGAAGCCCGGTGTTCGCCGCTTGTGGCAGGTGGAGCTGCTCACCGAGGATAGCCTCAGCACCCATGAGCAGGTGGATGCGTTAATGGGCAAAAACCCCCAACTTCGTTATCAATTTATTCAGGAGCGCAGCGCCCTGTTTGGCGATCAGCTTGCCGCTACGGTGGATGTATAGGAGAGTGTTTCACGTGGAATTGCCCCTATAGTGTTTTCGCTTTATTTTCGCACGAGGAGTGCGAAGTGAAAAAAATTCCAGCGTAGGCTTTCTACGTGAATTTTATGAATCTGATGCAGGACGAAGTACGAGAATAAATGGAAAATACTATAGATTACGATGTGATTGTGATTGGCGGCGGTCATGCCGGCTGCGAAGCCGCCGCAGCCTCTGCCCGTCTTGGCGCACGCACCCTCCTCATCACCCAACGCAAGGATCACATTGGGGAGATGTCCTGCAACCCTGCAATTGGCGGCATCGCCAAGGGCACGTTGGTCAAAGAAATCGACGCGCTGGACGGCGTGATGGGCCGCGCCATCGACCGGTCAGGAATTCATTACCGCATGCTCAATCGCAGCAAAGGCCCCGCTGTGTGGGGGCCGCGTGCGCAGGCCGACCGCAAACTCTACAAACAAGCCGTGCAATCCATCCTTGGCGAATACGACGCGTTGAGCATTCTGGAAGGTGCGGTGGAGGATTTTACCCTTCAAGCGGGCCGCATCGCCGGAGTGGTGTTGTCCGACGGCTCCCGCATATCTGCGCAGACGGTGGTGTTGACCACAGGTACGTTTTTGGGAGGGGTGATTCATATTGGCCAGCAGCAAACACCGGCAGGCCGTTTTGGCGAAGCCCCCTCGCTGGGGTTAAGCCGTACCTTGCGTGGGTTGGAGTTCGCCGTAGGACGACTCAAAACCGGCACCCCCGCCCGCATCCATAAGGATTCTATCCGGTGGGACGGGCTGGAACCACAGCCGGGCGATAATCCTCCCACGCCTTTCTCCACACTCACCACGCAAATCAC
The DNA here is from genome assembly GCA_044368015.1 of Rickettsiales bacterium. Taxonomy (GTDB): domain Bacteria; phylum Pseudomonadota; class Alphaproteobacteria; order Rickettsiales; family RI-342; genus JBIPLF01. Next base: position 56,874 of record JBIPLF010000002.1, read on the forward strand.
GGTGCCGCAAATCGCCTGCTATATTACCTATACGCAGGAACAAACGCACGATATTATCCGGCAGAACATCCATCAAAGCGCCATGTATTCCGGCAATATCACCGGCGTTGGGCCGCGTTACTGCCCCTCGATCGAAGATAAAGTCTCCCGCTTTGCCGATAAAACGCGGCATCAGATTTTTTTGGAACCGGAGGGGCTGGATTCCGATCTCGTCTATCCGAACGGGATTTCCACCTCCCTCCCCGCCGATGTGCAGGAGGCATTTATTCACTCTATCCCCGGCCTAGAGGATGCGCAGATCGTGCGTCCCGGTTATGCGGTGGAGTATGATTATGTAGACCCGCGTGAGTTGCGGGCGACGCTCGAAACCAAAAAAATTCAGGGACTGTTTTTTGCTGGGCAGATCAACGGCACCACCGGATATGAAGAAGCCGGAGCGCAAGGTATTTTGGCGGGAATCAACGCCGCACGTCAGGTGAAAGGGCTGGGACCCGTCACGGTTTCCCGTGCACAAGGCTATATTGGTGTGTTGGTGGATGACCTCATCACCCATGGCACGCAGGAGCCATACCGCATGTTCACCTCGCGCTCCGAATACCGGCTGAGCCTGCGTGCTGATAATGCAGATCGGCGACTCACCCCCTCAGGGCGCGATTGGGGAGTCGTGGGAGAGATGCGATGGACCGCTTTTGACCTCAAACAATCGGCGCTTCACCAAGCAAAAGAAGCATTAGAGCAGCATTCCTTTACCCCGAACCAATTGCAGGCCGTAGGGATTACCGTAAATGGCGATGGCAAGCGCCGGAACGGCATGGAATTGCTGGCGTTGCATCCATCGGCAGCTCAGATAGAAGTGCTTGCACAGGCATTGCATCCACTGGAAGCAGAATGGCGTGATACGCTCGTCAGCGACGCCCTCTATGCCGGGTATTTGCGTCAGCAAACGCAGGAAATTGCCCTGCTGGCGAATGAGGAGCAATGCCAGATCCCTCTGGACCTGAATTATGCGGAGGTTCCTTCCTTGTCACGAGAGCTGCAATTAAAATTGGGGCAAACGCGCCCACATTCGCTGGCAATGGCGCGTCGTATTCCGGGCATGACGCCGGCGGCGATCACGGCACTCGCGGTTCATCTCTCGCGTAAATCGACACAGGCGGCATAAGCAAGGTGAACACGTCTCCTTTATCCTTGCCGGTTGGAGAGCCATTTGTCAGCGATATCGAACGCTATGTCACGCTGCTCACGCGCTGGCAGTGTTATACACAATTGATCAGTACCGCCAGCGAAGCTGAGCTGTGGCAACGCCATGTGCTGGATGCCGCCCAGCTAGAGGCGCTGATCCCTGCCTCTGCGGATGGCCTCTGGGATGTTGGGTCCGGTGCCGGACTTCCGGGGATGATACTCGCCATATTACGGCGTGACATGCGTATCACCCTAATTGAAAAACAACATAAGCGCGCGGTGTTTCTGGAACGTGTAGTCGAACAATTGGGGCTTCGCCATGTGACCGTTCATGCCGGAGCGGTCGAGGCCCTGCCTTCCCCTGCGGCAGAGGTGGTCACGGCGCGTGCCGTGGCTCCCTTGCCACGTTTATTGCATATGCTTTCTGCAAAATTGAAACCTGATACGCTTTGCATCTTTCCTTTGGGGCAAAACTTCGATACAGAACTAACAGAAGCGGTGAAGCGATATCGTTTCACGTGGAACCTTCATGCAAGCCATGTGGATCCACATTCCCGCATTCTGGTGTTGACGGAGTTTCATGATCCCCATGCCACGCAAGCGCGCTAACGTCTTTGCCATTGTCAACCAGAAGGGCGGGGTGGGAAAAACCACCACGGCCGTAAATCTGGCCACGGCCCTTGCTGCCACCGGAAAGCGTGTGCTGGTGGTGGATTTGGACCCTCAGGGAAATGCCAGCACCGGGCTAGGCATTGACAGGAAACGCCGCAGCTATACCTCCTATGATGTGTTGATCGGTCGGAATAGCTTTCACGATGCCACCGTTGCGCACAGCGTTCCGCATTTATATGTGGTGCCCGCAACGGTTGACCTCTCCGGCGCAGAGCTGGAGCTGGTGTCAATCCCAGGCCGGGAGTGCGTGTTGCGTGATGCGATGGAGCCCATTGTTCATAGCTATGATTTTATCTTTATTGATTGCCCCCCCTCGCTGGGATTACTGACCCTGAACGCCATGGTTGCTGCCAATCGTATTTTGGTGCCTTTACAATGCGAGTTTTATGCTCTGGAAGGCTTGAGCCACTTGATTAAAACCATTGATCTGGTCAAGAAACGGCTTAACCCTTCGCTTGAAATCGCCGGTGTGGTGCTGACCATGTATGATCGACGCAATCGCTTGACCTCGCAGATCGAGCGTGATGTCCGTGCCTATTTTGGTAGTCGGGTATATCATACCGTTGTGCCACGCAATGTACGGGTATCGGAAGCCCCCTCGCATGGATTGCCCGCACTGTTATACGACTTGCAATGTACAGGTTCGCAAGCCTACGCGCTTTTGGCGCGGGAGGTGTTGCGTGCTACAGAATCAGAACCAGAGGAGGTTGCCGCATGAGTGATGTCGCCTTAAAACGAGGCCTTGGGAGGGGGATTTCTGCCCTGCTGGAGGACGAGAATTTTGCGTTTGGTGGAGAGCAGGCCGAGCAAAAAACCGGTTCCATGCAGCAGGAGATGCCGATCGCGCATTTGCGTCCCGGGCGCAACCAGCCGCGCCACCATTTTGATGAGGTCGCGTTGCGTGAGCTATCGGATTCCATCCGCGAGCATGGGGTTATGCAGCCACTATTGGTGCGTCCCAGTCAGGAGGAAGGGCTGTATGAAATTCTGGCCGGAGAGCGGCGTTGGCGTGCCGCGCAACTGGCCGGGCTGATGGCGGTGCCGGTGTTGGTGCGTGCCGCCACCGAACAGAATGCGCTGGAATGCGCGATCATTGAGAATGTGCAGCGTCAGGATTTGTCCCCGCTGGAGGAGGCGGAAGGGTATCAACGCCTGATTGAAGAGTTTGATTACACCTACGAAAAAGTGGGTGTGCGTGTGGGGAAAAGCAAGTCGCACGTCACCAATCTGGTGCGGCTGCTGGCCTTGCCGGAAGAGGTAAAGGTCATGCTGCGCGATGGGTTGCTCACTATGGGCCATGCGCGGGCACTGATTACCACCGCCAACCCAACGGCTCTGGCGCAGGAGATTGTGCGGAAAGGGCTGAATGTGCGTCAGGCGGAACTGCTTGCGAAAAACGGCCTTCTGGTAGCCTCAGAGAAGGTGGCGGCTCACCCTCAGGCCCAAACGGAATTTGCCGCGCTGGAAGAAGCGCTGAGCCGGAATATCGGGTTGAAGGTCCGCATCAAGGCCAAGGGAAACCGGGGCAATATCGTGATTGCCTATAGCGATATGCAGCAGTTAGACGATGTGTTGCGCAAATTGGGGGGAGTCTAAACCATGCCGGATACAGGGTATGTGCTTGCCGGAAAAACCTACCGCTCGCGATTGCTGGTCGGCACCGGAAAATACAAGGATTTTGCGCAAACCGCCGCGGCGATAGAGGCCTCCGGTGCCGAGATTGTGACCGTCGCCGTGCGCCGAGTGAATGTGACGGACGCCAAGGCCCCGAAATTACAGGAGTTTCTGGATCCCAAACGCTACACCTATCTTCCGAATACCGCCGGTTGTTATACGGCGGAGGATGCCGTGCGCACGCTGCGCTTAGCCCGCGAGGCAGGAGGGTGGAATCTGGTGAAGCTGGAAGTGCTGGGCGATACCAAAACCCTCTATCCCGACATGGTAGAAACCATCAAAGCCGCGGAGATTCTGTTGAAAGACGGGTTTGAGGTCATGGCTTACACTACCGATGATCCCATTCTGGCGCGCAGGCTGGAGGAAGTGGGGTGTTGCGCGATTATGCCGCTTGCGGCCCCTATTGGCTCTGGGCTTGGCATCCAGAACCCATTGAATATCCGGTTTATTGTAGAACAGGCGAAGGTGCCGGTGCTGGTGGATGCGGGGGTGGGTACGGCTTCCGATGCCGCGATGGCAATGGAGTTGGGATGCGACGCCGTGCTGATGAACACGGCGATTGCCGAAGCACGCGATCCCGTCGCCATGGCTCATGCGATGCGGTTAGGGGTGGAGGCCGGGCGGATGGCCTACCTCGCCGGACGGATGCCCAAACGGCAGTATGGGGTTCCATCCTCACCGATTGAAGGACTGGCGGCCTCTGCCTGATATGGGCGTCAAGGTATGCGGTAAAAATAGCACGATCACCTTCATAAAAATGCAAAAGAATGCGCGTAGCGTAAACAGATAGGCTTGGTTGTGATGCCACAACCTGTTTACCTGCACGGTATCTATGCGCGCCCTTGTCGTCTTCCTGCTGGTTTGGTGTGCCCTTGTTGGGGGGGCGGGCCGTTTGTATGCACAAGGTGTTGATCCTGGGAATGGAGGGCCACCTGCAGATCAATGTAAGGCACAATGCAAGGGAGAATATGTGTGTCCGGTTGCTTGTGCCAACAGGTCGGGTGAAGGCAGCGCGACTGGTTATCAGGGGTGTGGATCTGCTTGGCATTCTGCTCTGGGGTACGCCTACTATCCAGGAAATCTTCGTTTGGGGTCATTCCACCCCGGTCTTGATATTTCGAGCACCTGTCCGGAAGAAAAATGCGACACGGTGAAAGACCCTATTACAGGTGCTGAAACAAAGGTAAACTGCCGTACAGTTCCCAACCTTGGTGCCATGATGGCGCAGGCAACCCACGGTGGAAAGGTTGTTTTTAAGCAATTTCACGGAGTTCCATACTACGGCATGGTCATTATTGCCCATAAAGATGCAAGCAATGGCCAAACCTGTTTTACGCGCTACATGCACTTGAATGCAAGTACCCTTAACTCAGAATTTGCTGTCGGTAGCATCATCGAAAAGGGAACTTTTCTTGGTAATATTCAGATTAACGTACAGGGTAGTGGTCTAACGGGTCCGCATTTGCATATGGATATGTGTTGCGGGAATAGCTGTCCCTTGGGCCGAGTTGATGTCACCGGGGTGGAGGCTCCCTCTCCGACCGATCCGTTGCACCAGAATCCCCTGTCCTCTGCGGCTGTGTCTCACACCCCCGGTTATTTCGGAGAGCCGCTTCGGGATGAAAAAGGAAATATTGTCTATCTAGATGAAAATGGAAGCCGTACTACCAAGGAGCTTGGAAAACCAGTGTACGGTTTCCCCAGTATGGCATTCGCACAGTCGAAAGGTTTTCAGGATGTTGGCGCGCTGATCAGCGGTCAGTGTTTGTGTGATCTGCGTCAATGCAAAGATAATCATAATGATGAAATCTGCACCGCCAAAGGATTTACCGAAGAGGTGCCGGAGTTCATGGCTGACCTCACCGAAGAAATTTGCCATGCTGATCTGGCTCCGGGTGGGTATTATGGCATGAGGGCGGGGGTGGGCAACTCTGAGCCGCCAGATGGGTTGGACAGGCCGCAGCATGCCACCAGTTGGTTGCTGGGACGGGACCGGATTGATCGCAGTAAACCCTATCCCGCGAATCTGGATGATAGTCAGGGGCATGGCTATTTTATTGGCCGGAACGTGCCTGGGGTGCTGCCGCCTATCCATATTGGTCGCAAGGCCTGTACCAAGCCCGTGTACCCCTATTATCGGAAGAGCACCATTCACCGCAAAGTGGAGCCGGGTAATGGCCAGTTCGACAAGTTTAATTATTATTTTTCAACCTGTTATGATTTGAAAAAGAAACTTGCTGAAGCGGATGATGAACGGGAGCGGCGCATTCAGTTGCACGAGACCTTGTTCAAGCGTTGCCTCAAAAATGCCGGATCGAATAGTGCGGCTGAGAAGGCGTGCCATGACTATGCAGAAAAGACGGGTGATACGCCGGGCGAAGGATATATCGGCACCCTTCCTGAATTGAAGCGCCAAAGGCTGCTTGACCGCCAAAAACTCGATCAGTGTCTTCAGGGCCTGAATATTGACGATGACTATCACGACGAGATGATTCGATCGCTGTGTATCAATACGCCCCCCGCCCCCGGGATGACTCCCAAACAGTATTACGAAGCGCTGATCAAGTGTGTGGACAAGCATATTGAGGATAATGAGAGCGAGCCGATTCTCAAGACCGCCAACCCCTGCCGTGGCACTAGCCAATGGTATTGTCAGGAACTCTATATTCACGACAAGGCCGAGAACCCGAAGAATCGCCCCAGTGTGGAGCGTATTTATAATCCGGAGAACCCCTGGTACCCTCGCAATGAGGTGGTGGGGTATGAGTCAGCTTGCGGAAAGCCTGCCGCCTGTGGTGAGTTTTCAAGCCCGTTATGCGGCAAATATAAAGATTGCGGTTCGTTTGGCAGTGCCCCGATTCTGGCAGACAGGAAGGGAGCGTTTGATAGTTGCGTTTCTACCTATGCGCAGTATGGCATTGGAAAAGAGGCCTGTTGCCCGATCCTGTGGGAGTATTTTGTTCCGGAGAATGTGCTGGAGATTCGCCAAACCAGCTATGTGCCACATCCTGAAGGAGGAGCGTGCCCGTCGATTAGCAATCTGGACGCTTCCTGCCCCCCAACCGAGAACTACACATGGGATGTCTTTAAGGAAGTGGAGTCTTGTGTCATCCCGGATTACGGCAAGGAAACCTCCTTTGCACTCAAGGGCATGAAAGATTCTCAGGGTAAGACCACCGGAAAATCGGAGCCTTTCCCGCAATGGTGGGATTTTGGAACGCCGCATTGCCGTGGATGGAATGATACCATCACCGGGGTGGGAACTCCGCTGGAAAATTGTGCGATTGGCGGCTGGAACGAACTCAAGCTCTATCAGGCGCGTTGCTATGCCGTGCAGGGGGTGCGTTGCGTTTGCGATTATGAGAAAACCTTCAAGATCGGATCGGCAGAAGAATATGTGCTCCGGCGCGCAGGAGCCTGGATTGAGCATGGTCAGGAAAAAACCTTGGATACCGCGAACAGCAGGTATGGGCGTCAGGCTTTCTGGAACTGGGGGCTTGGCTGGCGCGGCTATGTGTCGGATCGCCGTCCCGGCAAACGATTCCCCAATTTATATAGCAATCTGGACCCTGACCGCCTGTATTCTCTCGCGAATCCCGATCCCGATCTGACTCCCGGGGCCGGGGTGGTGATGGTGGGGCTGGATAATGCTATGCCGGGCGATATTCTGGTCTGGGATGCCGAGGTGCTGGTACCGGATGTGATGCCCGTACCCGCCGATTGCCCTGATCCGAGCACCGGGGCCTATATAAAACGCCTGCCGCATGTCGCCTATGTGGAAAAAGCAGAAACTGTGGCGACTTGTGCGGCCGGTGGATCCGGGTGTGGCGCTCCGAGCTGGATTACGGTAGCGGAGATGAATTTCGGCAAGGTGCCGGATACCTGCGGAAACACGTCTCGCTGGGGTATTGAGACCCGACGCACCCTTCGTCAGCCAGGCGCATCCTGGGATACATGGTATGCTTTACATCAGGCAACCGTTCCGGCGGATTTAAAGCCCGGTGGTCTTGGAGACACCGGTTTCTCCTGTGGTGATTCCAATCTGCGCTATTGCAAGGAAGATCTATGGGCTAAAGTAAAAGTGTATCGCCCCACGCTGGATATCCGGCGTCCACCGGATGTCACTGGCGGTGCGCTGGCGCTTGATGCGATGGTTGAAAAAACACAGCGTCAGGTTCGGAAAGTCTCAGAAGAGGCACAATATCAGCGCATGCTGGGCTACGACCCGCCGCTTCTCTGGCGACCAGGGCCTACGGATATGACTCTGGGGGGAAATATCCATGTGGCTTGTTTGTCCAATGTGGACGTCCCAGAGGGTAAATCCCTGAACCCAGGGGTGGTCGATTTACGCGATAAGAAAGCTGTACCGGTTGGGTTTGTCTTTGATGGGTTGCATGAAGAACCCGTCCGTCCACCACAAAGCAGTGGTGGGGTTGTGCCTCCTCCTGGAAGTGGGGGAAATGGCGGCAATGGCGGCAACGGTGGTAATGGCGGCAACGGTGGTGGCCCTGGGCAATGTAAGGTGCCTGAATGGCCTGTGCCGCCTCCGCCGCCTGGAGGAGAAGTGCCCCCTCCCACCCCGGAGCCTGCCGCATGTAGCTATCGTTTTTCCAGCACGGGTGATACCTTCTACAGTATCGGTGACCTGCTTTCCGGAAAAGGGCCTAAAGAGGTTCCGGTTCCTGCCCAGTGTGGAACGCCTGGGCTTGGTATCCGCTGCTCTACACCTCCCAATCCGTTTTTGGATTCGCCTCTTTGTTTTGTGCCGATCTGTACCGTGGACAATCCAACGGAGGGGTGCTGCAAGGACCCTGTAACCAGCGTGTTTAAGGGGCCGTGCTGCCAGACACTGGATGCGCGCTGCGATGGCACGGGCAGCAGGCGGATCGACTTGCCGACAGGCGACTCCATGCGCGCCAATGACATCAATGATCCGCTCTATCGCAATGGGGGGTATAGTCGTGACTATGTGGTGGATGCGCTTACCAATTATTTCGGTTTCCTGAATCCGACCAATAATTCTGCCTCTCATAATCCGGGAGGAAAATGGCGTAGCGATATGCTGCTCCTCAATGAGATTGACTGGTTGCGTGGCTATCAATCCAGCTTTAGCTGGCTATCAGAGTCGTTTGCCGACCGTAGCGGCACCCTCCATCCTGAAGGACGTACCATCTGGCGCATGGACCAGCCTCGTCCGATGTCTGAGCTGGCGAGCGCGTTGATACCAAAGAAAACGATCGCCATGTTTGTGTCGGATCTTTTCCCGACGGGTGTATCGGGTATTGTTACCGGTGTTCAGGGGAATTGTGTCAACATGATCATCAGCAATTACCGCTACAACCAATGCCAGCGGTACGGCCCCTATAACTGCTACCAGATTTATGGTACGTTCGGGAAACCCTGTCAGGTGAATTGTGTTCCCCTGAGTAGCATCGCGCTGATGTGGAACCCCACCTTCTGATATGGACATGGCGAAGCATCCGCTGACCCGTTTGCGGAATCTTGGCCCGCGCATGGCGGAGTCACTGGTGGCAATTGGTGTGGAAGACGAAGCCAGCTTGCGGGCGCTTGGCCCGGTGGAAACCTACCTACGATTACGGCTGGCGTTTCCGCACCTCGCCAACCGCATGGCGCTGTATGCGCTTTATGGCGCACTCACCGATCAGAATTGCATGCGCCTGCCACAGGAAACGAAGGAGTGGCTGGAAGCGCAAATTCAGGATAGGTAGTGTGGTCATGCCTTCCATTCTCCGCCTCCTGCCACCCGTCATGGTCAACCGCATTGCGGCGGGGGAGGTGATTGAACGCCCGGCCTCTGCCGTGAAGGAGCTAGTGGAAAACGCGATTGATGCCGGGGCCACTCAGGTGGCGATTCTGCTGGAAGGCGGCGGGGTTGAACGGCTTCAGGTCACCGATAATGGACGCGGGATGACGCACGAGGAACTGGCACTTGCCATTCAGCGGCATGCGACCTCCAAATTACCGGACGATGATCTGCTCAATATCCGTTATTTAGGGTTTCGCGGCGAGGCACTGCCTTCCATCGGTGCGGTGAGTCGGATGCGTATCCTCTCCCGCCATGCCTCCGAACCCCACGGTTGGGAACTCAGCATTGCAGGCGGGGAGGTTGGCGAGCCGATTCCCGCAGCCCTCACCGAGGGCACGGTGGTGGAGGTGCGCGATCTGTTTTTTGCCACTCCGGCGCGGTTGAAATTCCTCAAAAGTGCCCGTGCGGAAACCATGGGGATTCTGGACATGGTGCGGCGGCTGGCCATGGCGCATCCGGAAGTGGGGTTTACCCTCACCAGCGACGGGCGCAAGAGCTTCCGCGCCGATCCGGTGCACGGCGAAACCGCCCGTCATACAAGGCTGGCAAACGTGATGGGCCGGGAATTTGGTGCCAATTGCGTGGCCGTGAGTGCCGTGCGGGACGCGGTGCAGCTGACCGGATTTGCCAGTGTGCCGACCTTCCACCGGGCGACGTCATCGGAGCAATATCTGTTCGTGAATGGCAGGCCCGTGCGCGATAAATTGCTGCTGGGAGCGGTGAAAGGTGCCTATCAGGATTTCGTCGGCCATGGGCGGCATCCGGTGCTGGCGCTGTTTGTGGATCTGCCGCCGGAGCTGGTGGATGTGAATGTCCACCCCACCAAGGCAGAGGTGCGCTTCCGCGATCCGGTGATGATCCGCGGCATGCTGGTTTCGGGACTCCGCCACGCACTGCATGAGGCCGGGCATCAGGCATCCACCACGGTGGCGACCGCCGCGCTGCACCGGTTTGCGCCTGCGGGCGGCACGCCCACCCAAAGTGCCATGCCGCTGGCGGCGTTCCGCCCCCCTCCTCCCGCGACGTCTTTTGCGGCGCTGGCCTTTCAGGCCGATCAGCCAATGGAAATGGCGGAACATAGTGAGGCCCCCACAACCGAAACGGCCCCGCCACCGGAATCCCTGCCGTTGGGGCAGGCGAGGGCGCAACTCCGCACCACCTATATTGTGGCAGAAACGGCAGAGGGAATGGTGGTGGTGGATCAGCATGCCGCGCATGAACGGCTGGTCTATGAGGCCATGAAAACGCAAATGGAGGCGCGAGGCATTGCCCGGCAACCCCTGCTGGTGCCGGAAGTGGTGGAATTAGGCGAGGACGCCGCTCTGCTGCTGGAGCAGGCGGAAGTGCTTGCCGCATTAGGGCTGGGGATCGAAGCCTTCGGACCCGGTGCGGTGCTGGTGCGGGAAATCCCCGCCCTGCTACAGGGACGGCTTGACATCGCCACCCTTTTGCGCGATCTGGCGGAGGAAATCGCCGAATATGGTGAAGGGCTGGCGCTGAAAGAAGCAATAGGGCATCTGTGCGGCACCATGGCCTGCCATGCCAGCGTGCGGGCGGGGCGCAAGCTCTCGCTGGAGGAAATGAACGCGCTGCTCCGTCAGATGGAAGCCACCCCGCATTCCGGCCAGTGTAACCACGGGCGTCCTACCTATGTGCGCCTGCGCTGGCAGGATGTGGAAGCCCTTTTTGGACGGCGATAGCCAATCTGTTCTCTGAACCCCGAACCCTGAACCCTGTTTATGGCCTTTTTCATCAGCGACAACACCTCCGGCATCAGTCCGGAAATTCCCACCGCCTTAGCCGCAGCAAGCGAGGGGCATGCCCCCTCCTATGGCAGTGACCCCTGGAGCGAGCGGCTCACGGCGCGGTTCCGGGAAGTCTTTAACCATCCCACGCTGCTGGCGTTTCCGGTATTTAACGGCTCGGCCGCTAATTGCGTGGGGCTTGCAAGCCTCATGCGCCCCTTTGAGGCGGTGATCGCCCACACCCACGCGCATATTGAGCAGGATGAATGCGGCATGCCGGAATTCTTCACCGGCGGCAAAATCATCACCGTGGCAGGGGAGGGGGGCAAGCTGACTCCGGCAGGGGTAGAGGCGGCGGTGACGCAAGCCCTCTCACACGGGGTGCATCACCCGCGCCCACGGGTGCTGAGCCTGACGCAAGCGACCGAATGCGGCACGCTGTACCGCCCGGAGGAAATCCGTGCCCTGGCAGAAGTGGCCACCCGGCATCAGCTGCACCTGCAGATGGACGGAGCGCGGTTTGCCAATGCGGTGGCGAGTCTGGGATGCACTCCGGCGGCAATCAGTTGGAAAGCGGGTGTGGATGTCCTCTCCTTCGGCGGCACCAAAAACGGTGCGATGCTGGCCGAAGCGGTGATTTTCTTCCGCCCGGAACTCGCCGCCGATATGGGGTATATCCGCAAACGCGCAGGCCAATTGGCCTCCAAACAGCGCTTCATCGCCGTCCAACTATTAGCACTGCTGGAAAATGACCTGTGGCTGCGCAATGCGCGTCATGCCAACGTCATGGCAAAACGGCTGGCGGTAGGGCTGTCTCCACAGATGGAACTTCTGTTTCCGGTAGAGACCAACAGCCTGTTTGTGCGGATGCCGGAAGTACTCGCCCAATCTTTGTGGGACAAGGGCCACGGTTTTTACGACTGGAAAACGTTAGGAGCGGATGTGTACCGTCTGGTGACCGGGTTTTCGACGACCGAAGCGGAGGTGGACGGGTTTTCGCGGGATATGCAGGGGGCGTAGCAACACTCGTCATCCTGAGCATCGCGAAGGATCTCCCCGCGTGCATAACCTCCGTGTCTCGTAAACAGAGAGATCCTTCGGGGGTAAACCCCTCAGGATGACGACGCTAATCCCGCCCCTCCGGCGCGAGCATCACCACCAGCCCCTCCACCTCTGGCGAGAGGAGAATCTGGCAGGAAAGCCGTGAGTTGTCCTCCACCGCAAAGGCTTCATCCAGCATGTTGGTTTCCTCGCGGTCGGGGGGGATCAGCCTTTCCACCCACTCCTCAGCCACATAGACATGGCAGGTGGCGCAGGCGCAGGAACCCCCGCATTCGGCCTTGATCGGCAAACCAGAATCGCGGATCACTTCCATCAGCCGCCAGCCCTCCGGGCCTTCGAGTGGGTGGGAGATGCCTTCGCGGTCGATCACGGTAAGGGAGATGATGTCCATCTATAGTCGCTTCACTTTAATGTTTTCCAGTGGCTGCAAATGATTGCTCCGGCTAAAAACCATCCCCCGGATGGTTTTTTATACGCCTATGCTCTGCGCTTCCGGCTTTCATGTATGTTGAATACACTGGAACTTCCGGTTCTCAAAAACAACACATTTTCGCTCACCGGAAAACGTAAAGTGAAACGACCACCTTATTCTTCGTTTGGAATACCGGCTTGTTTATAAATAGCCCGCAAGGTGCCTGTTGCCTTAACCGTTTTAGGCACGGTAAAATGCTGGTCTGTGAGGGGGCTGTACCAGATTTCGTGCGAACCCTTCGCCTCGCGCACAAATTCGCAGCCTGCCTCATGCAATCGCCTGACCAGCGCTCGGTACTCTGACCCCACGGGTTACTGATACAACAGCCGAAACACGCGTTGCCCTTCCGCAACCACCTGATTCAGCTCCATCAATTCCTGCGTGATATCGGGCAGCAGTGCACATAATTCATCTTCGCTTGCGCATTCCAGCACCAACCCCGGAATATCCTCGCTGGTGGCGGTCAGCACCCCGCTTGCATCTTTGGAGACCAGCACATCGAAGACGGTGGATGCCTCCCCCCCTGCGAAAGCCATCGGCATGGGAAGGCGCTGATACCGTTCAAAATGGTGATCCGTATGCATTCTGGCAGTATAGTGGAGCGGGAGGATCGGCTCAAGCCTATTTCTGCCACAGCATCACGCGGAGAATCCCGGCGAGATCAGGATGCAGGGTAGGGGCATCGAACCCGGCCTCGGTCGCAATGTGCGCAATCGCCTGTTCCTGACCCATCCCGATTTCAACCGCGAGCACGCCACCACTCCGCAGCCGGGCATAGGCGTGCGGGATCAGGATACGGTAATCATCCAGCCCATCGGGACCCGCAAACAGCGCGGTTTCCGGCTCGTGATGCACGACGTCTAGCGCGAGGGTGGCACGGTCTGCCTCCGCAATATAGGGCGGGTTGCTGATGATGACATCAAACGGGCCGGAAACCGCCTCCGCCCAGCTTCCCTGCACCAGATGCGCCCGTTCGGTAAGCCCCAATGCCTCGCGGTTCTGCACGGCGTAGGCGAGCGCCTGCGGAGAGGCATCCACCCCCACGCCTTGCGCGTCCGGCCATTCGGTGAGGAGCGAAAAGAGCAAACACCCGCTCCCCACCCCTAAATCGAGGAGGCGAGGAGAGAGGCCAAGCACCTCCCGAAGCGGCAGCACGGCTTCCACCAGCGTTTCCGAATCGGGACGCGGAATCAGGCAGCCCGGCCCCACGGCAAACCGGTGTTTCCAGAAATCGCGGGTGCCGAGGATATAGGCCATTGGTTCCTGCGCCATACGCCGGGCGAGAAGGGCTTCCACCCGGTGCATTTCTGCTTCGGTGAGGGGAGCGTCGCGCAGCAGCAGCGCCTCCCGTGTGCACCCCAGCGCATGGGCGAGCAGCAACCGCGCATCGAGCGCCGCCGTTTCAATGCCCGCAGAGGCAAGGCGGGTGCGGGCAGAGTGGAGGGAAAGAGTGGTATTGTACATTGACAGATGAAAGGGCAGATTATACACTCACCCGTCAAGGACCATCTGAGTAGATGATGGGGGAAAGGCATAGTAAGTCAAGAGGCTTGGTTTGAGTCGCGGATGACGCCCCTTCTGCTTGGTGCGGTGGCGAGATGTATATTCAAAACAGCAAAGAGTCTATATGATTTCCAACGAAAAAGAAGGTGGCGGCAGTGACGTAGTTGACGGAGATCGCACGCAGAGTCTTCCGATAGAGGGGGATGACCAGATAGAGGGGGATGACCAGAGAGAGAGTGGTTGGAGACAATCGAAGAAAGATTCGGAAGCCCGCATTATGGAGTTGGTCCCAGAAGTCCGACATTTTGGGAGTGGGCCGAGATGAAACTCCGCAATCACAGGGGGGTATAGTCTGAGTGTCCTTATGGGTATGGTGAGGGGAAACAGTGCAATCACGCTTATGTTATACGTTTGGCATCCATAATATCACGCAATATCCCGATTAAATCTGGACGAATATCTCGGCGAGTTCCGCTCATGTCCAGTGCCCATCCCTGCGTTAGCTCGGCCTCACCTACCCACGCAGTATTGGGTTTTGGTGTCCCTCCTACTTCTTCTGTATATGTATGGATAGGTGTGTATTTACCAGAATCATGATAGCGTGGAAAATTAATACAGCCCATTGCAGTGAGCGGACCTACCAGCACCGCACCTGCTTCCTCAGCAAGTTCACGTATCGCTGCGTGTTCAGCCGTTTCACCAGATTCTATACCCCCTCTTGGCATACCAAGTAAGGGGCCACCTTCAGCCACCAGAAGTATTTTTGTGCCGGTTTCATCAAAACCAATGCCCCCTGCTCTTTTTCTCTCAGTCATCAAGAATCCCCACACTCCTTGAAAAAGGTTTTGTTGTGTTCCGCACATCCAGCGCCAGTGCGTGCGCGGTGAGGCCCTCGGCGCGGGCGAGTGCGGCGGCGGGGGATTCAAGTCCCGTCGGTGCATGCGCCTCAATCCACGAGCTGCGGATGAGGAAGTCATAGACCGACAGCCCGGAGGAAAACCGCGCTGTGCCGGAAGTGGGGAGTACATGGCTCGGCCCTGCGAGGTAATCCCCCAAGGGTTCGGTCGCGTAAGCGCCGATAAACACCGCCCCGGCATGCCGGATGCGGGTGGCAACCTCTGTAGCATCCGGAATCAGCAATTCCAGATGCTCCGGCGCAATGCGGTCGATCAAGGGAATCGCTTCCTCGAAATCCGGGACCAGCAGCACCGCCCCGTGGCGTTGCAGGCTCTCGCGGGCGATGGCGGCGCGGGCAAGCGTGGTGAGGTGCGTGGCAATCGCCGCCTCCACCCGGTCGGCAAACTCCGCACTGTCGGTGATGAGGATACTTTGCGCGTCCGCATCGTGCTCCGCCTGCGAAAGGAGATCCGCCGCCACCCATGCCGGGTTTTGCGTGCTGTCTGCCACCACCAGAATCTCGGAAGGACCGGCGATCATGTCAATCCCCACCGTGCCGAAGACCTGCCGCTTGGCTTCCGCCACATAGGCATTGCCGGGGCCGACGATCTTCGCCACCCGCGCCACCGACTCTGTCCCATAGGCGAGTGCCGCCACCGCTTGCGCCCCACCGAGGGGGTAAATCTCACTCACCCCGGCGATCCGCGCCGCCACCAGCACGGCCGGGTTGCGGATACCGTCCGGCATCGGCACCACCATCGCCAGCCGTGTGACACCGGCGGTTTTCGCCACCACGGCATTCATCAGGACCGAACTGGGGTAGGCCGCCTTGCCGCCGGGTACATACAACCCCGCGCTTGCAAGCGGCTTCCACTGCCAGCCGAGCGTGACGCCTGCGCTATCCGTATAGCGGTGATCCTGCGGCATCTGACGCGACGCGTAATCGGCAATGCGCTCCGCTGCAATATGGAGGGCTTTTTCGACTTCCGGTTCCACCTTCGCCGCTGCGATTTCGGATGCGGGCAGGGGGAGGAGGTCCGGCGTGAGGGTAAAACGGTCAAACGCTTCCGTATAGTCCATCAGCGCGGCGTCGCCCCGCTCCCGCACATCGGCGAGGATGGTACTCACAGGCGTACGCACATCCACGGCCGCTTCCCGCGCCGCAAGCAGGGCGGTGAGCTGCGACGCAAACGCGGCGTCACGAGTGGAAAACCGCCTCATGGCGCAAACCGCTCCACCCAGGGGCCGATTTCGCTGCCACGGGTTTTCATCGCCGTGCGGTTGACGATCAGCCGCGACGAAACAGGCGCGATTTCCTGCATCTCCACCAGCCCGTTTTCCCTAAGGGTACGGCCAGTGCTGACCAGATCCACAATATAAGGGGAAATACCGAGCAAGGGAGCCAATTCCATCGCGCCATTGAGCTTGATGCATTCGGTTTGGATGCCCAGTCCCGCAAAATACCGCCTGGCGATGTTGGGGTATTTGGTGGCCACCCGCACATGGCTCCAGCGCGAGGTATCGGTGGCCTCGGCAATCGCTTGAGGAGCAGCCAGCGACACCCGGCAATGGCCGATATTCAAATCCACCGGTGCGTAGAGTTCGGGCGAATCAAATTCCAGCAGCACGTCGCCGCCGCAAATGCCCAGATGCGCACCGCCAAACGAGACGAAGGTCGCCACATCGAAACTCCGCACCTGCACGAGGCTGATCTGCGGATCGGTGGTGGCAAATTGCATCTTCCGCGTGTCTTCGCGGTAGAATTCCGGTTCCGGTGTCAGGCCAGCGCGCGCGAAGACAGGAGCCAGTTCTGCCAGAATCCGCCCCTTGGGAACGGCGATAATGAGAGGCTCGATCATGCAGTGCCTTATGCAAAAATACCGCTGAACAATGCCATTACCGCGACCTTCCCCAGGATCGCAACCAGAATCGCAATGGCGACGCCACAAAGTCCGATCAACATACCAAACAAAATAATCAGCCCGTCGCGGCCAATCAGCCCCAGCGACATCACCAGCACCCCAACGCCCGGCACAAAATTGGAGAGTGGCAGCGGTAGCAGAATCGGGATGCAGAACAGCGCCGCCATACTGCCGATAAACCGCTCTGCCCGCGCATCGCTGAGCATCCGCAGACGCGGACGCAGCAACCGCTCGATCATCCGCAAATAGGGCGAGGCTTTTTCGATCATCACCGCCAGCGATGCCCGCGGGATCGCCTTGTTGCGTAGCCAGGCAGGCAGCCACAAATGGCGATGCCCAAGCGCCATCTGCGCAGCAAGAAAGGAGAGCGGCAAGCCTAAAATGGTAGGAAGCAGCGGCGGTAGCGGCGCGGGGATCGAGCAGGGCAGGGCCAAAATCAGCATCAGCAGCCCAAACCCGCGCTCATGCAGGGCTTCCAGCAGGTCGCCCATGGGGATCATATCCGCCTGATGGTGGTGCATCACCCCTTCAAGCACATGCGACGCCGTATGCTGGTCGTAGGTATCGTCATGATGGGGGGGCAGACTGGAAATAACCAACTCCTGATGAAGGCATCACCCTAACATGCGGTGTTTAAGGAAATCTTACAAGTGCGGAGAAACAGTATGGAGTGTTTTCGCGTCTCGCCTCTCCCGTCTACGAGTGTTTTGAACACCCCCTCCCTATCCCTCTCCCGCAACGCGGGGGAGGTTGGAGGCAGTGCCTCCAAGGGAGGGGGCACTTGGAATGCAAGGATTACCAACTGAGCACACTCAGCGGAGGCCGCAACCCCGTTTGGTCACTCCACCACAGATAGCCCGCAATCCCCAATGCCAGCCACAGCATGGCAGAGGCCACCAGCAGCTTCACCGCCTGCCGCAGATGGTGATCGGCCGCTTTCGTCACCCCCTGACCGTAGATCCGGGTGCGGAACCGTTGCCCTGCTACCACCGTTTCACCGCCAAAGGCCATGCCCGCCGCATTACTGGCCACCACTCCCGGCAGTTGAAGCGGATGGGAGAGGCTCGCAAGCCCTGCCGAAAACGCCTTGCCGGAATGTCCTCCCGGCGTGATGATGGATACCAGAAACAACCAGAATCCATGCATCACCGCAAAAGGCAGGTACAGGCCGCCATACCCCACATGCACCCATTGGGCAAAGATCAGCCAGCGCGGGAAGGGGTGTCCCCAGGCGCGGTACAGAGCGGCAAACCCTACCCATACGGAAAGCCATACCCAGCCACCCAGCAGATAGACGCAAGGCCAGGCGATCCATTGCTCCATCTGTTGACGCGACAGCCCCGCCACCGCCGCCCGGTGAATGGCGGGCGCATCCAGCAACCCCATATCCTGTGCGGAAAGCTGCGCGCCATATTCACGGAACCGTTGCAGGCTGACATCCTTCGCGTCGTCGCGCATGCTGGTGGCGACATCAAGGCTAGGCCGCACATGCAACAGCAGCGCCAGCAGTGTTGTTTCCAGCACCCAGGCAGAAGGCAGATGCGGCAACAGCAGCGCTACCATCTGCCCGGCCATCACCGCGCCCCATAGCAGGAATGCCGTGACGATCGTGCCGCGCACCCAACGATCGGCTTTCGGGCGACGCTCGCGGTTGAGTTTGACGTCCAGCCGGGTGAGAAACGCACGAATCTCCTCCCGCCAGCGGAAGAAGGGCAGCATCCGCAGGCTGGGTTCCGAGCAGAGCGCCAGATGGACGCTCATCGCCGCCAGCACCACAAAACTGCGCAGGTGGAGTGTCTCGATGGGGGGGAGTAGCGCCGCAATGACAGGAGGAAGCGAGGCGGTAATCATGGCTTCCCTTCTTCCTTAGGTTCGGATGCCCGCCACCAGCATCGCCTGCGCGGTGAGGGTCTGCGGCGAGGCAAGGCTGCTTTTACAGTGTTTCTCCAGCGTAAACAGCATGGAAAGGCACTGCGAGAGCCGCTCCACCGTCCAGTAGGAGAGTTCCTGACGCACCTGCGGCTTTTGCTTGAAGAACAGGGGAGGGCGCGCCTGTTCAATCGCCTGATCAAGGCTGGCCCCCGCCTCCATCGCCCCGCGTAAATGCTGGAGCAGCAGGGCACGGCGCAGCAGCACGCGAATGATCATGATCGGCTGCGTGCCCTCCTGAAACAGCCGCGTCAGCGCATGGTCCAGCTGCGAGGGCAACCCGCCAAACATGCCATGCAGGCAATCATCGAGCGAGGTGGCCGACACATCCCCCACCACTGCTTGCACATCCTCCAGCGTGATTTCCTTCGCTTCGCCCATATAGGTCAGCAGCTTTTCCAGCTCTTTGCGCGTCACGGCGCGGTCCATCCCCACATGCTCGGAAAGATAGGTGAGCGCATCGGGCTGTGCGCGTTTGCCCGCCTCACTCAGCATCCCCTGCACCAGCCGGGTGAGCACCTGCCCTTCATCGGCGTAACAGCCGATCGCCGCCGCCTGCGGATGGGTTTCGCACAACACCCGCAGCTTGGATTTCGGCGGCAGGCTTTCCGCCGTCAGCAGCAGCACGTTTCCGCTTTGCACGCCGAGTAAACCTGTCAGCGTGGGCACCAGCTTCTCGCCCGCATGGCGGACACGGATCACCCGCACATCGCCGAACAGACTGCTGGCCGCCCATTCATCCGCCAGCCGGGCGGGATCGTCGGCAATTTCCTTCGCCGTGAAATCCAGCACTTCCAGCTTATCGGCCGGTAATCCGGTGAGGCTGCCCGCAAAACGCTGGGTGTATTCCTCGGTCATGCCTTCGTCATTGCCGAAGGCCAGCAGTACTCGCACCCCCTTGGCGGGGGATTTCACGAAGGATTCAGCCTGCGCGGGGGCGATTTTCATGGCAACTCCGCCAGTTTAATGGCCAACCGCTGCACCGTATCATTCGCGGCTTGCTCCACTGCGCGACGGCTGGCATCGCGCTCGGCGATAAAGGACGCAAAATCGGCATCCAGCACGTTATAGCCGCTGTAACTGCGCACTACGTCGCGCATCACTTCCTTGCCATTGCTATCTTTTAGGACCAGTGTCACCAGCATCACGGTATCGTAGCGGGAAATGCGCCCGTCTTTCCGCACCACCACCGGCTGAAGTTGTTTTTCAATCGCCGGTTCCAGCCGGTAGAGCGGCTTACCAGCACGTGGCGGCAGGGCATCGGTGAGGGCAATGGCGAAGAGCTGCCCCAGCCGCCCCGGAGGCTGCACCACCTCGATGTGCGTGAGGCTTGCGCGTTGTTCAGCCGACGGCGTGGCATAGAGCGGGTGGAAACCGCAGGCGGGGAGGGTGAGGAGGGTGCAGAGGAGAAGAATCCTAGAGTTTTGGAATATTGGAATTGTAGAACTGCGGAACTGTAGAACCTTGGAATTGTAGAATTCTGGAATTGCAGAACGGTAACGGACGCAGAATCCGCGCCCTTTCTTCCATACCCCAATATTCCAAAACTCCACCATTCCAGTATTCCAGTATTCCAAGGTTCTACAGTTCTAAAATTCCACAATTCTAACCCTCATGCCGCCACCACATTGACAATCTTATTTGGCACCACAATCACCTTGCGGATGGTTTTCCCCTCCACCTGCTGCTGCACGGAAGGGAGCGCCAATGCCTGCGATTCCAGTGCCTGTTGTCCGGCATCGCGGGGGGCATCGAGTGTCGCCCGCAGCTTGCCATTCACCTGCACGGCGATCGTCACCGTCTCCTCCACCAGAAAGCGCGGATCGGCGACCGGCCAAGCCCGTTCGCAGAGGAGGTCCTGATGCCCCATGCTGTGCCACAACGCTTCGGTGATATGCGGGATCATCGGTTGCGCCAGATGCAGAAACACCGAAATCCCCTCGCCCAGCAAAGCGTGCTGCACGGGATCGGCAGGCGATAGCCGCATCAGCGCATTGGTCAGTTCCCGCAACCGCGCCACCGCCCGGTTGAAGCGGAATCCGGCGATGTCATCCGTCACAAAAGCGATGGTTTTGTGGATCAGCACCCGCACGGCTTCCAGTTCCGGAGAGAGCGTTTCCGGTAGTGCGGCGGTTTGCGTACCCGCCGCGCACCAATCCCCCACCCATTGCCAGATGCGGTTGAGGTAGCGCCATGCCCCGTCAATCCCGGCATCTGACCATTCGAGATCCCGCTCCGGCGGGCTGTCGGACAGCATAAAGAGCCGCGCCGTATCCGCCCCAAACTCGTTTAGAATCCCTTCCGGATCCACCGTGTTGCGTTTGGATTTGCTCATTTTTTCCGAGCGCCCGGCGGTCACCACCTCGCCCGTCTCGGCATGGGTGAGCGCGCCGTCCTTCCGCACCACTTCGGTCGGGTAGAGCCATTTGCCGCCGCTATCGCGGTAGGTTTCGTGGCACACCATCCCTTGCGTCACGAGCTGCTTGAAGGGTTCATCCGGCACGGGATAGCCGCACACCTTCAGCGCCCGCATGAAAAACCGCGAATAGAGCAGGTGCAGAATCGCATGTTCGATCCCGCCGATATAGGTATCGACCGGCAGCCAGCGTTTGGCGCTCTCAGCATGTAGCGGATCGGCATGATGCGCGGTGGCGAAGCGCGCAAAATACCAGGAAGATTCCATGAACGTATCGAACGTATCCGTCTCCCGACGTGCCGGAGCGTTGCACTTCGGGCAGGAGGTGTGTTTCCAGCTTGGGTGATGATCCAACGGGTTACCAGAAACCGATAAATCCACATCCTCCGGCAGGGTGACGGGGAGTTGATCCTTCGGCACCGGCACGACGCCGCACGCCTCGCAATGGATGACGGGAATCGGGCATCCCCAATAGCGTTGACGGGAAACCCCCCAATCACGCAACCGGAATTGCACGGTGCGTTTGCCCAGGCCTTTTGCTTCCAGATGGTCGATGATGGTTTTTTTTGCTTCCGCGACACTCAACCCATTGAGGAAATCCGAATGCACCAGCACGCCGTCATCGGTGTAGGGGGTGTTCGTTGCCGTGAAATCCGGCTGGTCTTTGGGGGCCACCACGGTGAGAATGGGGAGCTGGTATTTCAGGGCAAATTCCATGTCACGCTCATCATGAGCGGGGCAGCCAAACAACGCGCCGGTGCCATATTCCATCAGCACGAAATTGGCGACATAGAGCGGGAATGTTTTCCCCGGAATCAGCGGATGCACCAGCCGAAACCCCGTATCAAACCCGCGTTTTTCGGCTTTCTCCAGTGCTTCCTCACTGGTGCCGATGCGGTTGCATTCGGCGATGAAGGCCGCCAGTTCCGGGTTGGTTTCCGCCAATGCCTTCGCCAGCGGATGACCGGGGGAAATCGCCCCAAACGACGCGCCAAACATCGTATCGGGTCGGGTGGTGAAGATTTCGAGCTTCTCGCTACGCCCCGCGACCTCAAACCACACCCGTGCCCCTTCCGAGCGGCCAATCCAGTTGGATTGCATCAGCCGCACCCGTTCCGGCCAGTCGGGCAGATGATCCAGCGCGTCCAAAAGTTCTTGCGCGAAGTCACCAATGCGGAAAAACCATTGTTTGAGGAGTTTGCGCTCCACCAATGCGCCGGAACGCCAGCCGCGCCCCTCAATCACCTGCTCGTTGGCGAGCACGGTCTGGTCGATCGGATCCCAGTTCACCACCGATTCCTTGCGGTAGACCAGCCCCTTCTCCCACATCTCCAGAAAGAAACGTTGCTCATGCTGGTAGTAGTCGGGTGCGCAGGTGGCCAGTTCCCGCGACCAGTCATAGGAAAAACCAATCCGTTGCAACTGCCCACGCATATGGTCGATATTGGCGTAGGTCCAGCTTGCCGGATGGGTGTTGCGCTCCTTCGCGGCGTTTTCTGCCGGGAGGCCGAACGCATCCCACCCCATCGGGTGCAGCACCTCGAACCCCTGCGCCCGCTTGGTGCGGGCGACGACATCGCCCAGCGTGTAGTTACGCATATGCCCCATATGGATGCGCCCGGAAGGGTAGGGGAACATCTCCAGCACATAGTAGCGCGGCTTGTCGCTGGTATCGGAAGCGCGGAAGCTCCCGCGCTCCTCCCAGCGTGCCTGCCAGTGGGCTTCAATGGAAACGGGGTCGTAGGTCACCATACTTGTCCTATTCATAATCGCTTGCTAGTAACGATGTATCCTAATTATCGCGCTGCATCAATCCTTGGGGGGAACGTCTGTGCAAAAAACCCGTTTGGTACGGATAGGCATTGCGATACTCTGGGGCTTTGCTACGCCAGCCCTTGCCACCCGCAATGTGTCGAGTCCCGTTGTGAATCCCGGCGAGTGGAAAGCCGAATGGCGCGCCGGACTGGAGTTTGATGGCGACAGCGCCGCCCGCGACCATCGCTTCGGCCAAACCAGTCTGGTGGAATATGGGGTGAATGACGGGTACGCGGTGCGGCTTATCACCCGCTGGTCGAAACCCGAGCATGACGCCAATGACTGGCGCGACATCGGCATTGAGAACCGTTTTCAGTTGTTTGAGAAAGATACCGACGGCTGGGACGGCGCGCTGCGACTCTCCTACATCCATGCCGATAATCCCGGCACGGCGGACGAGTGGGGGCTGGATGCGCTGGGGGAGTGGGGCTTCCATGGCTGGAAGCTGCGTAGCAATCTGTTGTTTGGGCAGGTGGTGGGCGCCGATGCCTCCGGCGGCGTCACCTTCGATACCTCTTGGCAGGCGACGCATCCGATAAACGAGCAGTGGGACGCAGGGCTGGAAGGCTTCCACGATATCGGTGAGCTTCGCGCACCCGGCTCCTTCCGCGAGCAATCCCATTCGATCGGCCCGGTGGTGAGTTATAAGCTCAGCAAGAGGGTGAATCTGGAGGGCGGCTATCAGCAAGGCATCAGCGAGGATGCCAGCGACGGGCTACTCAAGTTTTTTGTGAAGGCAACGTTTTAGGGCGTACCCCTATTGGGTAATAACCTGTATCCCCGTTAGGCTCGGTGGAAGCTGTTCGAACCCCACATCATCGGGGATCCGTTCCACCGTGTACTCATTGCCACTCTGAAGGCCAACATAATGAAAATGATCTTGGTCTAGGTTGATAATATGGTAAAAATCCTGGATAGGGGTTGTGAAGGGAGTCATCTTCCCCGTCTGTTCGCCTGAATGTCGCTGTGCTTCGGTGGCGTAGAGTGTGTCTTTGGCGAGCCACACACCATTTTCTTCCCAAGCCTCAACCCGGTGCCCTTGCGTGTCGACAACCAGAAACTGGACGTGATATGAACCATCCGCCGCACGGCGCATGATCCATTGCCGTGTGTTTCCTTCCTCTGTGCGCTGCGCGCCGTACCAGCTACCAACCAGTTCCGGGCGTATGCGTGGTTCATCCCTCGTCACCGCGTCGGGTTGGTGGACACAACCAGACACTGCGAAGGAACACCAGACTAGAAGGCTGCTTAGGATTATCCAACGCATTGTTCGTTCCCCTACATATCTGTTTCTGTTGTCAGCAACTCCAGCATCGCGTCGAGCGCCAGCACATAGCCATGGCTGCCGAGTCCGCAGATCACCCCATCCGCCGCTTTGGACACATAGGAATGGTGGCGGAAGGGTTCGCGGTTGAAGATATTGGAAAGATGCACCTCAATTACCGGCAATCCGGCGGAAAGCAGCGCGTCGAGCAGCGCAATGGAGGTATGGGTATAGGCCCCGGCATTGAGGATAATCCCGGAAAAATTATCGCGGGCCTCCTGAATCCAGGTGACCAGTTCCCCCTCCAGATTGGATTGGCGGAAATCAATCGCCAGTCCAAGCCGGTCGGCGGCGATTTCGCATTTACTTTTCACGTCATCCAGCGTTTCATGGCCGTAAATCTCCGGCTCACGCGTGCCAAGCATGTTGAGATTCGGGCCATTGAGGATCAGAATAAAATGCATTCCCTACCTGTAGCACAGATTTGCATTCAGTTAAACGGTGAAGCCTACTGCATGCCGCTTTCGGCTCCCACCATCACCACGCTGCTCACCGAGCTGGAGCTGCTGCACCACAAGCTGGCGGTAGAGTGGAATGGCGAGATCATCCCCCGCTCCTGCTTTGACACCACGCAGCTATCGGAAGGTGACCGGCTGGAGATCGTCCATTTTGTAGGGGGGGGGTGAGGGTGTCATGCTGAGCGTAGCGAAGCATCTCTCCATTTACGCAAACCTATCCGCGTTTTGCAAATGGGGAGATCCTTCGGGGTAAACCCCTCAGGATGACGTTCCCAGACGGGCAGTAACGTCTCCTCTACTCCCCCGGTGAGGAGATGTGCAGCACATCGTAGGTTTGCACGCAGTCCGACGCGAGTGATGCGGGTGGCGCGTCCTCCCACACCCGGTAGCGCACCCATTCCCAACGGTCGGGGTCCAGCCCAATCGCCGCGAAATGCAATCCCGGCTCTTCCGCGCAGAGGCGTTTTTGCCGCGCCAGTTCCTCTGCTGCCCGTTCGTTTAAGGGGCCTGGCCCTACCGGATCGGCCTCCCGCGTAGCGATGCGCCCGGTGGTGGCTCGGCCCGTATCCAGAGCCAGCACGTTCCATTGCCGCACGCGGGGACGGTGGAAACTTTCGGTTACCCCTTTGAACAGGTCATTGAGCAGAAACGCCTGCGCCGCACTGGCGCTTTTCCAAATGTAGAACGGCGCGTATAACTGATCGGTCGCGGAAAACAAAAACGCCTTATGCAGCATACCCGGCAGGGCATCGAACAATTCCTTGCGTGCCTGCACCCGCTCACGCGCATTCTCGCGGGTGAATTCCGGTGGTACGGCAATGGAATATTGCATGGCTAACATCGAGAGAGTTGCTAGCCTAAAAGGGGAGGCAAAAGCAAGAGGTGAGGGCGTTTTGTGTCATTAAACGGTCATTTTTCTGTGTCATGGTACGGCAATCTGGGAGGAGCTTATGCGTGTGAAGGTGCGTTTGGGGGTGGTGTGTGTGATGCTTGCCTCGGTAGTGGCGTCTGGTGCCATGGCCCATGGCGGGCGGGATGCGAATGGATGGCGCGACCGCTACGAAGACCGTGGCGTGCGGGTGTGGGTGGACCCGTATCGCGCTCATGACCGGGATCGCCATCGGCGGCACCGCGATCGTGATCGCGACCGCGAAGATTGCGACCGGGACCGGGAACGTCCCCGCGAACGGATCGTTTATGATGAGCGCGGGCGGGTGTTGCGCGAAGTGCTGCCCGGTCGGTTTATGGCGGAGGTCGGCACGGGTAGCTGGCGTTAGGCGTCGTTTGCCGCTATAGCGGAAGGTATGGAAACCCTCTCCCTTCCCGTCACCGATGCCGTGCTCACGGTCAGCGAACTGTCCTTTCGTTTGAAATCCGCCGTTGAAACGCAATTCGCGCAGGTGCAGGTGCGGGGCGAAGTCTCCGGATTGATGCGCGCTTCCTCCGGTCATGTTTATTGCGCGATCAAGGACGCCAATGCGGTGCTGGATGGCGTGTGCTGGCGGGGCAATGCGTCGCGCTTGCGGGCACCGTTTGAGAATGGCGTGGAGGTGATTGCGCGGGGTAAGCTCTCCACCTATCCGGGGCGATCCAAATACCAGTTGATTATCGAATCGGCGGAACCGGCGGGCGTCGGCGCGCTGATGGCGTTGCTGGAGAAGCGCCGCAAGGCGTTGCAGGCGGAAGGGTTATTTGATCCCGCGCGCAAAAGGCCGCTACCGCTGTTGCCACAGGTGATTGGCATTGTCACCTCGCCCACTGGCGCGGTGATTCGCGACATCCTGCACCGGCTTGCGGATCGCTTCCCCCGGCATGTGCTGCTCTGGCCGGTGATGGTGCAGGGGGAGGGGGCCGCCGCTCAGATTGCCGCTGCGATTGAAGGGTTCAACGCCCTGCCGGAAGGCGGCGCGATTCCCCGTCCCGATGTGCTGATTGTGGCACGCGGGGGCGGTTCCATTGAGGATTTATGGGCATTTAATGAGGAGATCGTGGTGCGGGCGGCGGCGAACTCCCGCATTCCGCTGATTTCTGCTGTGGGCCACGAAACCGACACCACCCTGGTTGATTTTGCGTCCGACCTGCGGGCCCCCACCCCCACCGCCGCTGCCGAGATGGTGGTGCCGGTGCGCGAGGACATGCTCTATACGGTGCACCAGCATCAGCACCGGATGCGGCAGGCAATGCTGCGGGCGATCCAGATGCGCCGCGAACGGGTGGAGGGGCTGTCGCGGGGGCTTCCCAAGCCGCAGCAATTGCTGGCGCTCGCTTGGCAACGCAGCGATGAATGGGGAAGCCGTATCCAGCGGGCCATGCAGTGGCGGCTCTCCCAGCAGCGCGAGCGGTTGGCCGGTTTTGCGCCCTCTCTGCAACCGCAGCGGATGGAGCGGAACCTGTTGCTGCAACGCGAGCGGCTGGACGCGCACGCACTCCGCTTACAACAAGCGGCGCAGCGGGGGGGTGCGCAAGCCACGCTACGCCTTTCCCAGACCGGAGCGTTGCTGGAAAGTTACCATTACACCAAAGTGTTGCAGCGTGGGTTTGCGCTGGTCAAACACCCGGATGGAGGCGTGATTCCCTCCCGGCAGGCCTTCCTTGCTTCCCCGAATGCGGTGCTGGAGTTCGCCGATGGGGAGGTTGTCATTAAAGCGTAACATTGCGACTGCTATGCTGAGACCTATACAGAGCGGGGAGGCATCCGGTTATGTACAGCATTATCGGCGGAGGGTTAGGCGGGCTTGTCACCGCCTATGAATTGGCGAAAGAGGGCGTTCCTTGCGCGTTATACGAGGCCAAGGCGCAATGCGGCGGGCGCATCCTCACCGATACGCGCTATACCAAAAACGGCCAGTTCGTCGAAAAAGGGGGCGAATTTATTGATAGCGAGGAGGTGCATCCCGCCATGCATCGCCTGGTACAGGAATTGGGCGTGGAGCTGGAGGACATCAAAACCGGGCGCGGTGAAGATGAATATTTTGTGCAGGGCGTTGCCCATTCGGCGGAAGAGGTCACGGCGACCTTGCGCCCCTTGATGCAACGCCTGCAGATGGATCTGGAGCAGGCGCAGGCCGATCCCGCCTTCCGTCTGCACTCGATCAACTCTCCATTGCGGCCTATGTGGAGGCACGCGCACAGGAAGTGGGGCTGAACCCCGCCTATGCGACGCTGCTCTGCAATGCCTATAAGGGTGAGAACGGCTTGGCAGCAGAAGATCAGTCTGCACTTAATCTCTTGTATCAGATGGCGCCTAACCCTGACCAGACCTTTCATATGTTGGGCGAGAGCGACGAGCGCTACCGTGCCAAGGGGGGCAATGGGGCGATCATTACAGCACTCATGCAAGCCTTGCAGCCTTTTGTGGAGAGCGGATTGGTCCAGATTCACAACGGCTATGCCTTGCAGCATGTGGAGCCGATGGGAGAGGGGTATCAGCTCGATTTTACCAATGGCACCAGCGTGCAGGCGGAGGCCGTCAATTTTGCCATTCCCTTTTCGGTGTTGCGTGGCATCGATGGCATTGATTCTATTGGGATGTCGGAGGAGAAGATTGCCGATATTCAAGGCCTTGGCTACGGGTTGCACACCAAGCTTTCCTTTAAGATCAAGGATCTTTCCTGGAAGACAGATCAGGAGGTGGCATTTGGGCCGCTCAACGGCACCATGTATAGCACGGAATCCTATCTTCAGAACTTCTGGGTGTCGCATTGGGATCCGGAAGCGCAGGAAGGCGTGTTGACGTTCTTAATCGGCGCGCCGGAATCACTGGAATCGGGGCTGGCAGCCAAGTGCCGTGCGTCCTTTGCGCAACTGGTGGGGCGGTCGGAGGAGGCGCTGTTTGCCGAAATGCAACCGATCAGCGCACAGCGATGGCATAGCGATGGCCATGCGAAGGGGAGTTACTGTTGTCCGAAGCCCGGCCAGTTTACCACCTTTCTGATGCAGGCGATGTCGCCGGAATGCGGGGGGGCGATCAGCTTCACCGGCGAGCATACCGGAGGCGAAGGCTACGGATTTGCCAATGCGGCAGTGGAATCCGGATACCGTGAGGCAGAGCGGGTGGTGGCGCGGCTTGCCACACGCCATGTTGCGGATGTGGCGGGATTAACGGCAATTCAGACAGAACAACGGGTGCGTTAGGCGCCGTTCCGATCCTATAGCGTTTTCGCTTTTTTCTCGGACGAGGCGTGCGAGGCGATGTGTAGTCAACCTATAACGTCTTCTAATGATTGTCAGACTCTTCTTCACCCCTCCCTGAATGGGAGGGGTCGGAATCGTGCACGATTCCGGGGGAGGGTGATTCTTTACGTCACCCCCTCCCGGTCTCGCTGGCGATTCGCCATACTGGCTCACGCTGCTCGCCGACCTCCCCCATCAAGGGGGAGGTGTAAACACACAAACCGTCTGATAAAAATAGGAAATGCTATACATGAGACGAAGCACAACGCAGTCTGAGGAAGAATGGGAAATGCTATAGCTCGACTTTTGCCTCCCATTCAGGCATGAAGGGTGAATGCTCGCACTTTTGCTGAATCCCGGAATGGTGCTGATATTGGCGGGGCTGGTGATGCCGTTTTTGCCGCGCCTGTTTGGTGCGCCGCTGTTGTTGCTGGTCCCATTGCTAACCCTATGGCAGATCGCCCAGTTTGGGGCCGGGTTTGCGCTCCAGAATGGCTGGTACGGCACCACGCTGCTGCCGGTAGATTTAGGCCCGTTTTCGAGGATCTTTTCGGTAGCCTTCTGTCTGGTCGCCTGGGGGGGCGGGCTGTTTGGCTGGCATCGCCACCGCACAGACGAGCTGGGGATCGGGTTTGCCTATGCCGGGGCTGCCGTGATGCTGGTGACGGTGGGCGACTGGCTGCATTTCGTGATTGCCTGGGAACTGATGGCCCTTGCTGCTTACGGGTTGATCCGGCAGGGAGGGACGGAAGCCTCGAGCGGCGCGGCGCGGCGCTATTTACTGCTGCATCTGGTGGGAGGCGTGCTGCTGGTACTGGGGGCGATCGGCTGGGTGCAAAGCGGCAACACCCTGCTGCTGACGACGATAGATATGGCATCGCTCAGCGGGGCGGAGCGTTTCTATGCCGCGCTGATTCTGGCGAGCCTGTTGCTGCATGTGGCCGCCCCTCCCTTCTCGGCCTGGGTGGCGGATGCCTATCCGGAAAGCTCGCCTTCGGGGATGGTGTTTCTGTCGGCGCTCACCACCAAGGCGGCGGTGTTTGCGTTGATGCGCCTGTTTCCGGGAACAGAATTGCTGCTGTGGCTGGGGCTGTTCATGATCGCCTACGGGATTGTGTATGCGCTGCTGGAAAATGATCTGCGGCGGATTCTCGCCTATAGTATTGTGAATCAGGTGGGTTTCATGCTGGTGGGGATCGGGATCGGTTCCGAGCTGGCGTTGCTGGGGGTGGCGGCCCATGCCTTCTGCCATATCCTGTATAAAAGCCTGCTGGTGATGTCGGCAGGCGCGGTGTGGGAGGCAACGAATGAGCGCCGCTGCACGCATCTGGGGGGGCTGTATCGCTCCATGCCCTGGACAACGGCCGCCGCACTGGTGGGGGGGCTGGCGATTTCCGCCTTTCCGCTCACTGCCGGGTTTATCAGCAAATCCCTGATTGTGGAATCGGCGCATCAGGAGGGGATGCGATGGGTGTTCTGGGGGCTGATGGCGGGTTCGGCAGGGGTGTGCTTGCATGCCGGTGTAAAATTCCCGTGGTTTGTGTTTTTCCAGCGCGATAGCGGCTTGCGGCCTGCCGACCCGCCCTGGACGGCGCGGCTGGCGATGCTCGGTTTCGCGATGCTGGCGCTGGTGCCGGGATGGTTTCCTCACCTGTTTTATCATGCGCTATTGCCGGTGATGCCGTTCTATCAGCCCTATACGGTGCCGCATGTGTTGGACCAGCTCTTGCTGCTGCTGGCGTCGGGGCTGATGTTCTTCCTGCTGCTGCCCTGGCTGAAGCGGACCGATACGCGCACCCGCGATATGGATGGCTGGTATCGCGGCGGCATCGTGCGGATGCTTGTCGCGATGGCGGAAGCCTGTCTGCGGGCGGTGGCCGTCACTGAGCGGGGCGTGCGGCGTAGCGGCGAGGCGGTTTGGTCGCATGCGGTTCCCCGGCTCTTACGCAGCATGGAGTGGCGTCCCGCATTGCTGATAGGCGCGCTCTCCTGTTTGTGGGTGCTGCTATTCTGGCACGAAATCAAACGTTAAGTATCGTTACTCCCGCGGTTTTTGGCATAATTCGGTTTACTTTGTCCTTCCCCCTGCGTAAGAACAAGGATGGATTGTTGTGGTCTGTTAAGGGAGAGCGTTCGCGTGCAAGATGCCGCTATGCCATTGCGGGAACAGATGGTGCACAGTCAGCTGCTGACCAATAAGCTGCTGGATGTGCGTCTGGTGCGTGCCTTCACCCGGATGCCGCGGGAGAAGTTCGTTCCCGCTGGTTTTCGGGCCACAGCCTATGCCGATCGCGCCATTCCGCTGGCAGAGCTGATGGGTAAGGGCAGCGATTGCAACCGGGTGATGCTGGAGCCGATGGTGCTTGCCCGCCTGTTGCAGGCCGCTGAGATTGTAGATGGCGACCGGGTGCTGGTGATTGGGTGTGGCAGTGGTTATGCTCCGGCGATTGTGCGGCAGGTCACGCGGTTTGTGTTTGCGGTGGAGGATAACGAGATTCTGGCCTCACGTGCGACCTCTGCCTGGCGGGCGCTTGGGATTCACGATATCGACATGTATATTGGTGCGCTGGAAGCGGGTTGCGAAAATGAACAGCCGTTTGACGCCATCTGCGTCTGTGGCGGTGTGGACGAGATTCCGGAGGCGCTGTTCCTGCAATTGCGCGAGATGGGCCGTCTGGTTGCGGTGCAACTGGAAGAGGGTGTGGGACGCTGTGTGGTGTATCGCAAACATCGCGGGCAGGTGTCGCGGTGGGTCGTGTGCGATGCAACGGCGCGTCTGCTGCCTGGGTTTGAACGTAAAGAGACTTTTATCTGGTAACGAGGGTAACATGAAGAAAACACATCTGTTTTATGCCACAACGGCGCTGTCTGCCCTGGTGGCGGGCGCATCGCTGGCAAAAGAGGCGGCCCCTAAAGACGCGGCGCATCACGCGACTGCGAAGGCATCTTCGGCCAAGACCGACAAGATGGCGCCTGTTGAAAAGGCAGCGCTGCCGGATGCCCCCAAGGTGATGGCGTCGGAAAAAGCGGCGGTGGCATCTCAGGGCATGTCCCTGCTCAAGGTGCTGAAAGATGTGTATGAAGCAAACCCGACCATTCTGGCCGAGCGTCAGTCGTTGGCCGTTGCCGATGAAGAGGTCGCTCAGGCTTTGGCAGAATGGCGACCCACGGTGCAGGGCACCTATCAGCGTGGCCGTACCCGCTCTGAAGTGGGGGCTGCCGGACGCAATTACGCCAATACCGATTCGCGCCAGATCAGCATCTCCCAGCCGGTGTTCAACGGTGGCGGTACCATCGCCCGTACCAATGCCGCGAAAAAACGCGTGATGGCACAACGCAGTCGCTTGCGCACGGTGGAGCAGGATACGATGCTGCAAACCGTGGTAGCCTATGCCGATGTGGTGCGCGATCAGCTGGTGTTTGATCTGAGCACCAAAAATGAAAACGTGCTGAAAGAGCAGCTCACTGCCTCCCAGCAACGGTTCGATGTGGGTGAGGTGACCAAGACCGATGTGGCACAGAGCGAGGCGCGTCTGGCGCGGGCCAAGGCCGATCTGGTGAAGGCGACCAGCGATCTGGAATCCTCCAAGGCCGAATTTGAGCGTCTGGTGGGCTACGCGCCGAAGGATGTAAAGGATGGGTATCCGGTTCCCACGGTTGAAAATGATCTGAAGAAACTCATTGCCAAAGCCATGGCCGATAACCCGGCACTGCTCGAATCCAAATACCAGATGGACGCCGCTCGCCATGATGTGAATGGTCGGAAAGCCGCACTGCTGCCAACGGTTAGTGTGCGCGGCACGGTGGAGCGCCAGGAGGGCGCCGGAGCGGGCAACAGTCTCGACTTTAACGATCAATCGGTGGTGATGGCGGTGCAGGTGCCGCTTTATCAGGCGGGAGCGGAATATTCGCAGATTCGTCAGGCCAAAAACACCATGGAGCGTCAGTCCTATACGTTCCGTGCTACCGAAGACCGCATTCAGTCGGCGGTGACGACGGTGTGGGAGGATTATCTGGCGTCCAAGGCCACGATTGAGGCCAATAAAAAGGCCGTAGAATCTGCCAAAGTGGCACTGGATGGCGTCACGCAGGAGGCGCAGTATGGTGCGCGTACCACGCTGGATGTGCTGGATGCGGAGCAGGAGCTCTTCGATTCCGAGGTAAATCTTGCACGGGCGCAACGCGACGCCGCCGTATCGGCCTATAACCTGTATGCCCTGACCGGAAATCTGACGCCTGAAACACTGAAACTTGATACGACGTCTTACGATCCCAAAGACCACTATTTCGATGTAAAGCATCAGTTGATTGGGTTCTAAACCATATAGGGTACCCCGTAAGGTACGGCAGGCATGACGCAGCAAACACCCCAATCGCAGGAGCCGTCGATGGAGGATATCCTCCAGTCAATCCGCAAGATTATTGCGGATGACGGGTCGTCTCCTGCGGGCGATACCGAGGTCAATGGCCATCATGTGATGGCGGGGGCTGTGGATGAGGATGACGTACTGGAATTGACCGACCCTCTGCCCGATGAGCCAGAGGAGGAGGTTTCCGCTCCTGCTGCGCCGATAGACCCGTGGGATGCGGTTGAGGCCATGGCCGCTCCTGCAACGGAGGAATCGCTGGTCACGGCGGAAAGCATTCTGGAAGTGGTGTCGGAGGAAGAAGCAGAGGAAGAAGTCTCGTTCGACAGCGACTTCACGATGCCTGCCGGTATTTCTGGTGCGTTTGTGCCCCCTGACGTGCCGGAAGAGGGAGGCGATGGCGAGCATTTGTTGTCCGACCGTTCCGAGCAACAGGTGAAGCATGTGCTTTCACAGCTTACCCAGTCCGTGACGCCCACCGCGTATGGCGCAGGGGGAATGGGGTTCCGAAACGGCACGATGCTGGAGGATCTGGTAGTGGAAGCCCTCAAGCCGCTCCTCAAGCAATGGCTGGATGAGTATCTGCCGCCCACGGTCGAGCGGATTGTACAACGCGAAATTCGTCGCCTGATGCCGGGAGAGTAGATGCGTGTTCTTTTTACCCTACTGATGGTCTTGTGCAGCGGAACCTCGAGTGCCTGGGCTGCGGATGATCTCCCTCCCCCGCCGCCACTGCCCAGCGCAACGGATGTTCTACCACCCCCACCGCCTGCGTTGGGGGATGCGGTGATGGCGGATGAAGCCAAGCCTCAGGTGAATATCCCCCTCTCTGAGGAAGAAAAAAACCGTCCTGCCAAGCTTAAAAAGCTGTTTTCGCTTGAGGTGGCCGATCCCGATGCTCCGGCAGAGGCCGCTCCGGCGGAAGCTAAACCAGATCCCAAGCCTGTCAAAAAGCGCCCTCGTGGCAAGCCGGTGATGTACCCGGCCGCCGATAAGCCCAAGAGCTACAAAACCACGGTGCTGCCGAGCCAGATTTACAAAGAACAATACGACCTCAACAACCGGCATTTGCCGCAGGCGCTCCACACCAAGGATTACACGCAATGGCTGTTTGATGCCGTGGCGCGCAATGATGAAAAACAACTCCGGGCGGCGCTTGCCACCGGTGTGAGCCTGAATGTGCGCAATGCCGAGGATGACACGCCGCTCATGGTCGCAGCCAAGCAGGGCCATGTAACGATGCTGCGGATTTTGCTCGCCAACACCGCCAATCCCATGACGCAGGGGCGCAACGGGTTGACCCCGCTGCATATTGCCGTGCTCTCTGACCGTCCGGATATCGCCGGAGCGATGGTGGAAATGGGGGCGCCGGTGGATGCGCCATCGGCCGAAGGGTTGACCCCGTTTCTGATGGC
This sequence comes from Rickettsiales bacterium, assembly GCA_044368015.1. Taxonomy (GTDB): domain Bacteria; phylum Pseudomonadota; class Alphaproteobacteria; order Rickettsiales; family RI-342; genus JBIPLF01. Next base: position 91,727 of record JBIPLF010000002.1, read on the forward strand.
GGTGGCGGAAGGGGATACCGCCATGGCCGATACGTTACTCTCGCTGGGGGCCGATCTCTACAAAACCATCCCGGAAGGGGAGAACGCCGTACAGGTGGCGGTGCGCGCCGGACGGGCGGAGATGCTCGACTACTTATTACCGCTCGGATTCCTGCCGGACGCAAAGGATAAAACCGGGCGCACCGCCCTGCATACGGCGGCGATGTACGGTCAGACGGCGGCGGTGCAGGCGTTGCTGGCGCACGGAGCATCCCCGGATATGCGCGACGCAAACGGCAAAACCCCGGCGGAACTGGCGCTCGCCCACGGTCAGATGCAGGTGTTCGGGGCGCTGGAGGCTCACCGGGCTGGAAATGTCATAAAACATTAACTGTTCATAAAGTCGTCCCATGATAGAATCCTCCTCGGTACTCACTTAAACAAGCAGGGAGAAGGTTAATGAAATTCTCAATTTTTAACCGGGGGGGGCACGTAGGCTCTGACGGAACTGAATACGAGACAGCTATTTTGCTCCATAGTGCTGAGGGGAGTGATCTCCCCACGAACGTAGCTGCAGAGCAAGTCGCTCAAATTCTGAACCGTCAAGGGATCGAGGCTCAGGTTGCGCTTGGTGAATTATCGTATACGACCCAAGACGCGGCCATTGTTCGCCACGCTGGAGGAACAGTGCAAGCCGTACTCACTCGTGCGTCGGGCGAGACCGCTTTGGATGCCGTCTCTGAATTAGGTCAGGTGCGCACCTGATTTTTCTGGACAGCGTGGATGTTCTCTGGTGAATCTGCGTAGTAGCGTTCATTCACCGGAAGGCCTTCCATGACTGCCATTACCACGCTTATTGCACGCGAGATTCTCGATAGTCGTGGCAACCCCACGATCGAAGTGGAAGCCGTTTTGGAAGACGGTGCCGTTGGCCGTGCGGCCGCGCCGTCCGGTGCCTCGACGGGATCGCTGGAAGCGTGGGAACTCCGCGATGGCGATGCCAAACGCTATGGCGGTAAGGGAGTGCAGCGGGCGGTCCGCGCCGTGCATGAGGAAATCGCCCCGGCGCTCGAGGGGCTGGATGCCGAGGAACAACGCCATATCGACGCGACGCTCATCGCGCTGGATGGCACTGCCAACAAGTCGCGTCTGGGAGCCAACGCCATCCTTGCCACCTCGCTTGCCATTGCCAAAGCGGCGGCGGAATCGCTGGGGATGCCGCTCTACCGGCATGTCGGTGGGGTGAACGCCCATCTGCTGCCGGTACCGATGATGAATATCATCAATGGCGGCGCCCATGCCGATAATCCAATCGACCTTCAGGAATGCATGATCATGCCGGTGGGGTTTGCGCGGTTTGACGAGGCCCTGCGTGCCGGGGCGGAAGTATTCCACGCGCTGCGCGGGAAGTTGAAGGCCTCCGGGCACGCGACCTCCATCGGCGATGAAGGCGGGTTTGCGCCGCAGCTGCGCAGCACCGACGAAGCCCTGCATTTCATTGTGGAGGCGGTGGTGAGTGCGGGCTACCGACCGGGTACGGATTTCCTGTTGGCGCTCGATGCCGCGGCCAGCGAGTTCCACCGCGATGGTGTCTATCACCTCACCGGCGAGGGCAAGCATCTCGACCGCGAGGGGATGATCGCCTATTACGAAACCTTGCTATCGCGCTATCCGATTCTCTCCATTGAGGATGCGATGGGCGAGCATGATCGCGAAGGCTGGCGGATGATCACCGAACGTTTGGGCGGGCGGATTCAGTTGGTGGGGGATGACTTATTCGTTACCAATCCGGGCATTTTGCGGCAGGGCATCGCGGATGGGTTGGCGAATGCCTTGCTCGTCAAACCCAACCAGATCGGCACCCTCACCGAAACGCTGGAGGCGGTGGAAATCGCCCATCGCGCGGGGTACAAGGCGATTTTGTCGCATCGCTCCGGCGAAACCGAGGATGCAACCATCGCACAACTGGCCGTTGCCACCAATTGCGGGCAGATCAAAACCGGGTCGCTGGCCCGTTCCGATCGGCTCGCCAAATACAATGAGCTGCTGCGCATCGCCGAAGATGTTGGCGAGGATGCGGTCTATGCGGGTACTTCCATTCTGCCGCGAGGCTTTCAGGTAACAAACAGCACGCAACGGGAGGCCGCGTAGTGGCCGCGCCTGACCAGACCATTGCCATTGCCTCCGACCATGCAGGGGTGGCTCTCAAAGCGCATCTGGTGGAGCATTTACGCCGTCAGGGTTACGCGGTGCTGGATTTGGGGCCAACGACCGATGCCTCGGTCGATTACCCGGACTACGCGGCAAAGCTGGCGGCTTGTTTGCAGACGGGCGAGGCCTCGCGTGGTGTCCTCATCTGCGGCAGCGGGATTGGGATTAGCATCGCTGCGAATCGGTTTCCGCATATCCGGGCGGCGCTGTGTCATACGCCGGAAGCCGCCGCCCTCGCCCGCCAGCATAATGACGCGAATGTGTTGTGTTTGGGGGCGCGGGGTTGTGCAAACCCGTCATCCGGTCACCGTTCGCTGCTGCCGCTGCTGTTGCCGGTGTTGGGGCTGCTCGCGGTGGTAGGGGTTGCCGGCACCTTGCCTGAATCACCCATGCAGGATTCACTGAATCTGCCCGGTCTAGCGATCATGGGCTGTGTGCTGAGCCTGATCGCGTTTGGTCTGCGGCATCTGTTGAGCCGTAATGAGGGTGAAAAAGCCCGGAAGCAGATCCTCGACCGTTTCCTCACCACTTCTTTTGAAGGCGGGCGGCATGCCGGGCGGGTGGCGAAACTGGCGGCTCCACAACCGCCCCAGCAGGAAGATGCGTCATGCTGAGCGTAGCGAAGCATCTTCCAACAGGCGAAACATTCGCAGTCTTATCTCAAACGGAGGGATGCTTCCCCTTCGCTACGCTCAGCGTCAGCATGACGGGGTGCTATGCCTGATACTCCCCCTGCCGACCCCGCACTCGCTGCGCTTGAAAAACGCATCGACGCCCTGCGCGACGAAGTGACGGAAAAAGACGCACCGGATCCGGGATCCGCCACACTGGGGCTTGGGATGCGCGTCGGTGTGGAGATTGCCGCCGGGGTGATTGTCGGCGTGGTGGTGGGGATCATGCTCGATCAGTGGCTTGGCACCAAGCCCTGGCTGTTGATTCTCTCGGTTTGTTTGGGTTGTGCCGCCAGTTTTCGTACTATTACTAGACTTGCGGCTTCGGATGCGCTAGAAGGGCGCGATTTATAACGCTTAGGGGTATCTGTTAACCATGTCCGGAGCCGCCCATAGCCCGCTGGCGCAATTTGAGGTGAAGCCGCTGATTCAGCTTCCGACCATTGCGGGGCAGGATATCAGCTTTACCAATTCCTCGCTGACCATGGCGATTGCCGTTGCGCTGGTGATTGGAGGATTTTCACTCGCCACCCGTCGCCGTTCGGTGGTGCCGTCGCGTGGGCAGGCGATGGCCGAACTCACCTACGAATTCGTCGCCAATCTGGTGAAAGACGTGGTGGGCATGAAGGGGAAAGCCTATTTCCCGTTTATTTTCACTCTGTTTATGTTCATCCTCACCTGCAACCTGCTGGGGATGGTGCCCTATAGCTTCACCGTGACCAGCCATGTCACCATCACCTTTGCCCTCGCCATGGTGGTGTTTTTGGGCATTACGGTGATTGCGTTTGTGAAGCACGGCCTGCATTTTTTCCATTACTTCCTGCCAGAGGGGACGCCGATGTGGCTGGCCCCGCTGATGATCCTGATTGAGCTTTTTTCCTACCTTGCCCGGCCGGTGAGCCTTTCCATCCGTCTGGCCGCCAATATGATGGCCGGACATTTGGTGTTGAAAGTCATTGCCGGATTTGTTATCGCCATGGGCGTCTTTGGCGTGGTGCCGCTGGCATTTAACGCCATTTTTATCGGATTTGAGTTTTTCGTTGCCGTGTTGCAGGCCTATATCTTCACGATGTTGACCTGTGTTTACCTACACGATGCGATTCACCTTCATTAAACAGAAAGAGGACTATTATGGAACTGGAAGTCATGAAATTCGTAGGTGCCGGGCTTGCTTGCTTCGGTATGATCGGTGCCGGTATCGGTGTGGGGAACGTGTTTGGCCAAGCGGCCAGCGCGGTCGCCCGTAATCCTTCGGCGGAAAAGCAAATCTTCAAAATGGCTGTGATCGGTGCCGGTATGGCCGAGGCTCTGGGGATTTTCTCCTTCCTCGCCGTGATTATCTTCCTGTTCGTGCTGTAGGAATGATGCGTTCGACGTAGGGAGTGGGCTTCATCGCTTTCCCCGTCGTTGCGAGCGACCGAAGGGAGCGCGGCAATCCAGAAAGCAGCTTTTGCTGGATTGCTCTCGCCGCGCTGGCGCTGGCGCAGCGGGTCGTCGCTATGCTCCTCGCAATGACGCGAACGCCCAGAATCCATGGAAAACGCTATTAGGAATATGCGCCGATGCCTCAACTAGACCCCTCCATTGTTGCCTCGCAGCTGTTCTGGCTGGCGGTGTGTTTTGGTGTGCTCTATTGGGCATCGGCCAAACGTATTTTACCCGCCCTTCAGGAGATTCTGGAATCGCGCCGGGTGAAGCTCGCCACCGAGCTTGACCGTGCCGAAGCCATGAAGCGCGAGGCGCAGGACGCCCAGCGCCAGTATGAAGCGGGGCTGGTGCGTTCCAGAGCCGAGGCCAATGCATTACTGGCGGAAGCCAATGAGCAAATCGCCAAAATGGCTGCCGAGCGGCATAAAAAGCTCGACGAAACCCTCGCCGACCAGATGCGTGAATCCGAGCATCGCCTGAAAGACCAGCGTGCCCAGATGCAGGCGCAGGTGGTGAAGGTGGCAGAAGGCATTGCGCAGGAGGTGGTGCGTCACCTGACGGGTAGCGCGCCAACCGAAGCGCAGCTCCGTGCCAGTGTGGAGAAAGTCAGCCACGCACTCGTCGCTCGCGGATAATTTTGACGGAAGCCCGCGCATAGGATATGATGAAGGACAATTAAGGGAACCATCGCATGTTTGACGCCGCGTTTGCTGTCGCCGTTTCTACCGTTGCGTTTGTCGGGTTTGCCTATAAACCCGTCAAGCGGGCCTTGTTGGGGGCGCTGGATAGCCGCTCCGACCTCATCGCCCGTGAGCTGGAGGAAGCCACCCGCCTGCGCGAGGAGGCGCAAGCCCTGCTCGCCAGCTTCCAGCGTAAACGCGAGGATGCGCTCGCCGAGGCGCAGCAGATTGTGTCGGATGCCAAGCTCGCCTCCGTGAAAATGACTGAGCAGGCGCAGCACGATCTGGAACATGCTCTCAACCAGCGCATTTCGCAGGCGATGAACAAAATCGGTCAGGCCGAGGCTTCCGCGCTGAAGGATGTGCAGAACAACATCGTCTATATTGCCATGGCCACCGCCCATTCGCTGCTGCTGGAAGGCATCAGCAAGGATACCGCCGACGAGGTGGTTAACCGGGCGGCGCAGGAGATTGCCAAGAAGTTGCATTAATCGGGAGTGCAGAGTGTTGCGTGATGTGTGCTTATAAGCGACCTCCTCCCTTCGCACTCATCTCGAGACCTTTGACTAACCTCCTGTTGGTGTGCAAGAGTGCTGCTTCCCGCGTCATCCAAGCGAAAGCTGGGATCCAGAAACAACGAGAAGACTGGATTCCAACTTGCGTTGGAATGACGAGGTGGAGACGTTTCCGCATCCATGGAGACATATGCAAAGATCTCCTGTTTCTCTCCTTTGCACTCATCACGTTACACTCAACACTCCCCTCCATCGCCCATGCCGGGGCATGGCTGCTCCCTGAGGGGGAGTGGCGTCTCCATCAGGGCTTGCGTTATTACCACGCCGATGAGTATCGGGATGCCGAGGGCAACCGGTTCCGCATTCCGGAATACCAGAAATGGGCCTATGAGCCTTACCTCGAATATGGCTGGAGCGAGACGGTGACCCTAGGCGGCAGTGCGTCGCTGGAGCGTGCCGTGCAGGAGGATAGCCGCACCACGCAGGGCGGGGCGGCGCTGGGGCTTGCAGAACTCGCGCTCTTTTACCGGCAGGAGCTGCTGGATTGGAAGGGGGTGAAGCTTTCCTCCCAAACCCTGTACGCCCGGTCGCCGGTATGGCGTAGCGGCGAGGTACCGGAAATCGGTAGTCACACGCAGGATATGGAATTGAAGCTGCTGGCAGGCTACGGCTTCACGCTGTGGGAGCGGCCTTCCTATATCAATCTGGAGGCCGGGCAGCGCTGGCGGATCGGGAATGCGGGAGACCAATACCGGTTCGATGCCACGCTGGGGACGCAACTCACCGACCGTTGGGGCGTGGCGGCGGAATGGCATACGACCCTCGCCACCACGCAGGAAGGGCAGAATTTTCTGACCCTTCAGCCCTCCAACGATTACGACCTTCAGAGTGTTCAGCTCACGGCTTCCTATGCGCTGGATGATCGCCGTTCCCTCCGCGCCGGGTTCTTCACCGACCTCGGCGCACGCAACACTGGCGAAGGTGGCGGGATTGTGTTTGGATACGGTGTCCGATTTTGATGAGATCAGAAAAAAGGGCTAGAAACACTAAATTTGTACTTTAATGAAAGTGTGGTTGAACTATTTCCTGCTTTTAGTTATGTTCCTCGTATGAGGATAGAGCAATCTGAGATTATTGGTGTGCTAGCATCGTTTAACCCGTGGTGGCGCGGAGACCGTTTCTCGGATCTGGCAACGTGGAGAAGAGCAGTATTTGCCGAGTTTTACCACTGGGTAACGAATCCACCAACGCATCGTGCGGTACTTATTTCCGGTGCACGCCAGATAGGAAAAACAACGTTACTCATGCAGGCAATCGAGAAACTGATTCAGGATGGCGTTTCCGCTGGTAACATTCTTTACGCAACATGTGATCATCCCGTAATAAAATTGGCGGGTATTGAGGCTGTGTTATCCGCTTGGCGCGAGCGCGAGCCGCAGCAGGAGGGGCCAGAATATATTTTCCTGGATGAAGCACAATTCCTAAAAGATTGGGGGACGTGGATTAAACATCAAGTTGATTTCCACAAGCATCGACGGGTCATTTTTACGGGATCTGCATCTCCCCTTTTAGAGGCAAATCAGGAGTCCGGAGTCGGACGCTGGCACACGATACGTTTAACGACGCTCTCTTTCTACGAATATCTTCAAATTAAGAAACTGCGTTTGCCAGCATTACCCAGTCTTTCATCATTAAAATCACTTTTTGTATGGGAGAAGCGCGATATTTATGAAACAAAGGAACTCGCACTTCCTTACATTGCCCATTTTCATGAATATCTGGTGAGAGGCGGGTTTCCTCAATCCGCCCTGATGGCCACCATTCCTCAGGCACAGCGATTGTTGCGGGAAGACATTGTGGATAAAGTACTCAAGCGTGATATGACCGCTTTGTTTGGTGTTCGGCGGGTGCTTGATCTGGAATACTTGTTTTTATATCTCTGTCGGCACGATGGTTCGGTGATTGATATGAATGCATTATGCAGTAATTTAGAAATAAAACGTCCTACAGCACAGCATTTTATATCACTCCTAGAGGCTGCACATTTGATTTATCGACTTAGCCCATTTGGCTATGGAAAAGAAATACTACGTGGTAGATATAAAATATATTTAGCTGATGCGGCGATTGCACCTGCGGTAATGCTCACGGGGCGTAGCATTCTGGACGACCCTGTTGCTCTTGGCGTTGCTGCAGAGGCCGCTGTATTAAGGCATTTATTTATGCGCTATTATTCTCAGAACGTTCGATTCAGTTACTGGCGTGGTAAGAAGGGGAGCAAGGAACTGGAAGTAGATCTGGTCGCAGAACTGGATGGGCAGATTGTTCCTTTTGAGGTAAAATACAGAAACCAACACACAAGTTTTGCCGACCTGCGTGGGCTACCGTTCTTTTGTGAGCAAAGGCGTACGGATCGTGGTTATGTGGTTACCAAGTCCTTGGATGACTTTGGTTTGCTTCCGCAATCAGTCGAGGGCGCAGTCCCCCTGTTTAAGTTGCCTGCCGTGCTACTATGCTACTGGATGGGGGAAATGGAGATGGCAATCGGTCCCACCGGGATAGAGCAC